>NC_015680.1:1200000-1500000 GCF_000215995.1 Pyrococcus yayanosii CH1 | reverse complement strand
CCCAAGGAGCACTGGCCCAGTTAGGTATCCGAGGTCAAAGAACATCGTGTATACGCCGGAGCCCAAGGACCTTATCCTTTGTGGAAGGCGGGCAAGGGCCATCATCTGAAGGGAAGGAACCGCCAGGCCGAAGCTCGCGCCCAAGAGGGCGGCGCTAACGTAAGATAGGGGTGGCTCAATGTAAAGTACCAGGAAGATGTAGGCAAAAATGAGGCCGATGAGTCCGACGGTCGCTACCGGCAGGGGGCCCCTCCTGTCAGCCTCCCTTCCCCCGAATACCCTTGTCAGTAGGCTAGCACCTCCCATGACGCTGGCATAGAGACCAAAAGCGCTCGTCCCGAGGCCAAGGGACTTGTAAAGGGCCGGAAGGAAGGTCATAAGTCCACCGTAGGCGAGGGACATGAAGAAGAGAGACGTTGATGCCGCTATGAAGCTCACCCTTAGGAGCTCCCTGTAGGAGGCCCCGCCCTTATCTCCATGCTTCTTCAGCCTCTTTCCAATCTTTGAGTATGTAGCCAGAACGAAGAGAGCGGCGAGGAGTGAGAGACCGACCGTGAGGACGAAGGCCGCTATAAAGCCCCTAGCATCGGCAATGAAGCCCCCAAGGGCCGGTCCTATCAGGTTGCCTAGGGAGAACATCATACCCCTCCAGCCAAGCGTCTCCCCGACCCTACCCTCTGGGGCAAGGTCTATGGCCGTGGATAGGGAGGACGGGAAGAAGAGGGCCATTCCGAACCCATGGATTGCCCTGCCAATGGCGAAGAGTAGGAGGCTACCAAGGAGGGTAGCTCCGATGTACAGACCGCCAGCGAGAGCACCGAGAATGGCACCAAGGGCCATCATGTGGAACTGAAGCCCCCTATCCCCAAGCATACCACCCAAGGGCTTGAAGAGGAGGGCAACAATGGAAGCCACCGCGGCGATGCTCCCGACTATTAAGGGAGAAGCACCTAGGCTGATGGCGAGGGGAGAGATGAGAGGATTAACTATCGAGATGCCAAGGAAGAAGAAGAAAGTTGAGGTGTGAAGGAGCCAAATCTTCCCCTCCATTCAGACACCCGCGTAGGGCTCATCCATACCCTCTTTCATATAGGCCACGCTCATATGCCTCGTGTTCTTCGCAAAGCCCACGTTGCTCTTGGCATCCACCATGATTATACCCATAGTGTCGGGCCCGAAGTATCTCGTGGCCAAACTTATTGCCGCTTCGCTTGCAGCTTGGGCATCCATACCGAGGCGAACGAAGTCCGTAGCAGTCTTCGCGAGAGCGAGCCTTATGGCGACCTCGCCGAGACCCGTGCACGAAGCTCCAGCCACTTCGTTGGCATAAGTCCCGCCTCCGATTATTGGCGTGTCACCCACGCGGCCGAACATCTTTAGGAAGACACCGCCCGTGGAGGTACCGGCCACAACTTCCTCGCCGTCGAAGGCTACCGCTCCAACGGTGCTCCTCAAGACCTCCGGGTACTCCTTTATGAGCTCGCTCAGCTTCTTCCAGTGCTTAACTTCACCTGTCTCGATGAGCTTCTTCCTCAGCTCCCCCCACTGTTTCTTCCGCTCTTCAGTAGTCGGGTCATACTCGGGAAAGCCCATGAGACGGGCGAACTTTACAGCACCTTCTCCTATGAGCAGGACATGATCTGTCTTCTCCATGACTTTCCTCGCCACGCTTATTGGATTCTTGACGCCCCATATTCCGGCAATAGCTCCAGCTTCCAGGGTTTTGCCGCGCATTATGGCCGCATCCATCTCAACCTTCCCGTCGAGGGTCAGAACTGACCCAGTACCCGCGTTGAAGACGGGGTTGTCCTCGAGAACCTTCACCGCCTCCTCCACGGCGTCGATAGCTGAACCTCTCTTTAACTCCCTCCACCCTGCGAGAACTGCCTCTCTAACACCCTCGATGACCTTGGGGATGCGCTCCTCCTTTCTTATAGTCCCGGCGCCACCGTGGACTATAATTGCGACCATGAGATTCACCCAATAAAGGCCAAAATCGAAGGGTTAAAAGGCTTGTGGAAACGCTAGCTTATCGCCATGTTAATTATCGTCTCTCCTATGTTCTCGATGTACTCGAGTATCCTACGGTAGCTCTCCATGGCTATGGACTTCCTGTAGTCTATCTGGCCCACCCTCTCCCTAAGCTCGGACATGAGGGCGTCCACCTTATGGAGATTCCTCTCCCTTATTTGAATCATCATCTCATCATACTTCTCCTTCATATAGACCACGTCAACGTCCTCATCGAAGTTCTCAGCTATACGGGTTATGTGGTCTCCGATCCTCTCTACATTCCTCACTATGAAAAGCACGCCGAGGAGGTCGAAGTTACGTCTTATTATGCCCTCTTCCGGGCTCAGCCTTGCCCTGCTAGATAAGAGCCTGTTGACGGCCCTTAAAGTCAGGAAGTAGAACCTGTCAAGCTCGTTTTCGAGGTCGTTTATGTCCCTGATTAATTCCTCGTTCTTCGACCTTTTCATAAGCTCAAGGTCTTCAAACATCGCGAGGAGTATTGAGCTCAGTCTGTGTAGAAGCTCCTCCACACTTATCTCCTTCTCATCAAGTAGGCTTTTGGCGATTATCCTAACCGGTTCCTCCGAGATTATCTCAAGTCCGGGAAGGGACTGGAGTGTCTTCCGGACGTTTATCCTGTATTCAGGAATCTCAGGAGGAAACCTCAGCTCTATAACGTCATAGCCCTGGATATAGGCTGATATTGCCAGTCTTATTGCCATGTCGGGGGAGAAATCCTTAGATATCTCAAGTGTCTTCTTTTCCTTCCGCAGCTTCTGTCCCCTTGGAAATATCGTTAGAGAACCGTCCGGATTCACAACGAGTATTACCGAGTCGCCCTTCTTCAAGCCATGCTCCTGAATCCATCCCTTTGGTAAGGAAACAATATAGGAGCTCCTACCCGTGAACTGTATCTTCCTGAAGAACTCCATTGATACCACCCAAAAATATATAGCTCAGTCCAAGTAAAACATTCACTTCGATAATCTTATAAACGCTATGATTTAGATAGCAAACATGCTGAAAGGGTATTCCAAAGACGCTCTCATGCTCATCTTCGCGAATGCCATCGGCCAGCTGTTCCTTCAGTTATCAATATTCATAATGCCCTTCTACTTGACGGTTCTCGGCTACGATATGGGTGAGATGGGACTCTTCTTCTCGACCCAGACGCTGGCCGGCGGGCTGTTCTTCCTCACGGCGGGTCAGCTCTCCCTGAGGCTTGGCTATAAGAAAACCCTCATCCTGGCCGCCCTTTTAGGTCTTGGCGGAAGGCTCCTTCAGGTGCTTGCCCTCAACGAGTACCTCTTAGCCCTCGGCTTCTTCCTCGTGGGGGCAAACATGGGACTTAGGCAGCCAAACTTCTCAGCCCTCTTGAGCGAGCAGGTTTCCGAGGAGCAGAGGCACCACGCCTTCTCTATAAGCTTCGGCCTTGGAACGATGTTCAACGCCTTCGGAGTTCTCATAGCGGGCTTCGCGCCCGATTACCTAATCGGGAGGCTCGGACTAAGCGAGGAGCTTGCCTACAGATTTGTCGTATCATTAGCCCTCCTCCAATTTGCCCTCGTCATTCCGGCTCTCTTGATTATCAAAGACGTGCCAGTAAAGAACCCCAAGATAGACTGGGACAGGGAGCTGGTTGTCAAGATCTTGAAGTTCTCGCTTCCAAGCGCCCTGATAGGTCTTGGGGCGGGGATAACGATCCCCTACATGAGCCTCTACTTCAGGCTCAGCTTCGGCAAAACCCTCACTGCCATAAGTGGTGTCTTCTTCCTCCAGCAGCTGACGATGTCCCTGGGCTCCTTTGGGCTTCCAAGGCTCGTGAGGAAGATAGGTCCAGTGAAAGTAATAACGCTCTTTCAGAGCACGGCCGCCATCCTTTTCCTCGTGTTCCCCTCAATCAAAACCTTCCTCCTTGCGGCGGCCATCTACGTGCTCCGGTCAATTCTCATGAACATCGTGTGGCCAATCAACGATTCCTTTATGATGGGGTTCTTCTCAACGGAAGAAAAGGCGACAGCCGCGGGAATAAGGCAGGCTTTCTCGACGTTCATGCGCGGGGCTGGGAACTACATAGGGGGCATTCTCTTCGGCCTGTCCCTAAGCTACCCCTTCTACACCACGGCCACCCTCTACATCCTAGCCACACTCATGTTCTACGCCTTCTTCATAAAACACAACAAGTAGTCAGCGGGCAAGCTCGATGCCCCGCTCAAGCGCCCTGAAGTTGATCTCCCAGAGCTTCTCTCTTAGGGTGAGCCTTATCCCTTCTAGCAGACTATCCTTCTTCAGAGGAATAAGACCCTTGCCGTAGGCGTAGCCCAGCATGACAACACCTAACGTCCTCGGGTTTATCTTGTCGGCCTCCCTCTGAAAATCCAGCATGTCCACGGGGCATATCCTCTCTATCGCGGCCCTTATCTCAGACAGTTCGGGATAGCGCTCCTTTCCGACGAGTGTCGTGGCGGTATGTATCGGGTAGGCATTTATAATGGCGTGGCTCTCCTTGCCGAGAAAGCGGGCATTTCTGAGGGCTTCAACGGGTTCCAGAGCAAGCATGAGGTCTGCCTCTCCCTCCTCAATGAGCGGTGAGTAAACGTGCTCACCAAAGCGAAGGTAGCTTAGCACGCTACCGTAACGCTGGCTCATCCCGAGTGTCTCACCGATTCTAACCCGATAATCCTCAAACATGGCGGCGTTTCCGATGATGCGCGATAGCGTTAGACCACCCTGACCGCCGACCCCAGCTATTATCAGGTTGAACTCCATGGACACCACCAAGCTGGATTTCATGCAAGATTAAATATAAAGGCATCGATGAAGAGGGAAGGGTTTATATGCAACGCAATCAATCCTTTTAACATGGGGTTCGCCGAGTACTACCGGGCCTTCCCCACCTACACGGACATACATTCGGAGGAGTACAGAAGGAGACTCGAAGAGTTGGAGCCCCTCTTGATCAAGTACATGCCGAGGAGAGGGAGAGTTCTCGACTTAGCCTGCGGCGTTGGTGGCTTCTCTTTCCTCCTCGAGGATCATGGGTTTGACGTTGTAGGCCTCGACGTGAGCGAGGAGATGATAGCGAAGGCAAAGGAGTATGCAAGGAAGAGAGCCTCTAAGGTCGAGTTTATCCAAGGAGACGCCAGGGAGATTCCATTCGAAGACAACACCTTCGACTACGTCCTCTTCATAGATAGTCTAGTTCATTTCGAGCCCCTCGAGCTTAATAAAGTCTTCAAAGAAGTGAGGAGGGTTCTAAAACCGGAGGGAAAGTTCATAATATACTTCACGGACCTAAGGGAGCTATTGCCCAGGCTGAAGGATGGATTGGTTGTAGGTCAGGAGTATTGGATAAGCAAGATTATCCCGGACAGAGAGGAGAAAACCGTTGTTATAGAGTTTATGAGCGAAAAGGACTCCTTTAGAGTTCGTTTCAACATCTGGGGGAAGACGGCAGTAGAATTATTGGCCAATTTATATTTCGCTCAAGAGGTCGCGGAAAAAGTTGGAAATTACTCTTACTTCATAATCTATAGACCAAAATGATTTAATCTCAAAGCCATCTCGAAGACATCCCTGTGATTGCCAAAAGCCTCGAACATCTTATTTGAATAGTTCCTGGACGCCGTTTCAAGGAAAAGCTTCAAGTTTTGAGTTATCTCGTTGTTCATGGGCACATGAAGCGGCATTGGTTCATAATAGTCAAGGCCTTTCATCAAGGCGGTTGAAAAGTACCAGAGGGTTTTCCTAACTTTTCTTCCGCGTATTGGGGAGAAGCTTGCCTTTCCACAGTTGAAGGCCGCATGAAGGAGGACTATTGTATCTATCTCAACCCCCTTCCTGAGGGCGTTTCTTCTTTCAGCGTCGTTGATTTCTTTTATTCGATAACCACTCCTCGTCCGCTCATCGTAGGGGGCCCTAACGCCATAAACTTCTTCTATCCTCGGATCGTAGACAAGAATCTCGGTGCCGCTAACGATGTAGAGCTTATCATTTCTAACCTCAATAACCGTGTTCTCCGTGCTAAGAACGGTTAGCCCATGAACCATTGCAAGAACCGACATAGTGCTCTTCCCTGTGTGAGGGTAGCCAATAAAGAGAATTGCCGTGCCGTCTTCCTTTAAAATTCCAACGGAGTCCGTGATGAATATCCGCCCGAGCTTTGCTCCCGCCCTTGCGACAGCCTGGAGAAGGAAGAACACTGGTGCCTCGTTGCTATATGGAGAAGGAACTCCAGATTCTATCTTGTATTCATCCTTCCCCTCATGGTCGTAAACCGCGCTAAAGACTCTGAAGGACTCTCCCTTAAAGCGCTCGATGAGAACGTGAAAATCCCCAGAGGCTTTGCTAACATCCGGAAGATAACGCCTCGCAAAGAGTCCCCTAAAGGCCTCCTCAAAGCTATCGTCAAGCTCCCCAGAGAAGGCAATATTTATACCTCCAACGCTAATTCCCATCGATTATCCCTTGCTAGGTAGGATAGGGAATTATATAACTTTTCCCTCTTTGCTCAGCTTCAACGAATATCGCCAAGACCTAAAAAAGCGAAACTTATGGCAACCTTCAGAAAACTATTAATATGGCAAAGGCTATCCTTCTATTAATACCTCCCGCTTTTAGTTTCTTGCGGGCTTGGAGGGGAAAATATGAAAAATTTGATGTTGACGCTGTTCGTGGCGGGACTAGTTCTTATAAGCGGATGTATTGGAGGAGGCCAACAGGAAACGGTAGAAGACATCAAGAAAGAGTCGGATGGCATGACCCAGACCCAAACATACGCCGAAAGTGAAGGTCCTTACGTCACATGGCAAACCCCCTGGGACGCCTACAACCCTATCCAGATTAACGGGGAAAGTTACCACATAACCTACATCAGATACACCTTCGCCATCAAGAGCCCTGATGGAGAGCGCTCATACGAGGTAATAAAACAGAGGGGCTACGTGAGAGCCCATATATATGCGGACGATAACGGAAAGAAAGACTTGGGCGAGTACAACTTCTTCGCCTACTACGGGAAGATAACTCCAATAAACGACCCGGACATGAAAGGCCCGCTTGAGTACCTGATACTGATAAAGGAAAGAACCAAGGACAGCGATAGCTATTTCCTCACCCCTTTCCCGGACTTCGGGGCCATGATGTCCGGAACAACCGCGATTATAGAAGCATCTTACGGTGGAGACTACTTCTACTGGAGCAATCCTGCATCCATAGGAAAGTATTCAGAGCTTCCCTACACTGAGGGTGACCCAAACACCCTTATGGGAGCGATTCCGGGCACGGCTTTTCAGGGCTGGATGGTCATGGTTGGCTCGGCCGTCTGGGCTGGAATTGAAGATCACGACCTGAGCAAGCCAGACGAGTACAGCTTCTCATTCATGGGCCTCGGCTACAGCTACAAGGTTAGCCCGGATGAAAGCGTGAGCTTTGACGGAAAGAGCTTCAGGGTGAGCAACGTCGAGTGGAGCTGGGCGATTGGAAACGTTAGGGGACAGGGAAAAGCTAAGATAGCCCCAGCACTGCCGGTTCCGGTTGAGAGTGAGGGGACCTTCAGCCAGATGGGCGGTGAAAGCTACTACTCCAGGCTCAAGGTTGGAGACATGAAGTTCTCGAAGGAATTCGAGGGGATAAACGTGGGGATAGAGCAGGCCACGTCCCAAGGAGAAAGCACGGGGACGGATACGCAAACCGGAACCCAGACGGAGACATCAACGCCGGAGCTCTCCGACAACTGGAAGCTCGGATGGGACGCGAGCAATCCAATACCCATAAACGGTAGAGAGTACATTGTCAAGGAGGCAGCCTTTGAGGTCGACTACAAGGTTTCAGGGGGAAAAGAAAGGCACCTCGTCATCACCAAGGGCTACCGTGAGGAAGAGCTAAACGGCAGGAGCGTTTACCTGCTCTACGCCAAGGTTGAGACAAGCGGAGAGAGCTACGAGTACAGGGTTTACGTTGAGCCCAGCTATCTGGACGAGTACACTTCCGGAACACTCTGGATTCCCTCAGTTTACGACCTAATCAACGGTCCGGACTTCGTCAAGGTCGAGATAATCGGCGAGAACTGCCACTACTCCATTGATGAAAACGGCAACATCGAAGGCGATATGAGCTGTGGAGCCATAAGCGAGGACTTCGGGAAATACAACATGGTGTGGAGTTACCCCACCGGGTTTTACGGCGGAATCTACGGTGACGTGCTAACTTACGTTACCCTAACCGAGAATGGAAACGGCTACACCGTTGAGGCCGGCAATCAGGTGGTCATAGGGGGAATGACGTTCGATACGTACAAAGTTATTTGGAACGGGCTGGTCCAGGGCAGCCTTGCCCAGGGCAACGGCGAAACGGTGGTCGCTCCGGAGCTACCGTTCCCGGTGGAGGTAAGTGCATCACTCACGATGCCAGGAATGGAAGGGCTCTACGTCCATGCCAGGCTTGTTGATCTGAAGCTTGAACTTATTCCTTCCGGTTAGCCGTCTTTTCTATCCTTCCATTTTCAACCTTCTTACAACGAACTCCCTATCGAGGGAAGCAAGGAAGGGGGCTAACCTCGGGCCTTTGTCCTTCCCTATGAATAGCCTATAGAGAATCTTAAACCACTCCTTACTCGGGATCCCCCTCTTCCTGGCGACGTCATATATCGCGTTTTCAAGAGCTTTAACGCCTAGCTCCGAGGATCCTATTATCTCAGCGAGCTCGTTCAACGCTTCCCTCACATCTTCCGGAACTTCAACTTCGGGAGGCTCCTCGAGTATCTTGAACTTCACATCATCCGGGGCATACTTTTCAACCCAATTCCTAGCCAAGCGTATTCTGAGCCTTATCCTTTCCATGTCCTCCCTTTCGAGGGCCTTTGAGATATGCCCCTGGTCTATCAGTGTTGATATTATCCTTTCCTCATCCATGTGAGGCATCTGAACGAGCACAACTAAGAACCTGAAGGGAGCTTGTGCTATTAACCTTCTAGGCTTCTCCGGCACGGAGAGCTCGTAGGTCCTTCTCTTCTCTTCACCCCCCTCCTCGAGACCGAAATATATGCGCTCCACTTTGTCGAACTCATCATAGAGGTTTAGCAACCCCAAACCGAGGTCTATCTTGATCTCCTTGTTGGGTCTATGCTTGGCATAGAGAAATCTTACGAGACCAGGCTCCATGATTTCATACAAGTCAGAGAGCAGAATTACATTTCCCTTGCTCCCGCTCATCTTGCCCTTCTGCCCCTTGATTCCAACGAATTCATACATAAGCGTTAGTGGAGCCTCTATTCCATAGATGGTCTTTATTATCTCCTTCCCCGTGTCATAGCTCGAGCCTGCAGCCAAGTGATCCTTTCCAGCTGGTTCAAAGTCAACCCCGAAGTGAGCCCAGCGCATGGGCCAGTCCACGCGCCACCTCAGCTTAACGTTGCCCTCCCTTATGTCCGTCCAGCCCTCGTGGCCTTCGGGACATCTGTACCTGACGCGCCAGCTACCGTCCCATCCTATTACCTCCGCCTCTCTCCTGTGCTTGGGACAGTATACCATCGCAGGCCACCAGTCCTCGGGGAGAGGCGGCTGCTTGGCTATCTCCCTGTACTTGTCGAGAACTGCCTTTATCTCATCCCTCTTCTCGAAGGCGATCCTAATCTCCTCGGCGTATTCACCCCTCTTGTAGAGCTCACTCGCCCTCAGGAAGTCCACCTCGATACCAAGCCTCTCGACCTCAGACTCAAAGAGCTCCATGAAGTGCTCCGCATAGCTCTCGTGGCAACCCCAAGGATCTGGAACCTCGCTGACGGGCATGCCAAGGTACTCCTTCCATTCTGGGGGAACGTTCCTGGGAACCTTCCTGAAGCGGTCGTAATCGTCCCACATGTGGATGTGCCTCACCCTCTTTCCCTTGTCGCGGAGGGCGTGGCCCACGATGTAGGCGGTGAAAAGCTCTCTGAAGTTACCGATGTGAACGTAACCGCTTGGCGTTATACCGCTCTCGACGATGTACTCTTCCTTATCGCCCCTCTCATTGATAATCTTCTCGGCCATGTGGTCGGCCCAGTGAACCATAATCTCACCCTAAGGGAGTTGAGGAAGGTGCTTTTAAGCTTAATTAACCCTCGTGCCCACCTTTCTATCTTCGCTAATTGGCTAAAGTTAGTAAGACACCAAGCGAAAAACATATCAATCTTACCTTACTTTCAAATCCGAGAGGTGATCAGGCCCATGAACACATGGCTCCCCTATGCGATTGCTGCAGCAGCCTTTATAATTGCCGCAATTTGCCTAACTAGACATCTTGGAGAAGAATGGGCATGGGTGAACAGAAAGCTTATTCATTTCAGCATCGTCCCGGCGATTCTGATGTATTACTTGGGCCTAATACCAAAAGAGGTCTTTAGTATCGCGGCATTCTCCTTCGGAGTCTTTCAGCTCTGGCCGCACATAAGGAAAAGAGAATTCTCATGGTACCAGATAAGGCACAATTACGGCGAGGTGTTTTTTGCATTCTCGGCATCCGCTATCGTTGCATTCTTGCCCAGGGAATATGCGGTGCCGCTACTCCTCGTGATGGCCATAAGCGATGGAGTAACCGGGATAATCAGACATTATTACTTCAGAAGACATGGGTTCAACGTCAAGCTGAAAAAGCACTGGACGGGAAGCCTTGGTTATTTAGTGACGGCTATCCTGATAGCGTTTCTCTTCCTCAATGGGGGGACAATCATAAAAGTGGCGTGGGCAGGCATCCTGATGATTGCGGAATATCAGCCCTACCTTGACGACAACCTCGCAGTTCCCCTTGTGGGAAGTTTGCTGTTCCTTGCCTTTTAGCCCGCCCACCTAACCTTGAGGCTATCCCTCTTCACCTTTTCGAACTCCTCCACGAGCGCCCTCCCTGTCCTCTCCATGAACTCTTCAACGTCGTTAATACCCAGCTCCCTTAGGCCGGTAGCTTCAATGCCCTCCGGAATTCCCTTGGCTTCAACGTTGATGCCTATGTGAATTTTGATGCTGACCGGGGAGACGGTTGCTATCGATATGCTCAACTTCTTCCCATTCACGTAGATGTCGTCTCCCTTTCTCGAAGTCTTGATGCCGTATTCACCCAGAACCTCACAGAGTCTAGCCACGAAGAGCTTCTGGAGGGCCGAGGCCAGCAAGACGTTGGGGACATCGAAGACTTCAACGATATAGTGCACCATATCATCGCTTCTTATCTCCTTCTTCGCCCTCAGGTCCTCGATGTCGATCATCTCCTCGACCCTAACATTACACCTCCCCCTAAAGACGACGAGAGAGTTGCCGAGTATTCCAAAGTTCCTGTAGGCCCAGTGGCTCCTTATGGCAGAACCATCATAGTCGATTCGTCTATCCCTAACGACGAGCAGCTCCATTAAAATCCCTCCAGTCAAAGTTCTTACTATTCACCGGCCATCACCTCAGGTCGATTCTGGCATTCCCCTTAAAGTCGGGCTCCTCAAGCTTAAAGGAGACAATGCCACTAAAGGAGCTCAGGTCGATGACATTTCTTCCCTTCTTGACGTCAAACTTCTCTTCGTCCGCGGAGTTGAGCGGTAGCGAGAGATCATACTCATAGATTGTCAACTCGTTATCCCTCGATGCCTTGAGGATGAGCCTTGGCTCCTTATAACCGTCGAGCGGTATCCCACCGAACGTCCCGGCGCCGAGTTCCATAGCTTTCGAGGGAAAAGCTAGTGGAAGCGAGAAGCTGACGGCCGGGGGCCTTTCTTGCAGTATCTTCTCATCCAGAAGAACTATATCCCTGTTCCCCGTATCGAAAGGCGTGGCATCTAGAGCTCCAACATTCGGCGTCGTGTTCGTTCCTAGAAGTAACTTGCCCATGGCTTTCTCCAAGCTTGTAATCCTAGCACCGAAGGTTCCAACTATCTTGACCATTGGAGGAGCGATGTAAACTAGGACGCTCGGCCCGACTATAGTGTTCGTGAACCTTGAAAATTCAGCTTCCTCCGGAGTTCTAGGCCTGTAGAAGGCGTCATGATGAGAGTTAAAAGCTATTAAAATCCCGCCACCCGTGTGCAGGACATTGGTTCTGAAGGGGGCATAGAAGGTGTAGAAGTCGAAGAGGCGCACAAAGTCAAAGGGTTCGTCATTGAATGGGTTGCCAATGAAAATGCCACCCCTCACGAAGGCGAATGCCCTGTTGTAGGCGCCTCCCATCGCCCCAAGATGGGGATGGACATACTTGCCTCCATCAACGCTCTCCCCCAGCCTAAACTTCTCCCACCTACCCGTCACTAAGTCAAGGGCGTGTATTTCCCTAAGTCCCTCTGTGAAGTTGTTTCCAATCCCGAAGAAAGCCGTGTCATGGACTAGGGCACCTTTCGCACTTGGCTCCGGGCTAAGCAACCTAATTTTTCCAGTTCTCCTGTCCAAGGCGTACACGCCAAGGTTTTTGTGCCCATCCTCCCTTGCCAGTAACAGCTCATCCATGTAGGGGTTGTATATTATGTCACTAACCTCTCCGGCCCATTCCCGCGGATGATGAATTGACTCCTTCCAAACCAAGCGAACCGAGTCATTCTCGGTGTCGTATTCATGCACGTGGGAGTATTTGTTTACAAAGCTTATTGTGGCTTTTCCATCCCCTTTACCTTCGTAGATGGCAGGGGCATGAATCCACCCACCGAAGTATATGAACTCGTCAACGACCTCTACGGCGTTGTAAGTGTCGCCACCTGAGGTTGGTTTGTCACCAACGAGATCAAATTCGTAGATCCTGTAAGAATCCTCCCTTATGAAGTGTGCCTCGGCTTCGAAGGCAAGTGTAAAGTACAGAACGCCATTGTGGTATCTCAGGCCAAAAATTCCACCGCTTCCCCACTCTGGACCGTAGCGTGGAGGAAAACGGTTCAATCTGTTCCAAATCACGATTATCACAACAAAAGCCACAACTGCGAGGCAATTAAATTTTATGTTTCAGAAGAGCCATTTCAAGGGCCGTGCACAGGCGGATGGCCTATCAAATGCCCAGCCCCCTTTTCGGGGGCAAGAACCTCGGGCGATTGGGAGCGGCAGACTAAGCGGGTCGGTTGACCCTTCCCGCTTACATCCCCGCCCCATCGACCGGGTCTTCTGCCCGAGCCCTCGTCCCTGGCAACGGGCCGGTCACCCAGGCCCAAACGCCAGGGAACGGCCGCCTATTTTCGGGGGCCGCTTCGGCCTTAGATGCCTTCAGGCCTTATCGGCTGCGGCGTAGCTGCCCGGCGATGCCCGGGAGGACAACCGGTAGACCAGAGGCCGCGGCACCCTGTTCCTCTCGTACTAGGGGCACCTTCCCCTCAGGCGGCCAACACCCCCGGTAGATAGCATCCGACCTGTCTCACGACGGTCTAAACCCAGCTCACGTTCCCCTTTAATGGGTGAACACCCCCACCCTTGGCCCCTGCTGCAGGGCCAGGATGGGAAGAGCCGACAGCGAGGTAGCAAGCCTCGGGGTCGATATGGGCTCTCGCCCGAGACGACTCTGTTATCCCCAGGGTAGCTTTTCTGTCATCCCAGGCCCCCACCGGGGAGGCACTGGGGTTCGCTAGGCCACCCTTTCGGGGCTGGACCCGCCTCTGTTACGGGTCCAGTCAGGCCGGCTTTTGCCCTTGCACTCTACGGCGGATTCCTGACCCGCCTGAGCCGACCTTAGGGCGCCTCCGATACCTTTTCGGAGGCGTGCCGCCCCAGCCAAACTGCCCACCTACCGCTGTCCCCCCTTTCGGGGGTTAGCCATACGGCGGGAGGTGGGCGGTGTCTCATGGACGGCTCCACCCGGCCCGGAGACCGGGCTTCGACGCCTCCCGCCTACGCTGCGCACCCCCCGCCGTATGGCAACGGCAGGCTGCAGTAAAGCTCCATGGGGTCTTCGCTTCCCACCGGGGGTCCCTGGCATATGCGCCAGGCAGAGGTTTCGCCGGGCCCCGGCCGGGGACAGCGGGGACCTCGTTACGCCATTCATGCAGGTCGGCATTTAACCGACAAGGAATTTCGCTACCTTAAGAGGGTTATAGTTACCCCCGCCGTTTACCGGTGCTTCACCCGGTTGTACCCGGGCTTCACATACCGGCACTGGGCAGGCGTCGGCCCCAGTACAAACCCTTTCGGGCTAGCTGGGACCTGTGTTTTTATTAAACAGTCGGGCCCCCCTAGTCACTGCGACCTGCGGGTTACGCACCCGCAGGCACCCCTTCTCCCGAAGTTACGGGGCCAGTTTGCCGAGTTCCCTCGGCCGGGTTTCCCCCGACACGCCTTAGGCTTCTCACCCAGGGGCACCTGTGTCGGTTCTCGGTACGGTCGCGGGGGATCGGAATTCCCGGAGGGCTTTTCACGGGCCCCAGGGATCGGCGGAACCCCCCTAACGGGGGGCCATTCGCGCTTTCACCCGGTTCTCGCCATTACGGCACTCCCCGGGCTTATACGCTTAGCCGGCCTCGTCGGCCGGTCCGCCTACCCCGAGGCGTCACCCTCCGGGCTTGCGTTGCCGCACCTACCCCCGCGGTACGGGAATATAAACCCGTTTCCCTTTCCCCGGCGCCGAGTTACGGGCCGGGTTAGGACCGACTAACCCACGGCTGACGACCATTGCCGTGGAACCCTGGCCCCTCCGGCGGTCGGGATTCTCACCCGACTACGCTGCTACTCCCGGCAGGATCCGCGATACCGGCGGCTCCACCGGACCTTACGGCCCGGCTTCTACGCCACCGGCACGCCCGCCTACCCGATCACGGACCACTCGGTCCGTGCGCCGGGGTCTCGGCGGCCGGCTTAAGCCCCGTCCATTTTCGGGGCCCCGGACCTCGACGGGTGAGCTGTTACGCACTCTTTAAAGGATGGCTGCTTCTAAGCCTACCTCCCCGCTGTCTAAGGCCCGGGACACCCTTTGGAGTAACACTTAGCCGGCACTTTGGGGCCTTAACCCCGGTCTGGGTTGTTCCCCTCTCGGTGGACGGCTTACACCGCCACCCTACTCCCCCCATCTACGGCGGCGGTGGGTTCGGAGTTTGACAGGAGGCCGGGGGCTTTCGCCCCCTGCACCTCCAATCAGTGCTCTACCCCACCGCCTACCTCCGGGGAGGCCATCCTGCGGGATGATTCGGCGGGAACCAGCTATCTCCGGCCTCGATTGGCCTTTCACCCCTAGCCCGGGGTCACGGGAGCGAATTGCACATCAGCACCCCTAGCGGGCCTCCATCCCTCGGTTGAGGGACTTCACCCTGCCCCGGGCTAGATCGACCGGTTTCGGGTCTCGCGGCCGTGACTCCGGGCGCTTTCACACCCCGCCCCTCGCCCCATAAAGGGGCTGCGGGCATGTCGGTTTCCCTGCGGCTACGGGGCTTAACCCCCTTAACCTCGCCACGGCCGCGAACTCCCTGCCCCGTGTTTCAAGACGGACGGTGCAACCCCGGTCCCCTCCCCTCGTACTCCCGCGTCGCCGCGGTTTCCTTCGGGGAGGCTCACTCCTTTCGGGCCGCACCCTCCTATCGCCGCCCGGTTTCAGGCTCTTTTCACCCCCCTCCCGGGGTGCTTTTCAGCTTTCCCTCACGGTACTAGTTCGCTATCGGTCTCGGGACGTATTTAGGGTTGGGAGCCGATGCCTCCCAGCTTCCCGCCGGATATCCAACCGACGGTACTCAGGGACACCCCGAGACCCTGCGGGCTTACGCCTACGGGGCTATCACCCTCTCCGGCGCCGCGTTCCAGCGGACTTCGGCTTCGCCCGCGAGGGTCTCATACGGGGGCCCTGCAACCCCACATCCCCCGGACCTTTCGGCCCGGGGTTCAGTTTGCCCTCTGCCGTTTTCGGTCGCCCCTACTCACGGCATCGCTTTTGCTTTCTTTTCCTGCGGGTACTAAGATGTTTCAATTCCCCGCGTTCCCCCTCCCTGCCGGGAGTGCGGCAAAAGCCGCGGGAGGTCCCATTCGGGAATCCCCGGTTCGACGGCTGCCTGCGCCTCGCCGGGGCTTATCGCAGCTTGCCACGCCCTTCGTCGGCGCCCCGAGCCGAGCCATCCACCGGGCGGCTTAGCGTTCTTGCCCCCTACTCAGGGGGCTGGGCATTTTTTGGGCCATCCGCCTGTGCACGGCCCTCATCGTCGCCCCTGTTCGGGGCCTTGGGCCCTTCCGCCCCGAGCCGTGCTCGGGACGTGCATCTCTTCGTGGTGGACCGGCCGGGATTTGAACCCGGGGCCTCCGGCTTGCAAAGCCGGCGCTCTCCCAGGCTGAGCTACCGGCCCACAGAAGGCAGGCCCGGCACCCCTTAAACCCCCCCGGACGGGGTTTCCGGCGATAGGAGGTGATCGAGCCGTAGGTTCCCCTACGGCTACCTTGTTACGACTTCTCCCCCCTCACGGAGCCCGGGCTCGACCCAGCCTCCCGAAGGAGACTGGGCCTCACCCGGACCCCGCTCGGGTGGAGTGACGGGCGGTGTGTGCAAGGAGCAGGGACGTATTCGCCGCGCGATGATGACGCGCGGGTACTAGGGATTCCAGCTTCACGCGGGCGAGTTGCAGCCCGCGATCCGAACTGAGGGCGGGTTTAGGGGATTCCCTTCCCCTTTCGGGGTCGGGTCCCATTGTCCCGCCCATTGTAGCGCGCGTGTAGCCCGGGGGTTTCGGGGCATACTGACCTACCGTCGCCCGCCCCTTCCTCCGGCTTATCGCCGGCAGTCCCCCCAGAGTGCCTCCCTCCCGAGCGGGAGGGACTGGCAACTGGGGGCGCGGGTCTCGCTCGTTACCACACTTAAGTGGACGCCTCACGGTACGAGCTGACGGCGGCCATGCACCTCCTCTCGGCGCGTCCGGCAAGACCTTCAGCCTGGCCTTCATCCTGCCGTCGCCCCCGGTGAGGTTCCCGGCGTTGAATCCAATTAAACCGCACGCTCCACCCCTTGTAGTGCTCCCCCGCCAATTCCTTTAAGTTTCAGCCTTGCGGCCGTACTCCCCAGGCGGCGGGCTTAACGGCTTCCCTACGGCACCGGGCGAGCTCGAAGCTCGCCCGACACCTAGCCCGCATCCTTTACAGCCAGGACTACCCGGGTATCTAATCCGGTTCGCTCCCCTGGCCTTCGGCCCTCACCGTCGGACCCGTTCCAGCCGGGCGCCTTCGCCACTGGCGGTCCCCCCGGGATTATAGGATTTCACCCCTACCCCGGGGGTACCCCCGGCCTCTCCCGGTCCCAAGGCCCGCAGTATCCCCAGCGAGCCCCACGGTTGAGCCGTGGGATTTCGCCAGGGACTTACGGGCCCGGCTACGGCCGCTTTAGGCCCAATAATAGTGGCCACCACTCGGGCCGCCGGTATTACCGCGGCGGCTGCCACCGGCCTTGCCCAGCCCTTATTCCCGGAGCTTTTTACACTCCGGAAAAGCCGTGCCAGAGGCACGGCACTGGGGGTCCCCCCGTCGCGGTTTCCCGCATTGCGGAGGTTTCGCGCCTGCTGCGCCCCGTAGGGCCTGGACCCGTGTCTCAGTGTCCATCTCCGGGCTCCCGCTCTCACGGCCCGTACCGATCTTCGGCTTGGTGGGCCGTTACCCCACCAACTACCTAATCGGCCGCCGGCCCATCCTCGGGCGGAGCCTTACGGCTCCCTTTCGGCCTGGGGACCTTCCAGTACCCCAGGCCTATGGGGGATTAGCCCCAGTTTCCCGGGGTTATCCCCCTCCCGAGGGTAGGTTACCGACGTGTTACTGAGCCGTCCGCCGGTGGCGTCCCAGAAGGGACGCCCCCTTGACTCGCATGGCTTAGTCGGACCCCCATAGCAGTGGCCTCCGGCAGGATCAACCGGAATTAAGGGAGTACGGCCGGTGGAACTCCCCTCGCGGGGGAGTACCAAATTCCCCGTCCGGGGGTTTGGTCGGGGTGCCGGGCCTGCCTTGCCCCCGAGGGGTCCCCCATTCGGGGTTTTCCTCGGGAGCGCATCCAGATGTGCCCACGGGTGGAGGGCGGGGTTCATTCCGGGGGCTTTGCCCCCAATCCCCCCGACGCCGCCGTCTTGACCCTGGGCTTTGACCCCCTTATTCGGGGGCTCCACCCAATAGCGGCAAACCCCCACTGTGAAAAATTTTTGCAAAGCAGTCCCATTAATCACAAGGATGTCAACTTAATGTCCAGAACAGTGTGAAATATAAAAATATCAATGTCAAATAGAAGAGAGGCTGGAGAGTATATCCGTCTCAATTGTCTTCTCAACACTTGTGAGGCAAACCTTAAAGGGCCTATTAGCAACCTCAAGGGTCATGTATATGTCAGCCCTAATGACGCTTCTCTCTCCCTTCTTCACGTGCTCGGCCCACACCCTGGGGAGAACTCCCGGGTCTATGATAATCTCCACACCCACTGTATCTCTTCCCCCTGCCTTTATGACCGTCTTCTCCAGTAGATGTGCCTCACCAACCCTAACATCGTTGATGTAGATCGTCGAGGACAAACCCATAAGAGGGAGGGGGACCGCGTTTGGATTGTAAATTTTCACGTTCGCAATAATCTTGATATGCTCCCTAGTAACGCCTCCCCACCTGGCCTCGATACCCTCGATTCCAGGTGTCTTTATGGGGATGAAACCTATAACGCGGGTCTCTGGCTCAACCTTTATGTTCTCAACGTAAGAGAGAATGTCAGTCGTAACTTCCTTGTCGATAGTGTAGTGAAGGGGCAGCACGTTGAAGAGCTTGACGTTGAGAGAGATACTGACATCGCTTACTTCTCCATTCTCTATGTGTTTCACCAAGGCTTCTACGAGTTTTTTGTTGTCAATGACCATCGTGAAGGCGGCCTTGGAAGATAGAAACCCCACCTCTGCCCTCTCAACCCTCGCAAAGGAAACTCCCCCCAAGGATACCGTTGCGTTTTCAATCGTTATTGGAAACGGAGCCGGCTTTCCAAGACTCATCACGATGTTAATTTCCGTGGTTGCCTCATCGACGTACCCCCACTCCCCTGTGAACCGTGGATGCATGGAGAGTATGAAGTACGCGGAATATGCCAACCACGCCACGATTAGGAGAATAATTATGCCAAGAGCCCTTCCCATATTCATCCCCTGAGAAATTCTAGACCAAGAGTTTATAAAGCCATCAGGCACACAAACGGATATGCTCAAAGAAGTTCTCAGCTCGGCCCTGTTGATGCTGATAATGATAGACCCGAGCGATAAGATACTCCTCGTCAGCCTGCTCAGGGAGGATTTCCACATAGAGGACATAAAAAGCCTTATAGTAAGGGCGAACGTCATAGGCCTGCTTCTACTCTTTATATTCGCCGTATCCGGTAAGATAATCCTCCAGGATATATTCCACATAGAGCTCGACGCCCTGAGAGTTGCCGGCGGCTTCGTTCTCTTCAAAATAGGTCTCGAGGCCCTGGAGGGAGGTGGCATAGTCACCTTGAAGAAGGAGAAGAACATACTTGCCCTCGCGGCTGTTCCCGTTGCCACCCCCCTAATCGCAGGACCCGCGGCCATCACAGCCTCGATAACGCTCACCGCCGAGTATGGAATACTTATATCAACGCTCGCCATAGTCATTGCGATTACCATAACGGCAATCCTAATGCTAATTGCTCTCTACGCTCTCAAGAGCGTCAGCAAAACGACCTTAAGCGTCATCATCAGGATAATAGGCCTGTTTATAATGGCCATTGGAGCCCAGATGATGGTGGCTGGGGCAGGCGGGATAATTTTGAATATAATGAACGCCACTACAGGAGCTTGATGCTCCCATCGAGGAGCAGGTGAAGAGCGTAGCCAAGGAAGGAAACAAAGGCTATGAAGAGTCCCTCTTCCATGCTCATTCCAAACCCATGGCTGACCATAAGGAATGCCACGCCAGCGTAAAAGGTTGCAAAGAAGAGAGAATGAACAACCCCCCTGTGCCTAGGCATGAAGGCCGTAAAGGCATACCAAGAGGCGAGGGCGACGAGGGCAGAGATGCCCCAAGAAACCACTATGTCAAGCCAAGGTTCTTCCAGATCGAAGAGCCCGCTCACCCTCAAGAATACGAGACTTCCGGCAGCTACAGATATTAGGGGCTTCGAACCCCGATGGATAAGGGAATCAGGATGGTCTATGTCTGGAAGGTCGCTCCCCAAGACGTAAAAGGCGTAGCCAAAGATGAGGGCCCTAACGGATAGTTCTAAGGGAATATAGGAAGATAGAAAGGTCGCAAGAAAAACGGCGATTGGATAGGTTATTATCCCCGCCAAAACGTGTTCCTCGTAGTTCATTTACCCTCCTCCAGGAATTTCCTAACGTAGTCTGGAACCTTGTAGTTCCCCCTAGGATCGCCCACGAGGAAGCCAAGCCTTATCAGTTCCTCGAGCTTCTCGTAGGCCTGCATACCAGACATCTTGACATCCTTAGCTATCTGGATGTAGCTCACTGGACCGCCGTTGAACTTCTCAATTATGACCTCAACGAGGGGTCTGAAGTCCTTGGGAATCCTAGTCAGATACTCCTCAAGGCTCTTGGGCTCCTCAAGTATTGTTGTGACTACATAATCGTCTATGGGGTCAAACTTGTGCTTGGCAGCTTCGCTGAGGACGTAGTGAAGGAGCCTAAGTATTTGCCTCGGATTACCCCCACCGAGTTCATGTATGAGCCTTATGGCCTTCTCCGTGAATGGATATATGGGGTCGTCGGTGTCCTTTACCCTTACCCTGTTGAGCCTCTTCTTAACGAGCTCCAGCACCTCATCGAAGCTCATAGGTCTAAGCTTGAATTCATAATGCAAGCGCATGAAAAAGGCCGGAAACTGACGGGCGTATTCCTCGTAGGCCTCCGGCACGGAAGCAAAGGCGAAGATGCTACCAGAGGGCATGTTGCTTATGAAGTGTCTCAGCATCTCGAAGAAGAGTATCTTCTCCTTCTCCTCAGCTCCCGCCATGTTCTCGAGCTCGTCAAGGAGTAGGGCAGAGTACTTGTGCTTGCCGAGCTCTGCGGAGAGCATCTCGGCTATATCCCTGCTCTTGTACTCGCCAACGGATGACAGCATCTTCTCCAGCCTATCTATGAACCCCAGCTTCTTGGTGAGGTTCTCGAGAAATATATTTGTCCTGCTCTTCGGAGGCTTGAATGCATTGAATATATCCCTGGTCACCTTGAGGATATCCGACGTGTCCACCTTGACGTATATGGCCTTGCCGCCACGCTCCTCTATTGCCTTGGCAACACTCTTAAGCCTCTGGGTCTTGCCCATACCGAGCGGTCCAACAATCGAGAAGGCGACGGAGCTCCTGCTCCCCACGACCTCTGAAACCACCATAGATAACTTCATATCGACCTCTTGGTAAACGTGAATGCTCTCTATGTCCTCTATACCCTCGCTGGCCAGTTCCTTGAAGGGGTTCCCGGAAAGCCCATAGACGTCGTAGGATGGGGATGAATACAACCTGAGGGTCCCTTCCATCCCTTCCCCTCCATAATCCTTTCCGGGCAGTTATATAAAAGTCTGTCCCCGAATATCCGCAAAGCTTATGTTTGTTAAGCGCAAATCTTCTCCGAGATGGTCATGAAAATTATAAAGACTCCCCGGGATGAGGAAGTCGGCATCTTGGATGCTAATTCGAGGATAGAGGCAAACGTCAGGCTGACCGTTCGCCAAGAAGGAGGACTCAAGATAGAGATTGAGAACTTGGAATCCTTCCCCATAGAGGTTTCCTACGAAGTCGAACTCTACGAGTTCCTCGGCTTCTGGAGGAGGGTAAACACGGAGGTCGTGTTCATACAAGAAAGGGAAACCCTTCTGCCGGGGGAAAAGTTCACCCAAATCCTAAATCTAGACCTGCCTCCTGGCCGGTACAGGGTCGAGAAGCCCATTTACGTGAGAGGGATTAAGATAAAGGTCTGGCAGGAGTTCACGGTAGGTTTATAATCCCGCCGGTAAGTGTTAGGGGCGGTGAGAGCATGGAGTTCATCGAATGGTATCCCAGGGGATATGGCGTCGCGTTCAAGGTCAAAGAAAAGATCTTCGAGGGAAAGAGCGGATACCAAGAGATAAAGGTCTACGAAACCGAGGGATTCGGCAGGCTCCTCGTCCTCGATGGGACCGTCCAGCTGGTAACTAAGGGAGAAGAAAGTTACCACGAGCCCCTCGTCCATCCGGCTATGTTTGCTCATCCAAACCCAAAGAGGGTCCTCGTGATAGGTGGGGGAGATGGAGGGACTATAAGGGAGGTTCTTCGACACGAGAGTGTTGAAAAGGCCGTTATGGTGGAGATAGATAAGATAGTCGTAGAGGTTTCCATGGAATATATACAGATAGATGGCGGGCTCCTAAGAAGGATGCTCGAGGGAAAGGAGGACAGGGCCGAGTTAATCATAGGAGACGGTGTCAGGTACCTGAGGGAGAACGGAAACTTCGACGTTATAATAGTTGACTCGACGGATCCCGTAGGTCCAGCGGAGATGCTCTTCAGCGAGTCCTTTTACAAGGACGCCTACAGAGCTCTCAACGATCCAGGCATTTATGTGACACAGGCAGGAAGCGTTTATCTATTTACGGATGAGCTGGTATCAGCTTACAAGGCAATGAAGAATGTCTTCGACAGAGTTTACTATTACAGCTTTCCGGTAATAGGCTACGCATCGCCCTGGGCTTTCCTAGTGGGGATTAAGGGGGACTTAGACTTCAGGAGGATTGACCTCGAGAGGGCGAAGAAGCTCTCCCTGAAGTATTACGACCCTGAGAGGCACGAAACACTCTTTCAGATGCCCAAATACGTCAGGGAGATGCTCGTCTAATCCGGGTAATACCTGCCGTAGTACTGCTTCAGAGCCTTCTGCCTCTCAAGGAAGTGCGTGAAGAGCAGGGGGTCAGTGTCCTTAACGTCCACTATAACTGCCTCCCCACCCGCCTTTGGCCTCAGAGCCCTTCCTATCGTTTGGATTGTCATTATGTCGCTCTTCCCGCCACCCGCCAGGATTATGGCGGATATTTCCGGTATGTCAACGCCCTCCTTCAGAAGCGTCGAGACAAGAACCTGAACCTCGCCTTCCTTGAATTTTTCTAGAATCTCCCAGCGGTTCGGGCTCTGGGAGCTGAGGAACTCGGCATTTATTCCTTTCTCCCTGAGCATCTTAGCTAGGAGTTCTCCATGGTCTATCCTTCTAACATCCACGAGAACCCTGTGGCCTGCCCTCGCAAGCTCGACGGCCTTCTCCACTATAGCCCTGTTCCTATCCTCGTTCTCCATTATGGCCTCCTCATAGAGCTCCTTATATCTGTCGGCGAGAGCGGGCATCTTAGACTCGTATTCTATGATCTCGAACCTCGGCCTCGCAAGAAAGCCCTCATCTATGAGGTCCTCAGCCCTGACCTCATATATTACAGGCCCCACGACACCCTCTATCTTCATCTCCTCGCCGCGGAGGCGCCTCCACGGGGTCGCCGAGAGACCAAAGCGGTAAACCTGCGAGAGGCTCATTCCAACCTGGTAAAACTTTTCGGCCGCCGAAGTGCGGTGGCACTCATCGAAGAGGACTACCGCATAGGGGTTCTCCAGCTTGTCCGTTCCCCTCGAGAGCAGAGTCTGTATCATGGCGACCGTCACGGGGCCTTCCTTCCACTTGTTATCCCCTACGATGCCCGCCTTTATCCCAAGAACATCCTCAACCTTCTCGGCCCACTGGTACAGGAGCTCCTTCGTGTGGACGATTATGAGGGCAGAGAGATCAAGCTCGTGTATTATTCTCAGCCCCACTATCGTCTTCCCACTACCAACAGGCAGGGCCAAGACACCCATCTTCTCCCTTAGCGCCTTCTTGACGGCCTTCTTTTGATATTTCCTAAGCTCATATTTTGGATTCCACTCGGAGTTTAGCTTGACGCCCTCCACAACCCTCTCATCCTTAACCCTAACCCTATAGCCCTTGGAGTTCAGGAACTTCTTGACCCTCGGGAGTAGCCCAACGGGAAAGGTGTTCGTGTAAGGGTCGTAGAGGCTCTCCGCCTTGTCCCACCTACCAAAATCCCTCCTAAAGGAAAGGAGGTTGTATATTTGGAAGTAAACCTTGGGGTCTGCCCTTTCCACTTTAACCCTTGCGCTCCCTTCGGGTATCCTAAACACGACCATGGGCATCATCTACAAGGAGAGGATTTGGGAATGGGGATTTAAAGGTTTTATCTCTCAGCAAAAAACGTTATAAGATTGTTAAATCAACCTTGAACGGAGGTGTTCCCCATGGTCATGAGGCTGTCAACGCTCTACGGAAAGCAGATATACAACACAAAGGGGAACTACGTCGGTTACGTTGACGAAGTCCTGATAGAAATCGACGAGGGAAGGGGAAAGATCGTAGCCCTGGGGCTTCCCGGGGAAAAGGTCGGAATTCCATTCGAGAGGGTGATGGCAATAGGAGACATAGTCCTCGTGAAGGCAAGGGAGGAGTAGTCAGTCAAGGAGTATAAAGGTCTCTCCCTCTATGTCCTCAAGATAGCTCCCCAGCCCCCCCACCTTCCATCTCTTACCCTTCTCGTCTTCCACAGTTATGTTGGCCGTGAGCGGCGTATATTCGAAGTCAATTATCTTTCCCCTCAGCGTCACGGGCTTCTTGCCGTCCACTAGCCTCCCTACTATCTCCACGGGTTTCGGTAGTTCAACGAACCTCAGCACGGTTATTAGCGTCCTTATATGGGTAAAGATCAGGGGCTTCTTGAGTTCCTCGTAGTTTATGGACTTCACAAGGGTGCTGTTGTCGAAGTACATCGTGTAGAACCAGTGAACGTAGTTCTGTATAAGCCTGGGAGACTTCGCCCAGAAGGAGTAGAACCTCTCCCTGCCCCTGTCCTTTGGGAGAGTTCCAAAGAAGAGCGCGTAGTCAACATCTCCTATTATCCACGTGGCCATGAGCCAAGGTGCCTGGCCGCTCCTTGCCACGATGATGTTGTCCTTTCTCAGCCATTCGGGGATGTTCTCGTCAAAGTTGCTTATTACTACCATTATAACATCACTGTTCTTCTTCTCTATCTCGTTTCTTAAGAGAGTCAAGAACTCAAGGGGAGCGTTTATGAGAACCTCATGTTTGGCCGAGCGAATTATGTATTCACTTCTCTCAACGGTGTTTTCAAAGCCATGAATCGTCCAAATCTCTGGGATGTCCTCCCCGTGCGTGCTCCTGTAAAGCTCCTTGAAGGCCTTTTTCAGTGCCTCTATGTCCTTTGTTAAATCTTCCTTAATCTTCTCCAGAACTATCTCGGGATTTACCGGGCTGTACAACCTTGGATTTCCATGCATAACATCAACGAATCCCTTCCTATGAAGGGAGCTCAAAACATCATATATCCTTGTGTGAGGTATCCCACTTTCTCTCGTCACGTCAGTGGCCTTACTGGGACCAAGCTTTACAAGCGTCAGATAGGCGAGGCTCTCATACTTCGTGAGCCCGAGCCTTTGAAGTTTCTGAATTATCTCATTTTCAAACATCTTCCGCACCGTCCTCACTTGTTTCATTTTCGGTGATAATAACTTACTGAGTATAGAAGACACACTGCCGTATAAACATTTCGGGAACCCTTTTATATTCATCCACAAACTCCACCTCATGCTGGAGACCTTTGCAGACTTCGTGACTGAAAGGGTACGAGGAAAGAGAATCGTTGAGGTCGGTGTGGGATTTTACCTTAAGGTTGCCCTGAGGTTAAAGGAAATGGGATACGAGGTCGTCGTGGTTGACTGGAACGAGGAGGCCGTAAAAAATGCAAAGAAGCATGGACTAGTGGCCGTTAAAGATGACATCTTTAATCCCAACCCGCAGATTTACGAAAATGCTGAGGCCATTTATTCTATCAGGCCAACTCCCGAGATGATGCCAGACCTCCTGGGGCTCGCGAGAAGCCTTAGAAAGCCCCTCTTTATAGTGCCCCTCACCGGTGACCCCATTCCTCCTGGCATGAGGCTTGTAGAGTTCAGGAGGATTCCCATATACGTTTATGAGCCTCGATAGATTAATTTGGGTGTTCTTCAAAGGTTATTTTGGTGGTCATCATGCCCCTAGTTCCCGAAGTACTCGAGATTGCGAAAAAAATTAAGAACATGGAGATTAGAGGAGCCGGGAAGATAGCGCGCTCTGCCGCCCGCGCCCTTCAGATCCAGGCGGAGAAGAGCACCGCCAAGGACGCGGAGGAGCTGTGGGCCGAACTCAAGGAGGCCGCGAGGATCCTCTTCCACACGAGGCCCACGGCCGTCTCCCTGCCGAACGCCCTCCGTTACGTGATGCATAGGGCCAAGCTCGCATATCATGGAGGGGCCGATCTCGAGACGCTCCGTTTCACCGTCGTGAACGCCGCCAAGGAGTTCATCCACAACTCCGAGAAGGCCATCGAGAAGATAGGGGAGATAGGAGCTAGGCGCATTGAGGATGGCGACGTCATAATGACCCACTGCCATAGCAAGGCCGCGATAAGCGTCATGAAGACAGCCTGGGAGCAGGGTAAGAGCTTAAAGGTCATAGTCACGGAGACAAGGCCAAGGTGGCAGGGAAAGATAACGGCCAAGGAGTTGGCCTCTTACGGCATCCCAGTCATATACGTGGTGGACGGGGCTGCGAGGCACTACATGAAGATGACCGACAAGGTTGTCATGGGAGCCGACAGCATAACGGCCAACGGTGCGGTGATAAACAAGATAGGAACCTCCCTAATAGCCCTCACGGCCAAGGAGCATCGGGTTTGGGTTATGATAGCCGCGGAAACCTACAAGTTTCACCCCGAGACGATGCTCGGCCAGCTCGTGGAAATAGAGATGCGCGACCCCACGGAGGTCGTCCCCGAGGAGGAGCTCAGGACGTGGCCTAATAATATAAGGGTGGAAAATCCGGCCTTCGACGTCACACCGCCAGAGTACGTGGACGTCATAATAACCGAACGTGGCATAATACCTCCTTACGCGGCGATAGACATCCTAAGAGAGGAGTTCGGGTGGGCCCTTAAGTACAGGGAGCCGTGGGAGGAATAGCGAAAAGGAGATAAGGGAAAAATTAATCTCTCAATGGGCGCCCGGGGAGCACCGCCGAAGGCGGAGTCGATGAACTCGGGCGGGTTATTACCCCCGCCATTGAGGCCAAAAATTCTACTGACGCAAATCACTTTAATCATTGCAGTGCCTTTTTGGCACCTGGTGCCTTTTATATTACGCCAAAGTCTCAAGATGGCATTTGATGTTCATAAAATTTCTCCAAACTCCGCCTTTACAATCGTAAAAACCAAAGCACGCTTAACTCCGAAAGGTTTATATTTCATCGCCCCAAAACTCGTATGTATAAAGGTGTTCAAACGACCATAAACGTTCATTGAGGTGGTTCGAGATGGAAGAAAACCTTAGGAAGAAGCTCGAAAGCGGCCCCCTAAATTTTGAGAGTTACTTTTCACAGAAGGCCTTGGGAATGAAGGCCTCAGAGATTAGAGAGCTACTCAAGCTCGTCGAGACTAGCAACGTTATAAGCCTCGCGGGCGGCCTTCCCAATCCGAAGACGTTCCCAATTGACATACTTAAGGAGATACTGGAGGAAGTCATAACCGAGCACGCTGACAAGGCCCTCCAGTATGGAACCACGAAGGGGTTCACTCCCCTCAGGCTCGCCATAGCTAAGTGGCTCAGGAAGCGCTACGATATCCCGACATCGAAGGTTGATATAATGATCACTAGCGGCTCTCAGCAAGCCCTGGACCTCATAGGCAGGGTCTTCATAGATCCGGGTGACATCGTCGTCGTAGAGGCTCCAACTTATCTGGCGGCCCTCCAGGCCTTCAGCTTCTACGAACCCACTTACATCCAGATACCCCTCGATGACGAGGGAATGAAGACGGACGTCCTTGAGGAAAGGCTCAGGAAGCTCAAGGCCGAGGGTAAAAAGGTCAAGCTCGTTTACACCGTCCCGACCTTCCAGAATCCAGCAGGCGTCACCATGGCAGAGGAGAGGAGGAAGCACCTCATCGAGCTCGCGAGCGAGTTCGACTTCATAATCGTCGAGGACGACCCCTACGGGGAGCTTAGGTATTCGGGCAAGCCCGTGCCCAAGGTAAAGGCCCTCGACGATGAGGGCAGGGTCCTATACCTCGGAACGTTCTCGAAGATACTCTCTCCCGGCTTCAGGCTTGGATGGATTGCCGGAGAGCCCCACTTCATAAGGAAGCTGGAGATAGCGAAGCAGAGCGTTGACCTCTGCACCAACGCCTTCGGCCAAGTCGTTGCCTGGCGCTACCTCGACGGGGGCCACCTCGAGAGGCACATACCCAAGATAATCGAGTTCTACAAGCCGAGGAGGGACGCGATGCTGGACGCCCTAGAGAGGTACATGCCTGAGGGCGTCAGGTGGACGAGGCCTGAAGGTGGCATGTTCGTCTGGGTAACGCTCCCAGAAAATATAAACGCCACGGCCATGCTGGAAAGGGCCGTCGCCAAAGGCGTCGCCTACGTGCCCGGAGAGGCCTTCTACGCCCACAGGGACGTTAAGAACACCATGCGCCTCAACTTCACCTACGTCGACGAGGCCCAGATTGAGGAGGGCATCAAGAGGCTTGCCGAAACCATAAAAGAACTCCTCTGAATTTTTCATTTTTCGGATTTCCAACCGAAATCCTTTTTAAATTTGCCGACAAGTTAAGGTCAGAAAGCCTTAGTCTTATTCATGCCAAGGCTTGCAACCAAAGTTCCTCCATTTACTGAACTGATTTTATTCCCTAAAACCAGAGAAAGGAGGTGGCAACCGTGAAGGCTGAGGTCATATGGTTGGTAGCTCTTTTGTTTCTCGGTGTGGCGGCCAGCGGCTGCATAGGGGGCACCGGGACGGAGACCCAGGCCCCCTCGACCGAGGTTCAGCTGACGGGGGACTTTACGAAGGACGTCATAGAAATAGGAAAGGTCCTTGAGGCCAACGGAATAAACGAGGTCAAATTCTCGGCCTGGGGTTCCGGCGACCCCAACAGCGTCATGAGAGTTTATGGCATAGTGGAGGCGGCCAGAAGGATAAACAGGATTTGGGAAGAGAACGGGATAAACGTCAGAATTGTCATAACTGAAACCCATTACGTTGCATCCTTCCAGGATGCCTACAAGGATTACCTCAGCAAGCAGCCCCTTGGACAGGCCGGCGACTTCTTCGTGAACAGCTACGCCTTCCTACCGACTCTGGCCGAGGAGGGCTACATCCTTGACATAACCGACTACGCCTACGCCTACAAGGGTCTCATAGACGACTTCTACCCCTCCCTCATAGAGGCCTCCAAGTACAAGGGAAGGCTTTATGGCCTACCTCAAGACACCGAGGCAAGGCCCCTCTACGTCAGGAAGGACGTGGCTGAGAAGATAGGCCTCGACGTGAACAGTCTGCCCGAAAAAGTGAAGAACGGAGAGTTCACCTGGAGTGACGTCTACTACTGGGCTAAAAAGGCAAAAGAAAGTGGAGCCGCTGAGTGGGGACTGATTCACAGGAAGGGCTCGGCCCACCCAGACCTCATACAGTTCATCTTCGCCTTCGGCGGAAAGCTTTACGATGAGGAGACCGGGAAGCTCGTCGTTGATGTCCCAGCCGTTTACAAGTGGCTCTACGTCGAGTGGAAGTTCGCCCAGGACGGCCTGCTTCCAAAGGATATTATGAGCTGGGATTGGGCCAAGCAGATACACCCCACCATAGTCGAGGGCAGAACGCTGTTCGACATAGGTGGAACTTGGTACTGGACGGAGTGGCAGACCAAGCAGTACTACCATGGCAGGGGCCTCAAGCCCGAGGAAGTGAAGGATTGGTTCGCGTACACGCTCTTCCCCGCCGGTGAGAAGGGCCTTAAGCCCGTTACGCTCAGCCAGCCCTTCGTCTGGATGATAAACTCCAAGGCAGGCCAGCAGAACCCCAAGTACGACGAGCTCAAGGACGTCTATCACAAGCTGGCGTTCCTCATTCTCGTAAAGGCCAGCGACCCCGATATAAACGCCATACACAGCGTCATCTCAGCCCACCTGCCCGTCAGGAAAGAAGCGGCAAAGCTAATCAAGGACGAGAAGTGGCTCAACAACCTCAAGAACCTTAACCTCGACTTAGACCAAGAGGTCAAGGAGAACATCAAGGACATCGTGAAGGCCACGGTAAACCCGATAAACGCCCAGTTCCTCGCCGACGTCAGCTACATGCTTGAGTACACACACTTCGCCCCGGCCCATCCCAAGTACCCGGCGCTGGCTGACATCTTCAAGGAGGCCGTTGACAAGGTCCTCAGGGGTGAGATGACGCCCAAGGAGGCCGTAGATTACATAATCCAGAAGGTTCAGGCTGACCCAGAGCTCGCCCAGAACGTCGAGATAGTTGGAGAGATTCCCGAGAACTGGACGTTCCCGTGATGGGGTGATTCCATGAAGAAGGAGCGACTTCTAACCCTTTCCTTTTTTCTCTCACCCATGATGGTGATGGTGATCCTATTTTACCTGCTTCCTTTACTCCTGACAGTTTACATAAGCTTCACGCGAATGAGGAATTGGAACGTCGAGAAATACCTGACCGATTTGGTCGGCCTTTACAACTATCAAAGGCTGTTCTATATGTTCCAGCATGACCCGACTTTTAAGGCCGTCATCCTGACGACCATCGTCTTCGTCGGCATCACGCTCATAATAAACGTCTTTGGTGGCCTCGGCCTTGCCCTGGCCACGTTCTTCGTAAGTGAGAGACCCGCGTCGGGGTTCCGCCTCCTCTGGCTTCTGCCGAGGATGTCCCCCATCGCCGTGTACAGCCTCGTGTGGTACTACTTCTTCCACGGAAGCGACATCGGGACGCTGAATTCGATTTTGATGAAACTCGGCTTGATTTCTGAACCAATTCCCTGGGGCCAGGTCGTGCCCTGGGGGGCCTGGAGCATAATAATTTTTGTCAACGGGCTCGTGGGCGTGAGCTTCGGAATGATAGTCTTCACGTCCGCCTTAAATCAGATCCCGAAAGAGCTTGTAATAGCGGCTAGAGTCGATGGGGCGTCGGCCTGGGAGATATCGAGGAGGATACTTCTCCCCCTCATGAAGTGGCACTTCCTGTACGTGTTAACGTGGCAGTTCCTGAGCCTACTGACAACGTATCCGCACATATTCCTCCTCGTGGAGTGGGATCTTGTTAACAAGGACTACGGAACGACCCTAGCCCTCTACGTGTTCAACACGGCCTTCGGAAGGGGAGAGCAGGATCAGGGGCTCGCAGCGGCGGCCGCCGTTATACTCTCCATCCTCGGAATGCTTGGAGGCCTCGTGACCCTGAAGGTACTTCACTTTGAAAAGATGATAAAGAAGCCTAGGGGGGACTTCTAATGAGGGATGTGGAGACGAGACCGAGAAAGTATGAATGGGCGATAATCCTAGCGGTGTTCTTCGCGAGCCTTCCCCTCATCCTGGGCTTCTCACTCCTCATCTTGTCAAGCTTTAGCACAGACATGGTCACCAACCTCGACCTTAAGTCGCTCCACTTCACCATAGAGAACTGGATCAACGTCTTCCAGGGTAGGCTCGCAATAACGGGTGGCATAAGAACGAACATTCTCCGAATAACCCTCAACACTTTCATCGTGGCACTGGGCGTCGCCGGTATCGTGACGCTCGTGAGCACAATGGCGGGCTATTCCCTCTCGAGGATAGACTTCAGGGGAAGGAAGCATCTTATGGTGCTCCTCCTTCTCCTCCACGCCTTCCCGGGCGTGGCTCTCATAGTCGGTGTTTACCTTCTCTACCGCCTGACGTTTCCCCAGAGCCCCGAGATGGTGAGGTTTTACTCGTTCTTTTATGTAGTCCTCGCGAGGGGTGCCTTAGAAATCCCCATGTCAGTGTGGCTCATGAAAGGGTTTTTCGACACCGTTCCCTGGGAGTTCGAGTGGTCGGGGATAATAGACGGTGCCTCAAGGATAAAGGTTTGGTGGAAGATCATGCTCCCCCTAGTCAAGCCGGGCATCTTGGCAGTTGCTCTCTTCGCCTTCCTCGCCGGGTGGCAGGATATAATATACGTGAGGACGTTCCTCATAGACCAGACGCTCGCCACGTTCATTGAGGCCAACATAGAGGCCGAGTACTCACACATGCCCCTGATAGCGGCAGCAGGAACCCTCTACCTGGTACCAACTATAATATTCTTCATCACCGCCCAGCAGCTACTCCTCCAAGGATACTCGGGCGGTATTAAGGGGTGATTTGGAATGGTTAGGATAACGCTCGAGAACATAACGAAAAAATTTGGAGATTTCACGGCCCTCGACAACATAAACCTGAAGATAGAGGACAGGGAGTTCATGGCTCTCCTCGGACCCTCGGGTAGTGGGAAATCAACTATCCTCTACACGATAGCCGGGATATATAAGCCCACCAGTGGGCGGATATACTTCGACGACAGGGACGTCACGGAGGTTCCACCTAAGGACAGGAACGTTGGCCTTGTCTTTCAGAACTGGGCTCTCTATCCTCACATGACTGTCTACAAGAATATAGCCTTCCCTCTCGAGCTCAGGAAGGTTCCAAGGGAGGAGATAGAGAAGAAGGTCAAGGCCGCGGCCAAGATGCTCCATATAGAGGGACTGCTCGACCGCTACCCCTGGCAACTGAGTGGCGGACAACAGCAGCGCGTAGCGATAGCAAGGGCTCTTGTCAAGGAGCCCGATGTCCTCCTTCTCGACGAGCCCCTCAGCAATCTCGACGCCCTCCTAAGGATAAAGGTCAGGGCCGAGCTCAAGAGGCTCCAGAAGGAGCTAGGAATAACGACCATTTACGTGACCCACGACCAAGCCGAGGCTCTGGCAATGGCCGACAGGGTGGCCGTCATAAGGGAGGGGAAGATACTCCAAGTCGGGACGCCCGATGAGGTCTATTACAAACCGAAGTATAAGTTCGTCGGTGGGTTCCTCGGCAATCCTCCAATGAACTTCGTTGAGGCCGAAGTCGAAGATGGCTACCTAAGGGTTTACGGCAACAGGATACCCATCCCCGCTCACTACAAGGAGTTAATCGAAAAGCTTGGTGTAAGGGAGGTCCTTCTTGGCTTCAGGCCTCACGATGCTGAGATAGTGAAGGGGGAGACAGAGGGACTCGTCGGAGAGGTTTATTCGTTCGAACCGCTTGGAAGGGAGCAGATAATCACGATATTTATCGATGGAGCGGTTGTCAAGGTCTTCGCGCCTGAGGGAGAGCACTTCAACTTCGGAGAAAGGGTTACCGTGAAGATCCAAGAGGACAGGATAGTGCTGTTCGACAAGAAGACGGAGAAAGCGCTGGAGTTCCTTGAGGACTAAAGGCACCAAACCTTTATAAACCTCGGCAAACAAGGACGCTGGGCGAGATTAATGGTTAGGCGTAAGGTTATAAGGATTCTTGCAGAACTACCATCTGGAGAGGTGAGAGTATGAGCGGTGATGAAGTTACGTTTGAAGGGGGGTACGATGATTACATAACTTATCTCAAGAGGCGCATAAGGCAGTTAGAGCTCCAAGTGAGGATGCTTGAAGCGGATAAGGAGAGACTAGAGAGAGAACTCTCCCGCCTGAGAACGGAGATGTCGAGACTGAGACAGCCACCTGCATTTGCGGGAACCGTCATAGAGCTCCTTGACGATGACAGGGCCATAGTCCAGAACTACAACGGGCCGCGCTTCGTCGTGAGGATAGCCCCATGGGTCGAGAAAGAGAAGCTCAGGCCAGGGTCAAGGGTTGCACTCGACCAGAGGACGATGGCCATAATAGAGATTCTCCCATCGCCCAAAGACCCGGCGGTCCTTGGCTTCGAGGTCATAGAGAGACCCAACGTCACCTACAAGGACATAGGAGGTCTCAAAAAGCAGCTGCAGGAGCTGAGAGAAGCTATAGAGCTTCCACTAAAACACCCAGAGCTCTTCGAGGAAGTGGGCATAGAACCTCCAAAGGGCGTCCTACTCTACGGACCGCCCGGCTGTGGGAAGACGCTCATGGCGAAGGCCCTCGCCCACGAGGTCAACGCAACGTTCATCCACGTCGTCGGGAGCGAGCTCGTGCGGAAGTACATCGGCGAAGGTGCTCGTTTAGTCCATGAACTCTTCGAGCTTGCGAAGGAGAAAGCACCGACCATAATCTTCATCGACGAGATAGACGCTATCGGTGCGAAGAGGATGGACGAGACGACGGGGGGAGAGAGGGAAGTCAACAGAACCCTCATGCAACTCCTCGCCGAGATGGACGGCTTCGACCCGAGAGGTAATGTAAAGGTTATAGCAGCTACCAACAGGCCCGACATCCTCGACCCTGCCCTTCTCAGGCCTGGCAGATTCGACAGGCTGATAGAAGTTCCGCTCCCTGACTTCGAAGGTAGGCTGGAAATACTCAAGGTCCACACGAGGAGGATGAAGCTTAGGAACGTTGACCTCAGGCTCATAGCGGAGATGACAGAGGGTGCTAGCGGTGCGGACCTCAAGGCAATAGCGACGGAGGCAGGTATGTTCGCCATAAGGGACAGGAGAACCTACGTCACGCAGGAGGACTTTCTCAAGGCGATAGACAAGGTCCTCGGAAACGAGAAGAAGTTGCTCCAGAGCATACTGTCGCACGAGGTTATATACGGCTGATTTCCTTTTCTTCCATTCTGATTATCACCCATGCAATGAGATACATAACAGGAACCGATAGGAAAGCCTTCTCATGTCCGAAACTGTCTATTAGTAGACCGAGAAAGTATGGTCCAGCAGTTGCTCCAAAGAAGCCGACCATGTTAACGAAGCCCATTACGGAGCCAAGGTTCTCAGGGCTGGCCTTTTCCGAGGTGTAAGCGGTAATTATAGCACCAACCGAATAAAATGTAAGGCCAAGCGGTATGATAACCCAAGGAGACGCGGTAACCGCCAAGAGAAATGTCAGGAGAGCGTTGAATCCAAAGACGAGCGCGATGCTCCTTCTTCCAATTCTGTCGTAAAGCGCTCCGCCGAAAAGAGAACCCACCACACCAATGACAGAGAGCAACGAAAACAGAAGGGATGCTACTTCAACGGAGACACCAGAGCTAACAAGAAAGGAGACGAGAAACGTTAGCATGCCGAAGAAAGCCGCCAAGACTATGAAATTAGCGGCACTTAGAAGGAGAGCGTCTCGGGGAATTGAAAATCTTACTCCCCTTGGCTTCGAAACTTCCCCCTTAACGGTGAAGGCCAGCGCAAGACCGATGGGTAGACTCATGGCGGAGAGAAGTAAAAAAGCATGGCGCCACTCAAGGCTGAGGGCCACGGGAACGACTATGAGCGGAGCTATCCCGCTTCCCACTGGAGGGCCAATCATGAAAACGCCCAGAGCGGAGCCCTTTTTCTCGCGATAAAGCTCACTTATCAAAGCGGTTGCGGGAGCATAGTAGAAACCGGAGAACAGGCCATAGAGGGCCCTCACAGCCAGGAGCTCCCAGTAATGGCGGACAAAAATTATCAGGGTAGATGAGAGTGAGTAGCCGATTATGCTAAGCACGAGGAGCCTCTTTCGTCCAATCCTATCGCCGATGTATCCGGCAGGAACTTGAACGATGGCGTAAGGCAGGAGTAGAGAAGTCATAAGAAGGCCGGCCTCGGCATTATTGATTCCAAATTCGGCCATTATCATTGTGAGCAGGGGTGAAATCGCCATCCTGTGGGCGTAATTAAAAATCCAGCCGAGGCTCACGAGGAGCAACAGCTTCCTTCTCATCACTTCGACAAGGAACCGGACTCTTAAAAATTTGCTGGAGAGAACCTGCCAGGGCTTTCAATTCTCCTCAGAGAGTTCTGAAAAACGTTCAGAGCAACTATTCCTCTTCCTTGAACATGACCCAGAAGCTGAAGACGGAGAGGCCGTAGAGAAGTCCCGTTATAAAGAAGGGCATTGCCAGGGAACGATCAAAGAGTATCCCGCCAAGGTACTGTCCCACACCGAAGGTGACCGTCCAAGAGAAGCTTCTCAGGGCTAGTGCAGTCGAGCGCTCCCCACTTCTAAAAAACTTCATCATGAATGCATCCCATATTGGGTTCACGATGTTCATGAGAATCGTCCTGATAATGTAAACTGCAGCTGCGAGTGGAAAGCTCGGGAGGAAGGGCAGCACCACTATTAAGGCCGTCGCCGAGCCGTTGAAGGTCACTATTGTCTTGACGCTCCCAATCCTGTCGGCTATCATCGGTAGGAGGAATGTTCCAAGACCCATTATGAATTGCTGAACAGCAAAGAGAGTCCCTATCTCTTCCAAGCCGGTTCCAAAGACTGTCCTGAACCAGAGCCCCATGTAGGGTATGGTAACTCCGGCCCCAAGGCCTATAAGCGTCGTGGGAAGCGAGAATTTGAGAACCTTAATGAGGGTTTCCTTTCTGAACTCGACCCCCTGCCCCTTCCTCTCCATCACCGGGGAGACTAGGAAAACCATAAGGCCCTGCACGGGAATGAGGAGGGTCGCGATGAGCATCGTTCCCCTGTATCCAAAATAATTAGGCATGAGGCCCCCCATAAACGACCCCATCGCGGCACCTATCGTGGCGATGGCTGAGTTGAGGGAGAAAAGATAGTGCCTACTCTCCTCCGGGGCGTTCTCACTTAACAGACTCATGAATGCCGGCCACTCGAGGGCCATGCCAAAACCGAGGAGGACCGAGGAGAGCAGTAAGAGGGGGAAGAGTGGGTAGAAGACCTGAATAAGGCGGGCTGTGAGGAAGAGAATCGCCGCAAGCAATATTACTCTCCTATACCCGAACCTGACGGCGATGGGACCTGTAAGGAGGAGGGCAAAGGCCTGAACAAGGGTAGATAGTGAGAATATTACACCTATCTCCTCGTATCCGAGACCAAGGGACCGGAAATAGAATGGCTGGACGAACCAGACGATATTGCCCCCTAACCATGCCACAAAGGAGTAAGCCACGAGCAGCCACGCGTCCTTTCCGAAGGAGTATCTCATCGGTTTCCCGTCATGGCTTTCGATTTTAAACCTATCGAAGCGTTATGAGAGGAATAGCACAAGGCCTTATAAAGGCCCAAAACGACAAGGGGCTGATGGCGACGATAATCTTCGTGGGCCGCTCCAACGTGGGCAAAAGTACCCTGATATACAAGCTGACCGGGAAGAGGGTTAGGAGGGGAAAGAGGCCGGGAGTAACGAGGAAGATAATTGAACTCGAGTGGAGGGGCCACAGGGTAATAGACATGCCCGGCTTCGGCTTTATGGCTGGCCTGCCCAAGGAGGTTCAGGAGAGAATCAAGGACGAGATAGTGCACTTCATAGAGGACAACGCCGACAAGATAGACTTGGCAATACTCGTCGTCGACGGAAAGGCGGCCCCCGAAATTATCGAGCGGTGGGAAAAGAGGGGAGAGATACCTATAGATGTCGAATTTTACCAGTTCCTCACCGAGCTAAATATACCGACGATAGTTGCCGTGAACAAGCTCGACAAGATTAAAAACGTCCAAAGAACAATTCATTTCCTAGCCGAGAAGTTCGGCGTTCCATATGAAAAAATTGAAGAAGTTTTTATCCCACTATCAGCAAAGTTCGGCGACAATATTGATGTCCTTAGAAAAAGGATTGACGATATCCTCAGAGCGTCCCAAGAACGACGTGGGTGACGGTCTCCTTCACGCCATCGAGAGCCGCTATCTCCTCGAGTATCTCGTCAAGCCTGCTCTTGTCGGCCTCTATTATGAGGTCTATGTCACCCGTGACGCGGTATATCCTCTTAACCCTCAGCTTCTTTATGGCGTCGTAAACGTGCTTCCTCTTCGTGGGCTCTATTTTGACAAATATAAAGACATCGCCCCTCTTCTCACCCAGCAGCTCTAGAGCCTTCTCCGTCAGGTCTATGAAGCCCCTGCCCGTCCTTATATATCCCAACTCCTTGAGAACTTTCAGGTGATTGCTGAGGGCCTGCCTCGTTATGCCTAGCTCTTCAGCCAGCTCATCCTGGGTCTTCTCGACGGTGTGAACCTCTATGGTCTTCCCCTCTTTGTAAAGCTTCTTCAGGAGCTCTATCTGCCTGTTGGTAAGCTCGCCCCTGTCTCTTGTCATACTCCGGCCCTCCACTTGAACTTTACAAACTGACATCCTTTACAGGCTTCATAAATCTTTTGGCGAAGTTGGGCATTAGAGGGCATCCCTATCCAAGAGACCCAGCTCCTCCCCGTCCTCCCTCACCCTCATCCTCCCGAACCTTATCTCCTTAACGCGGGCCAACTCCCCATCGTCGAGTGGCGTCAGGATTTCGGCCTTCATATCCCCAAAGTTTAGGAGCTTGAGAATGCCAAGGCCTAAGCAGAAGCCATCTTCATCTATCAGGCCAAGGAGGATGTTGCTGAGCCTGTCGAAGTCGATGTAGCGGAGGACATTTCTGTCAACGCTCCTTGGACCCTCACCGACGTCGGCCTTCACGATGAAGTACCTACCCCCGACCTTTCTCCCGTGTAGAATCAGCCATTTGAATATCCCTTCCAAGAGACCCTTTTCCTCCTCGCTCAGAGGCCGACCCTGAAAGAGGGAGGTGCCCGTAATGACGAACTTCGATAGGTCGAGGGTAATGGGACGGACACCCCTAAAGTAGGCCCTCCACTTCTCCCTCCTCATATCCCTTCTCTCGCCCCTCGAGTAGCTCCTCGCCTTATCGCTCACCTGAAGCTTCACAACATCTAGCTTGCCCTCGAAAGGCTTGAGTATTGGGGCAAGCTCCCCCTCCCTATCGAGGGCAAGAACAATATCAGGTCCAACTGCCTCTATCTTCATCCTCTTAAGCTCAACGCCCGGCCCATGAACGAGACCCGTCGTATCTATCAGAACGACGTCCGCAACCTCTTGGGCGAGCCGGGCGAGCCTCGTGACCCCTACGACCATCTCGGCGAAGTGCTGGTTGGGAGTAACCGTGCCCACGAAGTAGTGCTTAAGAGGACTAAGCTCCCCAAGGGAAGAGAAGGGAGCCTCCGCGAGGGCGAGACTTATCGTGGCTGGGGGCAGAATGCCCTTCTGACCAACGTCGCTGTCTATGATTGCCACCTTGAGACCCTGCTCGACGAGGGCGTTGGCGAGGTAGACGGTCAGAGTGGTCTTCCCCGTGTCAACTCCCCCTAAGATCATTACCTTCACGGGCTTTGGCCTCTCTATTATCTTCTCCATGGCCTCAACCCTATCTGGGGGCACGTCCTGAGTCAGGGAGGCTTTGTTCATGGCCATCCCGGGGGAGGTATGAAGGGACCCTATAAATCGTTTCCGCAAGGGTTTTATCGTGCGCCCCCTAATTCCCACCATGCTCGACCCTTTCGGAAGGAAGGCAAGGGAACTGTTGGAAGAATTTAGGAGCCTCAATGAGTTCCTCCTAGCAATCCCAAACTTTGTGGACAAATCCGAGGTTCTGGAGAGGGTTAGCTGGCTTAAATCAAGTAAGGTCCCGGAGAAAATCCTCAAAATGGACGACCTTAAGGACCTCGCCACCTTCTACGCCCTGTTAGGTGCCCTAGCTCACTCACCCTACGGCCTCGAGCTGGAGCTCGTGAGGAAGGCAAATCTAGCCATATACAGGGAGAGGATTAGAGCCTCTAAGGAAGTTTCCGTCGGGGAGCTTGCCCTCCCCCTCGAGCCCGTCGACAACGTTCCGGAGAGAGACGTTAAGATACTTGGCCCACTCCACTACCGGATGCACGTGAGAAACTACCTTGACCTGACGGACGAGGGGCTTTCCTTCGTTTACGTGAGGGGTGGCTACGTTTACCTTACGAGGGAGGAACTTCTGAGAGTGTGGGAAAAAGCCTTTGAAAGGAACCTTGAGAGAGCCGTGAACCTGATATACGAGATAAGGGAAGAGCTGCCCCCCTTCTACCAGGAGGTGTTCGATGCCCTATCGTCCCTTGCCCAAGAGAGATTTGGGAAGAGGTTCAAGGCCGGACCGGGGAAGCTTCGGCCGGAGCTATTTCCACCCTGCGTGAAGAACGCCCTGAGGGGAGTCCCGCAGGGCCTGAGGAACTACGCAATAACGGTCCTGCTGACGTCTTTCCTTAGCTACGCGAGGCTCTGTCCGAATCCGCCTCGGCGCAACGTCCGTGTCAGAGACTGCGTCAAGGATATGAGGATAATTGAGGAGGAGATACTGCCCATAATCATCGAGGCCGGCAACCGCTGTAGCCCACCGCTCTTCGAGGACCAGCCAAACGAGATAAAGAACATATGGTACCACCTCGGCTTCGGATACACGGCGAGGCCCACGCTAGAGGATAGTGGGAATTCGACGTGGTACTTTCCCCCCAACTGCGACAAGGTAAAAGCCAACGCTCCCCAGCTCTGCACTCCCGACAAGCACTGCCGCTACGTCAGGAACCCCCTGACATACTACCTGAGGAGGCTCTACCTGGAGGGAAGGAGCAATGCTCCTGAGGGAAGTCAGCAAAGAGGAGAGGGCTGAGTTTTACAGGAAGGAGTGGGATTCCAAGAAGATACCTGCCTTCATACTCGAGACCCTCGAAAGGCGAGAGTTCGGCTTCGACCACACAGGTGAAGGGCCAAGCGACAGGAAGAACTCATACTCCGACATAAGAGACCTAGAGGACTACATAAAGGCAACCGCCCCCTACGCCGTTTACTCAAGCGTGGCCCTATATGAGAGGCCGAGCGAGATGGAGGGCTGGTTAGGGACAGAGTTAGTTTTCGACATAGACGCCAAGGACCTCCCCCTAAAGAGATGCAACCACGAGCCGGGTACTGTATGCCCTATTTGCCTCAATGACGCCAGGGAGCTCGCGAGAGACACGCTGACGGTGCTCAGGGAGGATCTTGGCTTTGAAGACATCCACGTGGTTTATTCAGGAAGGGGCTACCACATAAGGATTCTCGATGAATGGGCACTTAAGCTTGATGCCAAAGCTAGGGAGAGGCTCTTGGCCTTCGTATCGACGAGCGAGATTGAGGAGGCGAGGGAGTTCCGGAAATTGCTTATGGAGAGAAGGGGATGGTTCGTCCTGAGCTCCGGCTATCCCCGGGTTTTTAGGCTCCGCTTCGGCTATTTCATCCTCCGCGTCCGGCCGGGCCACCTGAAGAGCGCGGGGATAAGGAGGAACATCGCTGAGAAGATACTCGCCGAGAAGGAGAGTATATATGAGGGCTTCGTGAGGAAGGCCATACTGGCCGCCTTCCCCGAGGGCGTAGGGGTGGAAAGCTTAGCGAGACTCTTCGCCCTCTCCACGAGGTTTTCGAAGGCCTACTTCGACGGCCGCGTCACCGTGGACGTAAAAAGAATCCTCAGGCTTCCCTCCACCCTTCACTCCAAGGTCGGCCTCGTGGCCACCTACATCGGGAGGACGGAAAGAGAGCTCATGAAGTTCAATCCCTTCAGACATGCCGTTCCGAGCTTCAGGAGAAAGGAAGTAAAGGAGGCCTACAGACGATGGCTGGAGCAGTTAGAATAAGCGGGCGGCTAAAGTTTCCATTTTCCTTTTGTCCCTTATCACGACCTTATACCACACTTCTACTCTTTTTGTTGATAAGTTTAGTTGTTATCCCTTAACCTTTCGAGTTCCTTTTCTGCATCTTCGATTGTTTGGGGAGGTTGTTTCGGGAATATAAACACTTCACTTATGATAGGTCTGTTAGTGAGGAAAACTGGGACTTCAGCAGTTGTCAAAACTAGAAATCCCCCTCCATGCTTGTAAAATAGAAAGACCAAGCATTGCCAAGACCTTCCCCTTCCATCTAAGGTACTCATCCCTCAGGTTATCGGGGATCTCGGTGTTAAGTCTTTTCAGCGCGTTGAGTGCTGCACTTTTTATGCATAGCCCAAGCTCTCTCGCCGAAAGCTCTACTTTTCTGGTGAAGTACGTGGGGAGCAGGAGGTTGAAATTATCAGGATAGCAGAGGAAGTCCTCTGGTAGTCCGAGGGCGAGCAGGAAAAAGCCGTTAAAAGCTCTGCAAGAGCTTATCAGTGCAGTGTAATCAGGCCCATCCTCTCAAAGTCGTCGGAGAGTAGATATTCAGCACCCCTGAGAAGGCTGTCTATGGCGAGTATCAACTTCAAGGAATGCACAGTCGAGAACACCTCCACAGGGCCGAGCCTTATCCTGTAGTGTCCCGGAGGGACGGTAAGGGCTTTCCAGAGGGACCCATCTTCAGGGGTGAGCTCGTCCCACGTTAGAAAGCATTGCATTGTTTTAACCCTCGAGCACGTCCTTGTACTGTCCCTGGTTCCCTTCAGGCACTCCTCAAGGAATTCCAGGGCGGCTTTCACGTACTCCCTGACTTCAACCCTCTCCCTACCAATAAATCGTCCATCCTCGAAGGCTTCAATGAGCAGGTAATCGCCCTCCTTCCTGAACACCACGGGAGAGACAGGCTCGTAAGTGCCGAAACCCACCTCGAGCTTCCCGCCCCTGCAGTTCCTCCTAATCACCCACCCCCCTTCCTCCTCGAACTTTTCAAGCACGTAGGGGATTTCATCACATGACGAGACTGCAAAGGTTACTGTAGCGAGGATTGCCGACAGCGCCTGCACAATATAGCAGGCGACCCACACAATCCGCTTTCCATTCACCTCTATAATAACCCAAGCCCCAAACCCCTCGGATTCCTCCAACTCTTCGAGAGTGAGATCAACCAAGAACTTAACCGGCATTAAGACTACCTTCCGGCTTTTTCTTTAAAAAATTAAGGAGCCTCTTATAATCATTAATAATTTTTCGGTACTCTCCAATCCCGTTTCCATCAAATATGTGGGTACAGGACCCTAATTCCGAGATGGCATCTTCTATGACGTTCATTGCGCTCTTCACGAACTCGCTGATGGGCACCTTGCGGACCTTTCTGTAGTCCACACTCACGAAATAGAGATGACTACCCTTCCTGAATCCATAGACAATCAATCTCGGGTCGTAGCTCCCGAGGAAGGACCTTAAAAATGAACTAGAGGTTAACTCGTCAAACTCATCCCCCAGTAATCCCCTTAGAACCCGAACTTCCTTATCTAGCCAGTTCGGGAGTTCATCTATACTGTTAAAGCTCCATCCGTACGACTTCACGTCTTCTGGGATCTCCCCGGTTGCAGCATAAAATACAAATCTGAAAAGCTCATAAAGAAATTCGTTGAAGTGAACAGTTGCATTAAAGAGCTCCTCTCCTTGGCAGTAGATAGAAACATCGTACTCACTGAGGGCAATCTCTATTATCGATTCCTCTGGGTATCCATAATTTTTCCCTTCTGTTATTGCCTCTTTTATCATCCTTTCCAATGGTCCAAAAGGCTCCTCAAGTTTAAACGTGATTTTGAAGTCCACCATTTGTACCACATCCATATTACATGGCATAGAAAAAATTAAAAATGGTTTCTTGTCACTTCAGTCCCAATCCACCGGGTGTGCCGTCACTATCCTGTTATAAGCCATTGGATATTTTCCTTATGACAACTCTCAGCCGGTTCTTGGCTCCAAGCCCGTAGTAATACTTTTCAAGAACTGCTTCGTTTGGCGCATTGCTTCTGTCACAGTTTATTTCGCCAGTTTCAATTGTCTCTTTGAGCATTTGAATGAGCATATCCGCGGTTAAGTACTTGAATTTCGACTTGTATTTCCATTTTTCTTCTAAGATGTGTCTTTCAATTATGTGCTTTGCTCCCTTCTTGTCAATGATAACGTCTCCCTCTGGGAAATAGCCACCGCAGGCGTATCTCCCCCTGAACTTTACCCGAAAGTTCTTGTACTGCTTATCAAAATCCTCTGCAAGCTTTTTAGCATCGTTAGCGTCCCATCCGTTGAGGTATGCTTGTGCTAATAGTTTCCCAAGTTCTTTCGGGCTGAATAAGTCTTCGACAGCCTTTACCTCGTCTCTGGTTATTGTTATGACTGGCTTCACTATGACGGCTTCCTTCTTGAGTCCCCACAATTCCTTCTTTACGTAACCATAGCCAATCTCTACTTGTACGAAATGAAAGTTTTGAATAAACGTACTTCGCGATTGCCGCGATGATACTTCCTACTGCTACAATCCACCCTATACCCGGGACAAAAACCTCAAGGAAAGGCTGTACTACAACAGTAGCACCCCCAAACTGCGGTTTAACATCACCCCCAGGTTTCCTCTCAGGACTGAACTCCGGCGGAACCGTTACGGTACCGTTTACCACTGAATTGACGAAGCTGGCAGTAGCACTGGCACTACTAACCGTCAGCCCAAGAATCAAAAAACCCATGAGCAGGGCCACGAACGGACGCCACTTCACCAAGGTCACCCTCCAAAAGTTTCAGGCAGGTTCAACAACCAAAACTCTCACGAGAAAATGTGGTCACAGAATGTGATATGGGCGAGGGGGCTGTAGCCCGCCTTCTGTACTGCGGGGGCATTCGACTAAGCGGCCTACCACGGGCCTCACACCGGGAACTCATTGGCCCTTTCTCGGCCTTGCACCCCGCGGGACGGCCGTTTCACCGCTCCCCCCGGGGTCGTCAGCGGGTTAGCTCGGCTCCCGTCGCCGGGAGCCTTCGCCGCTTTCATGCCCATCTCCCGGGGGACGTGTCGTTTCTGTGCCGTTGCCCCGCCTCTCGGCGGGTGCCTTACGGCACCGCGGCCCCGGTGCGGTGGGCGGAACTTCCTCGGGAGTGCCCCGAGAGCCCCCAGCCCCCTCGCCCTTATACGTTCAAGGATAACCTTGCTTTAAAACCTTCTGTTCCGAGTTTCGAACCAGAGGCGAGCGCTCTCCTCCACGAGCTCTGCCCTATAGAACGCCTCCCTAAGGCTCTTCCCAACCGTCACTATTCCGTGCCTCTCCATCAGGACAGCGTCTGCTCTCCTCAGCCCCCCGGCGACAATCTCAGCGAGCTCCCCACTCCCGGCCGGCCTGAAGGGGAGGACGGGAACCCTTCCAAGGTAGAGCTCGGCCTCGGGAGTCAGGAGTGGAAGCTCCCCTTTCACGAGTATGGAAACCGCTATGGAGTAGGGGGGATGAAGGTGAACCACCGCCCTCACATCAGGCCTTACCTTGTAAACGCTCAAGTGGAGTCTCCATTCCGAAGAGGGCCTCACGGCCGAAACCTGCCTCCCGTCGAGCTTCAGGATTGCCACTTGGCCCTCCGTCAGCTCCCCCATCACAGCCCCCGTTCCCTTTATGAAGACCATGTCACGGACGCGGACGCTTATGTTACCACCGAAGGAACCTGTTAGTCCTTTGGTGTGGGCCAGCCTCGAGTACTTAACGAGAGCCCTCTTCACGTTCCTCAACTACCCTCACCTCGAGCCCACAGTCAACGCATATCGCCCTCCTACCTCTCCACCTAAGCTCGCCTCCGCAGACGGGGCAGACGTTTAGCTTCTCGCTATCCCTCCACATGGCGTAGGTCTTCTCGTCAACGGCCAAGTAAACTGATCCCCTGTCCTCCCTGAACTCGCCGAGGACCGGATAGCTCTTGAGCTCGAAGGTCTTCCCATCGATTATAACCGGCTCCACGCCGACATTGCCCTCAAATTCAAGCTCGTTGGCGGGAATAATCTCGACAACGTAGCTCTCAATCTTCCTGTCAAAGTACGCCACGAGCTCGAGGGCATCGCTCAGCTCTCCGCTCGCTGAGAGGAAGTCCACGACTATCATACCGCTCTTTGGGATCAGCAGGGTTATGACGAACCTGTTCCTAAAGACGGCCAGTCCCTCCCGGGCACAGACTTCTTCGAGCCCCAGTTCCACGATCTTGTTCCTCACAGCTTCAACATCTGGAAGCCCCTTCCTAGCGGTTATCTCCTCTCCCAGCCACTTTGCTAAGGCCATCGCGGCCATGACTGGCTCGTATATCACCATCCCAACCACCCCTACATCTTCAACGCCCCCCGTTATTAAGCTATCCGAGCAGTATCGGAACCATGAGAACCCCCATACACGTGATCCTCCTCACGCGGAGCCTTGGCGGAAGGAGGCCAAGGGAGGATGAGGCCGCGAGAAGGAAGAGGCCCAGAAGGCCATCGTAGAGGAGAGATAACGACACCAAGAACATCAAGACAAGCAAAACGGCGATCCTGTATCTCTTAAAGGCCAGCCTTCCCACTAAAAAGGCTATCCGGGGGCCAGTTAAAAGGACGAGAGTCCCAGCCGAGAGTCCCAACAGGTAAAGGAAGGGGAGGGCGTTTATGGGGACGGCTCCTATTGCGACCATGACTCCGTTCCTTGCCCTCCCCGTGAGGGCGAGGTTCGCTAGTGAGAAGGCGAAGGCGGCGGTATTCGTCGAGTAGACGACGGTTAAGAACTTCCTGTCATCCCTAGTAACGGCAGAGCCGAGGAGAGAAGCTTGTCCAGGGGTCAGGGCGGGAAGGAGGGACGCAAGGGCCCCGAGCAGTGTTCCGAAAAAGGAGAACTTAAGAAGCTTAGGAAAGGGGAGAAGTAACTGGGCTTCCTCAACCTTAACTTCTCTGGGCGGGTTCAGCAGGGATTCCAGAAGTGGAGGAAGAGCGAAGATTCCCGTGAAGACGTGGTAGTAGGGATCTCGGAGCGGAAGGGAGAAGGCGACAATACCTAAAAGACCTGAGAAGAAAAATATGAGGGCCGCACCTAGGCGGTTCGCCTGGCGAAGGATGAGGAGGAGCGCCAGCACGAGAACCGCAATCTTACCCAAGGTCGGGAAGTAAAGGGGCGCTAGGAGGGAATATATGGGAAGGAGAATGATTGAGAGGAGGAAAGCAAAGAAGCTGGCCCAGAGGGAGAGCTGGACGACTTCTCCGAACCTGCCTCTTAGGACGAGCCTGTGGGCGGGGAGAACTGAGGGAACTGTGGACTCCTCGGGAACCCCAAAGAGGGCGGATGGAACAGAATCGAGGAACGTGTGTACGGTTCCCATCGTGAAGAGAGTGGCAGGAGCCAAGTTAAAGCGACGGAGGGCGTTGACGTGAAGACCGGGCGTTAGACCAGTGAGAATCCCGAGGATGAATCCCTTCAGGAACTCCCCCAGCAAATGTCCTCCCTCCCCTGAACTTCAAAGGCAGAAAACCCCCTATACTCCGTAAAGAAGCCATAGGCATCAACCCGCTCTCCTGGGGAAAGCGTGATGTTTAGGCTTTTCCTCAGCTTTAGAAGGACCCAACATCCCCTCTCTGTCACGTTAGCCAGCCCAAACCCGTTCGAGTATACTTTGACCCAAGACACGGTGCCTGAAATCCTTCTGACCCCACTTCCAGGAAAGCATATGGAGTTCTCGAGAGACTCCCTTTCCTCAATGACGGAGCACTCAAGGCATAGGTAGCTTCCTGGCCTTTTGAGAGCCCTGAACACTATTAAATCACCAGTACGGGCCTCGAAACCTGCAAGGGGCTTGTCAAGGCACTCTAGCTTGAGGCCCCTTCCACTCCTGCCCACAACCCTGCAAGAGCTTCGAACGACATCACCAACCTCCGCCTCTCCCAGAGGGACCTCAAGGGCTGAGCCAAGCTTTCTTACGTCGGCTGGATCGTTCACGTAGAGGACTAGGGTCGAGCGAACTCTAATGACGCCAAGAACCTCCACAAGGGTGCCAGGTTCGAGCTCTATACCCTTTGGTAGGTAAATCCGGACGGCTTCTCCCCACCACCAGAGGGTAGCCGGATTTCCTCCATAAATCACGGTGCCCCTGAGCTTAAAGGGCATGCCATCCCTTGGTTGTTCAGACCTCCCCAGGACTGTATAGCTGACGGGAACGAGTTTTCGACCATGGAATAAGCCCTTAACTTCGATAATAGTTCCCTTGCTAATGTTCAGCTCCGTAAGGAGCCAAATCCTTTCGGGCATTAGAAGCTGGGGACCATTGTCAAACCAGTAGGCACCTACGAATGTCTGGAGAGATATCAGGCCGTCGCCAACCTCCCTTGGCTTTATTCCTCTGCCGTCAAAGACCCCAACGACCTTGTAAACCTTTCCAATCTCAAGGGATGCGTATACGGGAACACTTCGGGAGCCATTGCTCAGAACGCTGAAGTCCCCTGAAGAGTAAACGCACACACCGGAAAACTCAACCAGAGAGCCCTTTTGGGCGTTTTCAAGCGAGACAGGCTCCTTGGGAGTTAGTAGAAGCGACATTAAGAGGAATGTGAAAAAGGCCACTATGAGCAGAGCGTCCCATTTCCGCATGAGAGATTGTAACGCTAAAATATTTAAAAGCTTTACTATAAATCATAGGAGGAGCTTGATACCAGAAGAAGTTATCTCGTACTGTATCCACTCGAGCTTATGGGCCGTCCTCCTCATGCCGTATATTCTCAGATACCTTCTCAGGCTTTTTCCTTCCTCCATCAGCCTGAGCTCGATGATACCATCAACTATCGCCTTAACCATCATCTCAACGTGCGGCTCCTCTATTCCCGAATTCATTTCGAGAACCCATACCTGCCTGTTCCTGTGTGCGAACTCCCTCAACTCCTCGAGGAACTTGTATATCTCCCTCTTCGATGTCTCAAAGAATATGGGAGTCATCGACGATATGAACCCCACTATATTTTCGGTCCTTGTGTTAGAAAGGAGTTTTAGAGTGGAGTCCTTTATGGCGTCGAGAAGTTGAGTGGTGTCACTGACGTCGGTAACAACCGTCTCGTCGAATGAGAACTTGGGAGCCTTCCTAAGCCTCTGGGTGTAAGCGTCAAGTAGCACGAGCCTCTCGTCAAGGTAGGGCATAAACTCCCACCCGAAGTCCAAAGCGTTGCTCACGAACTCGTACTTGGAAAGATCTACAAGGACACCTATCACGGGGATACCAATCTGGAGCTGGTTATACGTGAATTGGGCGAGAAAAGTACTCTTTCCGGCCTTAGGATCCCCTATCAACAGGACTACACTACCCCGAGGGATTCCCCCACTTATCAAATCATCTATTATGCCCGTTGGAATTCTTTCTACCGTTCGCTCTATTTTATCAGGTTCAGAGTTCTCCAACATCACCGCAACATCCCACCCGATTAGTAGATCTCGCCGCTCGGGTACACTACCACCCCGGTAGGACCTATCTCGAATGGATACTTCTTCATCGAGTGCCTCGTCTCACGCATCTTCCTTATCAAAAGGTACCTCTTCAGCTCGATGTTCCTCTCCTGAAGGTCGAGTATTACGACACCCCTCGCGATGAACTCCTCTATCCCATAACGGCTTATCTTACCATGGGCAGGGTCGGGAGCCTCTGTGGTGAGGATCGTGGTAACACCCATCTCGAGAAGTATCGTGTTGAGCTTAAGCAGGACCTCCCTAATCTTCCTTTCTTCCTCAAGACGGAAGGCTATCGATGGGATGGAATCTATCACGAGCCTCTTCGCGTTTATCGCCTTAACAACGCGGTAGATATACCTAAGGAAATTGTCCATGTTAAACCGGTCTTCAAGAACGAAGCGCTCCTCGCTCGGCAGACCTACGGTAGAGCTCACACCATCTACTATCGCAACCTTACCTTCTTTTTCCAGTCTCTCAAAGTCCCATCCGAACGCTCTCATCTCTCTCCTAAGATCTTTAGCTCTCTCCTCAAGCGTGACGAATACACCAGGCTCCCCGTACTCATCAGCTCCTTTGTAGATGAACTGGGCAGCAAATGTCGTCTTTCCCGTCCCGGTGCCACCGGTGAGAAGGACCGTTGTGCCCTCGGGGAAGCCACCCTCTATGAGTTCATCAAACCCAGGGATCCCGCTTTTTACCCTCCTAACGAAATAAGAGCTCATCATACATCACCCCAAGTAAGCCTGACTACTTGGTAGTTTCTGGTGAGGAATTATAAAGCTTTTGCCATGAATTTGAGAGGATTTCTGAACACCTGAGAACCTCGTGGGAAATATTATGCAAAATATACAAAACTAAAGAACGCAGAACTCAATACCCAAGAGGTCCCCCGTGGCCTGATACTCCAAGGCGCGGCAGTCATGGCATGTGTAGCGGAGCGGGCACCTTTTGCAATTAGGTATATTGTCCTTGGTGAGCTTCCAGAAAGACCTCAGTCTCTGCTTCCTGGCTATCCTTCTCAGGGGTTCCTCCCTAACGCTGCCAACGGGGAACTTCCTGAGGAGAGGACATGGCAGGGCAAAGCCCTCCGGAGTTATGGCAAGGGTTCCGGCCAGACAAGGATTGTAAGCTATCGCCGTCGGATTAACCGTTCTCCGAACCTCTATAGGGCTAAAGTCGAGAAATCTCAAGGAGCCAGGATACAGGATGTCTATCCAAACCTCTCCGGCGAAGGGAAGGCCTCTCTCCCTGACCTCCCTATATTCAGGATACCTAGCCATAAGGAGGAGCACGTCGGCTACATCAAGGGTGTCTGAAGCCCTCCGGAGTTCCTCATATGCTACCTCGACAACCAGCTTGAAACTCCTCTCCCTAGGAACCTCGTGGACGTCCTCGAGGAGAACCACGGCATAGACGTTATTTATTCCAATGGAAACCGCATATTTGGCCAGTTCCACAAGATCTGAGACGTCATCGTAGTTCGTCAAGTAGAGATCACCACCAAGCGCCTTGAACTCTGAGATCACCCTCTTGAAGTCATCAATCGTAAGGGGTTCATCGTAGAGGATAAGCCTATTGTTCCCTATGCACCCAATGCTCCTTGGAATGCCCTTGGCCTCCAAGAACTTTCCTTTCCCTATGCCAAGTTGAAGTATAAGCCTCTCAAGCTTGCCCTTGTGCTGGACTTCAGCCCATGGCGGCTTCCCCACGGTCGTGATTCTTCCCGCTCTAATAGTCACATCCATCCCTACGGCACTTACCCTCTCCACGAAAATCACCGATTAGAGTGCCGCATTCTCGCTATATTAACTTTTTCTATACGGATTTTGCACACCACTGCTAGTAGTCACTCAAAAAGCGAAAATCAGCGCGCAGGTCTTGCCGTGTTTCCCTCTATCCAGAACTCGCCCTCCTCCGTAACCTCTTTCTTCCATATGGGAACTCGCCTCTTTACCTCATCAACGACCCACGAGCAAGCTTCGAATGCCTCTTTTCTGTGCTTTCCGGCGGCGACGATGAGTATGGTGTTCTCTCCAATCTCTAGTTCTCCCACCCTATGCCATATTAGGATGTCTTTTAGGGGGAACTTCCTCAGGGCCTCCTCCCTTATCCTCTCCATTTCCGCGAGTGCCATCTCCTCGTAGGCCTCGTATATAAGCTTCAAAACCCTTCTACCGAAGTTTTCCTCCCTAACCTTTCCCAGGAATATAACCACCCCACCGACCTCGGGAGACGAGACAAGGGAAACGGCCTTCTCTATGTCAAAGTCCTCGGGCTTCCTGAAGAGGGCCACCTTCATCTCCACACCCCGAGGACTGTGGGTCAACCTTTATTTAAACTGTTTCCCAATTCTGCTGGGGATCACAATGAGGAGCATAGTTATAGCTCTAATCCTGGTTATCCTCACGGCGGGATGCCTTGGTGAGGGCACGACAACGACTTCTCAACCGAGGGAGGTGATAACGCCCCCATCTCCAACGCCCACTGTGACCGAAACGCTTACGAGCACCGAAGAGGCACGGTCATTTCCTACGGCATACACCTACTGGGAGCACGTAGAAGTAAACATAACGATAACAATCGAAGATGAAAACGAGACGTTCACGGAGACCGTGAGGATGGCCATTGAGAGGAACGCCACTGTCGAGGGAACAAAAGCCTACGTGAACTCGACGATAACGACCCTTCCCGATAACATCAGGGTTCCCATAAGGCTAAGGATTGAGGGGAATAAGGTCTACACGCTGACACCAAATGGCTGGATAGAGGAGACAAACGAGACCCTGATAATTCCGCCGGAGGAGTTCGCCAAATTTTTCCTCGATTACAACCCCGTGGCACTTTCCCTCAAATATGGAGAATCATACGTTCCATTCCTCAGCGAGGACGAGGTTAAAGCTATCTTAGTCCAGAACTTGGGCATTCCCAACGCTACGATGGACGTTAAGAACTCCTGGATGAGGATCGAGTTCGAGGGAAGCCTTCCAGTCAGTGGCACACTCTACGTCTCGGTCTCCCTAGTCATCGTGGATTCCCTGACGGGTGCGAAACTTGAGGAAACCGTCATCCTCATCGACAGGTTTAAGGTGATTTGGCACGAACGATGAACTGGAGGTGCGAGAATGGAGGAGCTTATGAAAGCCATTGAGAGGGGGAACACGAAAGAAGTCGCCCGGTTGCTTTACCTGAAGGCAGACGAGCTGAGCGACGAGGAGCTCAGAGAGGTTCTCGAAAAGGCTGAGGAGCTCGCTAAGAAGAGTGAGGACTATGAGCTCTACAAGCTCGTTCTGTACTACTATGCCGAAGTCTTCGGAATAGACAAGCTTGAAGACTTCGAGAAGCTGGCAGAGAAGGACGGATTCGAGGTCAAGTTTCACCTCGCCGATCTGCACTTCCTACTCGGCAATCCCGAGAAGGCCCTCGAAATTTACAGGGGACTCATCGAGGAGGAGGCGAGCAGGGGGAACAGGGAGAACCTAGCAAAGGTGTATTACAACATGGCCCTCATCCACGAGGAACTCCACGAGTACGAAAAGGCCCTAGAGCTACTGAAGAAGGCAGAAGAAATCTTGGAGGAGCTTGGAGCTGAGGAAGACCTCCTCCACGTGAAAATATACGAAGGCTACGTGACGTTCGAACTCGGAAAGGTTGATGAAGCCAAGGCAATGCTTGCAGCCCTCCTTCCGAGGGTTAAAACACCCGCCCTAAGAGCTCAGCTGCACCTCGCCTTCGAAGAGATATTCGAGGAGGAGGACAACTACGAGGCTGCCCTTCAAGAATGCCTCTACGCCCTCGTAGAGTCTAAGGAAACAGAGCAGTTCGAAGTCGCCTTCGACGCCCTCATAGACGTCGTCTGGCAACTCATCCTCGAAGACGATTTCGAGCTCGTGTACAGGAACATGCCCATGTTTGCGGCCGCCCTTCCGGAGATTAAGGACTTCTTCGAGGGCATCAAGGCCATAGCCCTTTACAAAGCTGGGAAGGTTGGAAGAGAGGAGGTTACGGGTGTTCTTATGAGGGTAAAGGATAGGAGACTTCTAGACATACTGGAGTTTCTGGGGGAGGCTGAGCTATGAGGAGGCTTGATTACGAGGCTGCCATCGAAAGGATTGTGGACTTCATCAGGAGGAAGGTCAGAGAGGCGGGAGTGAGTGGGGTCGTTATAGGGATAAGCGGAGGAGTTGATAGCGCAACCACGGCATTTTTGGCTGTTAGGGCCCTTGAGCGGGAGAAAGTTCTTGGTTTGATAATGCCCTACTACGACAATGGGGATTTGGAGGATGCAAGATTAGTTTGTGAAACTCTTGGCATTGAGTGTAGGGTCATAAGCATTAAGCCTATTGTTGATTCTCTGGTTTCCCAGCTTGGTTTTGAGCCCGACAGGAAGACTCTTGGCAACATTATGGCTCGAGCTAGGATGATTTTACTCTATGCCTATGCCAACAGCATGAATCGGTTAGTTCTCGGGACAAGTAACAGGAGTGAATTTTTGACTGGATACTTCACCAAGTGGGGTGATGGGGCAAGTGATTACGCCCCACTCATAAACCTCTACAAAACTGAGGTCTGGGCCATCGCAGATAGGCTTGGCGTTCCCAAGAGGATAATTGAAAAGGAACCCACCGCCGGCCTCTGGAAAGGCCAGACAGACGAAGACGAACTAGGAATAAACTACAAACTCCTCGACGAAATACTATGGAGGCTCATTGACTTGAAAAAATCCCCAGAGGAAATAGCCAAAGAACTTGAAATCCCCATTGAAAAAGTCGAACACGTCGAAAAACTAGTAAAAACAAGCGAACACAAGAGAAGGCTACCGGTGGGCCCCACCTTCGACGACCTCATAGCAGGGCCCTGAGGATTTCGAGCCTCCTCTTACTCATTATTACCTTCGGATTCTTAAGGAGGACTTTAATGACCTCAGCGTAGTTCCCGCTCGCGAGCTTTTCCAAGTCCATTCCACTGAGTAGCTGGATGAAGAGGTCAAGATCCTCGTCCGTTAGCTTTTCAGTGGCCCTCCTGAGCTTGAGAAGCCTTTCCATCCTTGGACCTTCCTTCTCCCACCATTCCTTCGTGTAGTTCTGGAGGAGCCCGATATCCTCCTCCTCAAGGGCTCTGACTATCCATTTGGCAGCCATTGTTCCGGCCTTCATCGCCTCTGCCATGCCGCCGCCGTGCATGGGGTTGACTTGTCTTGCAGCGTCTCCAACTACAACCACGTTCTCCTTAGCGAGCTCCTTGACAAAGCCGCCAACCGGAACTAGCCCGACGTTTATCTCGAGTAGCTTCTTGGCGTTTATGTTGTTCTCCTTGAGCCACCTGTCGAGGTAGTATTTAGCGGTTCTCGGATTGTCAGCGTTTATCCCTATACCCACGTTAGCCCTATCCTCGTCCTTCGGGAAGACCCAGACGTAACCCCTCGGCGCTACCTCATTGCCGAACCAGAGGTGGATAAGGTCTGGATCGTAGCCCTCAATGAGCATCTCGTATTCATAGGAGGAGTCGAACTCGTGGGGAGGAGCGTAGGTATCTATGCCAGCCTTCCTCGCGATGGTGCTCTCGACGCCGTCGGCGGTGACTATAATGTCAGCGTATATTTCAATGAGCTCGCCCTCGTGCTTTGCCTTTATTCCAACGATTTTACCGTCCTTTCTGATAACGTCAAGAGCTTCAGTCCTCGCAAGGACGTCCGCCCCGGCCTTGGCAGCATAGTATGCGAGCATTTTGTCGAAGACCTTTCTCTCAAGAATAACGCCGCTAACCTTTTTGTACCTGAGCTCGGCGGTGTATCCACTCGGCGAATACAGCCTCGCCCCGTATATCTCCCTGTTTATGAACCGCCTGTCGTAGGGGATGTCGAACTGCTCAAAGACATTCACGCTTATGCCCTCGGCGCACTGCTTCGGGGTTCCTATGGCGGCCTTCTTATCGATGAGCAGAACCGAGAAGCCAGCCCTCGCAACGTTCCTTGCAACTATCGGGCCAGCGACACCTGCCCCCACTACAACGACGTCGTACCTCATCCGGACACCTCCTCGGCCGTGAGGGCACCAACTGGACAGGCCTTAACACATATCATGCAGGAGATGCATTTATCCCCGGAAAACTCCCACTTGGAGCCGACTCTTATCGCGAGGGCCGGACAGACGCCGGCGCATCCACCACAGAGGTAGCACTTGTCCTCGTTGACAAGAATCCTGACTTTTCTCGGCATCATTCTCCCCCCGCAAGTATTTTCTCCTCGTCCAGCTTTATGACACCGTCTTTTATCGTTATCGGAACGAACTTAGTCAGCTCCCTTACTTTCTCCCTGACCTCCCTCTCCTTGAGGTTAAGCCTGTCGCTGAGCTCCTCGATTGTCGCTTCCCCATGTAGGAGAAGGTAATGAAGCACGGCCAGCGTTGTCATATCCCCTATCTCTTTCAGGTACGTATCCTTTATCTTCCTAATAAGTCTGCTCCTGTAGGATTCAACCTGCCTGAAGGCCTCCAGAATCTTCTCAAGCTCCCGGTTGGCCTTGAGAAATTCAGCTAGAAGTTCCCTTAAACCTTCGGGATCCTTCCTAAGGGCCGAGAGGTTTATCATGAAGTCCCCAAGTTCCTCCGCATCAAGATCCAGACCCCGGTACCAGAACATGTGGGGTGTTAAGGTCACGACGTAGGAGCGGGACACCGATATCTGGTAGTACTTCTTTGTGGGACCTATGAAGCGCTCCTCCTTCTCGTAGGACTTCAGAACACCCTCTCTTTCCATAATCTTTAGGTGCTTAGCAACGGCCGTCGAGGACACGCTTACCCGACTACTGAGGAGGCTGAAGTAACACTCCATGCAGGTGAGGTGGGATAGTATATCCCGCCTGACCCTGTTCCCGAGGATGTAAAAGATGTCGGGCTTCATAACCATCACCTACACATATGTGTGGCGCAAAGCTTATATAGTGTTCATTCAACCTTCGGTTGGCAACCTTGATTTGAATCAACTTGAGGTTTGCCCACGGAGGTTATAAACGTTTAGATGGAGGTGAGGAATATGGGACTTATCAGTGAGGAGGACAAGAAGGTGATTCGGGAGGAGTTCTTCTCCAAGATGACAAATCCCGTCAAGCTCATAGTTTTCGTCGGAAAAGAGCACTGCCAGTACTGTGACCAACTCAAGCAACTTGTGCAGGAGCTTTCAGAGCTCACAGATAAGCTTACCTACGAGGTTTATGACTTCGACACGGAGGAGGGCAGGAAGATCGCTGAGCAGTACAAGGTGGACCGGGCTCCAGCTGTCACCATAACCCAGGACGGCAGGGATATGGGCGTCCGCTACTTTGGACTCCCAGCCGGCCATGAGTTCGCCGCATTCCTCGAGGACATAGTCGACGTCAGCAACGCTCAGACGGACCTCATGCCCGACACCAAGGAGACCATCCGGGGGATAGACAGGGATGTCAGGATACTCGTCTTCGTAACCCCTACCTGCCCCTACTGCCCGATGGCAGTCAGGATGGCCCACAAGTTCGCCATCGAGAACACCAACGCAGGCAAGGGCAAAATAAAGGGAGATATGGTCGAGGCCATGGAGTACCCGGAGTGGGCCGACCAGTACAACGTTATGGCCGTTCCCAAGATAGTAATCCAAGTGGACGGAGAGGACAAGGTTCAGTTTGAGGGTGCCTACCCCGAGAAGATGTTCGTCGAGAAGCTCCTTGCCGCTCTCGGCTAACTTCTTTTTTGGAAAGCCTTTAATACTTCTACGCCCGCTACTCTTTTCAGGTGGGAGTATGGCAGAGGAGGTTAGAGAAGTCAAAGTTCTCGAGAAGCCGTGGGTTGAGAAGTATAGGCCTCAAAGGCTCGATGATATAGTAGGTCAGGAGCACATAATTAAGAGGCTCAAGCACTACGTTAAGACCGGCTCGATGCCGCATCTGCTCTTCGCTGGGCCGCCCGGTACTGGGAAGACTACCAGCGCTCTGGCCCTTGCGAGGGAGCTTTTCGGAGAAAACTGGAGGCACAACTTTTTAGAATTAAACGCGAGCGATGAGCGCGGGATAAACGTTATTAGGGAAAAAGTAAAGGAATTCGCAAGAACAAAGCCTATCGGTGGTGCAAGCTTCAAGATAATCTTCCTCGACGAAGCAGATGCTTTAACCCAAGATGCCCAACAGGCCTTAAGGAGAACGATGGAGATGTTCTCGAACAACGTGAGGTTTATCCTCTCAGCGAATTATTCGTCGAGAATCATTGAGCCCATCCAGAGCAGATGTGCAATCTTCCGCTTCAGGCCCCTGAGCGATGAGGACGTCGCGAAGCGCCTGAAGTACATAGCTGAGCAAGAAGGCCTCGAGCTGACGGAGGAGGGCCTTCAGGCAATCCTCTACGTTGCTGAGGGCGACCTGAGGAGGGCCATCAACGTTTTGCAAGCTGCAGCAGCCCTCGACAAGAAGATAACCGACGAGAACGTGTTCACAGTAGCCAGCAGGGCAAGACCGGAGGATATAAGAGAGATGATGCTACTGGCTTTAGAGGGCAACTTCCTCAAGGCGAGGGAGAAACTCAGGGAGATCCTCCTCAAGCAGGGTCTCAGCGGCGAGGACGTACTAATCCAGATGCACAGGGAAGTCTTTAACCTACCCATAAGCGAGCCCAAGAAGGTTCAGCTGGCGGACAAAATCGGAGAGTACAACTTCCGCCTCGTAGAGGGGGCCAATGAGATGATTCAGCTTGAGGCCCTGCTCGCCCAGTTCACGCTGATAGGCAAGTGATGCCTATGCTCCCTTGGGTTGAGAAGTACAGGCCGAGAAGACTTAGCGAGATAATTAACCAGGAGCAGGCCCTTGAAAGGGTCAGGGCCTGGATAGAGGCGTGGCTTCACGGAAGGCCTAAGAAGAAGGCTCTCCTCCTTGCCGGCCCCCCGGGGAGCGGGAAGACGACGACGGTGTACGCCCTCGCCCACGAGTACCGCTTCGAGGTCATAGAGCTCAACGCAAGCGATGAGAGGACTTATGAAAAGATAGAGCGCTATGTGCAAGCAGCATACACCATGGATATCCTCGGGAAAAGGAGAAAGCTCATATTCCTTGACGAGGCCGACAACATAGAGCCGAGCGGGGCCAAGGAAATAGCCAAACTCATCGACAAGGCAAAGAACCCCATAATCATGGCAGCCAATAAGTACTGGGAGGTTCCGAGGGAGATAAGGGAGAAGGCAGAGCTCGTGGAGTACAAGCGGCTGACCCAGAGAGACATAGTGAAGGCCCTCCTAAGGATATTAAAGGCAGAAAGACTTGAGATTCCGAAGGATCTCCTCTACGAAATAGCGAAGAGGGCAAGCGGCGATTTGAGAGCTGCGATAAACGACCTTCAGACCGTCGCCATTGGAGACTACGAGGATGCTAAGGCCATTCTGGCTTACAGAGATGTAGAAAAGACGGTGTTCCAGGCCTTGGGTTTGGTGTTCGGGAGCGACAACGCGAAGAAAGCTAAAATGGCAATGTGGAACCTTGATATGATGCCCGATGAGTTCCTACTCTGGGTGGACGAGAACATCCCCTACATCTACCTCAGGTCAGAGGAAGTCGCAAGGGCCTACGATGCGATAAGCAGGGCCGATATATACCTCGGAAGAGCCACGAGGACGGGCAACTACTCCCTCTGGAAGTACGCCATAGACATGATGACGGCAGGCGTCGCCGTCGCGGGGACCAAGAAGAGGGGCTTCGCAAAGTTCTATCCCCCAAAGAGCCTCAAGATGCTGGCCGAGAGCAAAGAGGAGCGTTCCCTCAGGGACTCGATTTTAAAGAAGATAATGTCGGGGATGCACATGGGCAAGCTCGAGGCCATAGAGACTATGAAGATCCTCAGGACGATATTCGAGAACAACCTAGAGCTGGCTGCCCACTTCACGGTCTTCCTCGGACTGGGCGAGAAGGAGGTAGCATTCTTAACGACTGACTCCGAGAAGGCGGGGACCATTTGGGGTAAGGCCCTTGCCCTTAGAAGGAAACTTAAGGAGATGAGACCCAAGGAGGAAGAAAGGGAAATTCCTGAAGGGGAAATAGAAGAGATAGAAGAGGAAGAAGTCGAAGTGGAAGAAGAGGCCGAAGAAGGGGAGGAAAAGGAGAAGAAGCCTGAGGAGAAGAGGAGGGAAGAGAAAGAGAAGCCCAAGGAGAAGAAAGGAAGGCAGGTTACCCTCTTCGACTTCATTGGGAAGAAATAGGCTCAATTAATATTCTCACCTTTGGTTCTTTATCATTGCCTGGAATGTTTTCTAAGCTCATTGGAACACCTTTTTCGTTGGTTTTCACTATCCACTTCTGGCCAGAGGGCATAACTATTATCATATTCATAGCTTTCTGCTTTGAGTCCGAGCTTCATAAGGAACCTGTCAATTAAAGGTGTCTTTAGTTTAATGTACCTTGCCATCTTCACAACCTTAAGAGGCTCGAGCTTCACAAGCTTAGATGCCACAAAATCAAGGGTGTGACCCGTTAACTTAATGGAATTTTCCTTAGTTTACTCAATTCTATTACCATGTTGCTCAAGATGGCCCATGACTACCTTTCCGTTAACAATTTTGATGTATCCCCTGCTTACCAGCGAACCATTGATGTAAAACTCCTGAGATTGCTCCAATATTCCTTCCCTTGAGTTGACGTAGCCCCTTTCGATTAGCTTTCCGTGATACAAAAATATCTCCTTCACGTTTTCCCTTCGTCCGAGGTAACTAGATAGTTGTCAAACTCCACAATCTGAATATATTTATATTCTTCAAGGGTTTTAATTGCTTTTAAAAGTTCATATTCTCCAGGAGCTCCTGAGGCATAAGCAAAAACAAAGCTCGAAATGGATAGTATTAAGACACGAATAATTTTCTCTTCATCTTACCCACCTCCCTCAATAAATTCTTTCATAGTGCCACCCTATTAACATCCCTTACCTATTACCGTAACTCTTCCATTTGTAAAATCTCCCGGCACAGGATAAGATATGCTCCCGCTAAGGCCAAAGGTACAAAGGCCAACGGATGTACTTGCCGAGAAATACGGCCCTGGGCCGTCAGTCAATATCACGTCGTAACTCTGAGCCAGAACCTTAAGTATTACACGAGCAAGGATAATATAGTTAACCAAAATTATGACCACGATTTTTTCATGCGCAGTCACTTCAAATCATTATTATTTGTTTTATTAATATAAATTTTTTTGTGTTCAAAAAAGACGGATCAGAGGAGGAAGGAATAGGGAGAGAAATCCAAGGAGAAGAAAAGGGCAAGCAAGTAATCTCCTCTAACTTTCTGAAGAAGTAATATTTACATTTCCTTCCCAGCTTGACTGTTCTGCTAGGACTGCACTAAGAGGAACCCTGCGGCACAACAGTTATGGTAAAATGTAGCAGAAGAAGCTCCCATAATTCATAAGGCTGCTTTCACTTCCAATACGGCCGCCTCATGAGTATTGCCTCTTTGAATATCTCCACGAGCTTCGCATCGCTCGCACCCTCTCTCATTGGACCGAGAATATCTATGAGGTCGTTCTTCCTAAGGAGGCATGTCTTCAGGTAGCCGTCGGCCGTGAGCCTCAAGCGCGTGCAGTTCATGCAGAAGACCGTGTTGTGCATCGACCTTACGACCTCAACCTCCGCGACCTTTCCATCGATTGGAATGAAGTACTTTCTCCGCCTATGCATCCGCCTTTCCCTCACTTCGAGGGCCAGCCTCTCGAACTCCTCCTCGAGGGGCTTCAAGGGGTAGAAAAACTCCCTGAAGAAAGGACTATCTTCCATCTCCCTCGGAACTTCTATCTCTATGAGCTGGAGCACGGCCCCGATCTCGGCCGCAAATCGAATCATGTCCCATATCTCATCATCATTTATTCCCCTCATGACAACCATGTTAAGCTTCACGGGATGAAAGAGTTTCACGGCCTTCTCAATCCCCCTGAGAATCCAGGGAAGGACGTCAAAGCCGGTAATCTTCTTGTACTTCTTCCTGTCGAGGGTGTCAAGGCTGACGTTCACCCTGTCGAGGCCAGCCTCTCTGAGCTCCTCCGCAAGCCTGTAGAGAGTGGTCCCGTTGGTAGTCATCGAGAGATCGACCACGTAGGGCCTTATTCTCCTCACTATCTCGACGATGTCCTCCCTTACCGTTGGCTCCCCACCTGTGAGCTTGACCTTCCTTATTCCAAGCCTTGAGGCTATTCTTACAACCCGCTCGATTTCCTCGGGTGTCATGACCCTTTCTCCGTCGTCCTGCCCCTCCCTGTGGCAGTAGAAGCAGGCTAAGTTGCACTCCTTCGTCAGGGATATCCGGAGGTTTGTCACAGGCCTTCCGAATCTGTCTATCAGCATCGGCTTCCCCGGTATTGGTCTGCACAAAATTTTAGAAAAGCCTTTTGAGTTAATGCTTCCGTTTAACCTCTATGTCCGCGCAGACCTTGAAGACGTGTGGCTTGAAGTCACTGACCTTCTTTACCCTAAGGGCGCACTCCTTGCCCTGCCTCTTGCATTCGCGGAGTATCCTTTCCCTGAAGGCCCCTATTTCGTCCTCGTGGACGAACTCATAGTAGTGAAGCCATCTCTCGGCCTTATCCAGCGTCAGCGCGAGCGCATCAACGCTCCTCGGAGTGGGGCTTATCACGCGGTCGTAATTCGGAAGGGTCGGCAGGACTTCGAAGGCATCCCCCTCTATGACTTCTATCTCACCTCTAAGCCTCTTCTTATTCAGCTCGATGTTCTCAATACCAAGGCGTATAGCGTCAGGATTGAGCTCGACAGCAGTTATATGAACCCGTCTGTACCGGGCTATGACGAGTGCATAGGGCAGGACGCCAGCGAAGGGAATTAGAATACGCTCCCCATCGCGGACGAGCTGAGCCAGACGGTAGCGCTCGCCCTTCATCCTCGGGTTGAAGAATACCTTCGAAAGGTCAACCTTTATAGCGACGCCGTTCTCCCTGTGGATAGTCTCCAATCGGGGCTCACCCCATATAACCTCAAGCTCCCTAACCCTGAACTCACCAGTGTGGAACCCCCTCCTCGCTATGACGCGGACGAATGGATGAAGCTTCCTTATGGCCCAGACTATGTCATCAACACAATGCTCCAGCTCCCTCGGTATTTGGACGACCGCTATGTCCCCGATTATGTCGTAACGCCTCAGGTATTTCAGCTCCTCCTCCGTCAGCCTCTCCCTGAGGACCGTCTCCAGGTTCTTGTATATCTGCCTCTCGGGCCTGAGGGGAAGCTCAACGTCGAGGACTTCGAGGCCAAGCTTCCCAGCCTTCTCAGCGTCGGTCACGGGGAGAAGAACATAGAGACCTTCCCTCAAGGGGCGCCTCTTGCCGTCGTATATGCCGAGGACCTTAAGCTTCCTCTTCACTTCCTCGGCCCTCTCCTTCCTTACTTTCACGGCCGGCATCCCTGAACACCTCCGACTCTATGGTTCCAAGGCGGTGGTTGGCCCCCATAGTAAATAAATTTGGCCAAAAAGTAAAAGTATCAGTTCGCCCTTCTAAGGTTCTGGGGGAACCAGTTGAGCAAGATGAAAATGCTTGTTAAAAGGTTTGAGGACCTTCACAGAAGGTTTGAGAAGCTTTTCACGAAGTTAATAAGTGCTGAAGCCCTCGATGAAATTAAAGTCATTCTCTCAGATCTCCATTCGATCTCTAAGGAGAAGGCGTCTGTAGTGGCCCAGCTCCTCGCCGAGGCCTCTAAGGTGGGAGGGGAATTTGAGACGGCGGTGAGGGAGCTACAGAAGGCCGAACATCAGATGAAGTTCCGGATAGAGGAAGCCCTTGAAATAGTCAGTTCTATCAAGGGGTTCTCGGACAGAGAAAGGCTGAAGGGAGTTCTGAGAAGAATGTGGCAGTTCCACAGGGTCTACGATTACTCCGTGTCCCAGGCGCTTGCAAAGGTGGTAGGGGAAGTGGAGCTACTGGAACTGCTCGGGGATGGCGAAAAGGAGAAAAAGCTACCACCCGGAATACTGGAGCGTCTAAATAGGATTGAGGATATTGAAAGGAAGATAAACATCCTTGCAAGCCTTGCCCACTGGCTCTATTCGAATCCCTCCCTCGTCCATAAGGTTGAAGACTCGCTTAAGAGATGGCACGAGCGCGGACTAGGTTGGGTTGAGGCGAGAAACGTTTCGGCCGATACCGGAATAGATAGGGAGACCGTGAGGGAGATACTCGAAGGGCTCACACTCATAGGCGTTGTGGAAAGAAAGGAAAGGGGTGGTGAAGGTGTCTACAAACTCAGGAGTAGCGGTGAGGATTAGGGGGATATACAGCACGGCCCTCAGCAAGCTACTCCTCGACAGGGGCTTCCGCATAGTCCAGCCGAGCGACGTCATAGCTGAGAGGCTTGGCATAGAGAAGAGCTATGACGACTTCGACGTGGACATCTACGACAGAAACAATGGGATAACGATAGTTGGGACGAGGGTTGAGGATGTAAGGAAGGTCCTTGAAGAGGAGTTCATAGACGTCTTCTTCAGGAGGCTCCCCTACAGGCTCTACGGGGTCTACAAGGGGCTCGTCGTGAAGAGGGACGACAGGTACGTTTACGTGGACATAGGGAACGCCATAGGGACGGTCCTCATAGAGGAGCTTCCCGATGCTACCGAGGGTGACGAAGTTGTCGTCCAAGTGAAGAAGCACAACGTTCTCCCCCACCTCAGCGTCCTCATAACGATTCCAGGCGACTACGCCGTGCTTATTCCAAAGCCCATCGGCGTCCAGAGGCATGTTAAGATTTCAAGAAAGATAAAGGATCCTGAAGAGAGGGAGAGGCTCAGGATACTCGGCCTCAGCGTTGACCTTGGAGAGTGGGGCGTCCTCTGGAGGACGGCTGCGGCATACAAGGACTGGAACATCCTCAGGGATGAGCTCGTGAGGCTCTCGAAGATAGCTGACAGACTCAAGGAGGCCGACAAGTACTCAGCTCCTACCGAGATAATCGAGGGGAGGGAAATATACGAGGTGGAGTTCGGCGGCGGGGCCAAGAAGAAGCTTGATGAGATAAGGAACAGGGTAACTCCCACCATCGAAGGTCACCATCAGTTTAAGTCCTATGACCCCGAGTTCGGCTTCGCCGTAGAGGTTGCCGAGGGAATTCTCGCCAAGATGCCGGCCCAGAGGATGAAGATCAGCGAAGGCTTCCTCGAGACGGTCGTCAGGAACAAGGGGCCCAAACAGGGGTGGCTCTTCAGCCTCGACCATGTCAAGCCTGATGGGCAGAGGATAAAGATAGGGCCTGGCGAGGTTATCGAGGTCTCCACGAACCCGCTTAGGGTAAAGATAAGGCGCCACCTCAAGCCGGGCAAGTTCTACGACGGGCTAGAAATCCCGATAGAGCCCGGCGACTACGCAATAACTGAGATAGAGGCAGGAAAGTGGTGGTTCGTCCACCGCTACTACGACAGGAACGGGAACCTGAAGGGGGAGTTCTACAACATCAACACACCCGTCGAGATATACCCTGACAGGGCCCGCTATGTCGACCTCGAGGTTGATATCGTCAAATGGCCAGATGGTAAGAAGGAGATTATTGACAAGGACAAGCTCAAGGAGCACTATGAGGACGGAATAATTAGCGAAAAGCTCTACAGAGCGACGTTGAAGATCGCACAAGAGATCTTTGAGAGGGTCTAATTTTCTAAACTTTTTTGAACTACTCCCCACCTTTGGCGTCCTCAATACCCCTGTCCGTTATCCTGAAGTAAACCACACCACCCTCGGGCCTGAAGCGGTGCCTCTCAAGGACGGCTATCCTTAGACCCCCCCTGAGTCTCTCGAGCCTGAGTATGTCCTTGGTCTTGTAGCCAAGGGTGTGCTCAGCTATGGGCCTCAGGTTGCCGGAGTTGGAGTCGAAGTAGACCTGGTTTACGACTATCACAGCGACGTTGACCTTCCTCGCAAGCCACTGCAGAACTTGAAGCTGCCTTGCAATCTCCCCATAATCCTTGTTTCCCTCCGCCCGATAGTGGGCCGTGATTGAGTCCACAACGACGAGGGAGAACTTCTCATTGACAACACTCTTCAGCTTCCCTATAATCCTCCTCTGCTCCACGAGATCCATCGGCTCGAATATTATGAACTTTTCGAGGGCCCTATCAGGATCAAGGCCCCTCGTCTCAGCCATCTGCCTCAGTCTCTCCGGGGAGAAGCCCGCCTCAGTATCCACGTAGGCAACCTTGCCGGGATTAAGGAGACCCACCTGCATCGCTAGGGTCGTCTTACCTGTTGCGAAGGGCCCGTAAACCTGGGTTAGGACACCCCTACCCACACCGCCGCCCAGAAGCTCATCTAATCCTTTTACACCCGTAGTCAGGGGCATACAGAATCCCTCAGATTTCGAAGCCCTCATACATATTCAAGGCTTTCACGAGAACCCATACACGCTTCTTCTGGAGCTCCTGAATGAAGCCCTCGACGTTGCCCTCCCCATAGACACCATAGTGCATTGGCACAACGATCCTCGGCCTTATTATGTCCGCTATCTCCGCCGCTTCCCTTTCGCTTGCCGTCGAGCGGCCACCTATGGGCACAAGGAGAACGTCAACCCGCCCCCTGAGCCCCTTGAAGCCCGGGCTGTAGTAGGTATCGCCGAGGTGGGCCACCCTCTTATCCCCTATGATTAGGTAACCGAGGGGATACTGGCTCGTGGGATGCTCAGTGTAGAAGGCCTTAACCCTAACGCCGTCGCTGAGTTCAACTTCTTCTCCGGCGTTTATCTCCTTGACTTTAGTTAGGCCATCACTGACGGCCATAAGGTAAACGGTCTTCGGCCCTATGACCGTGGCGTCGCTAAGTTTTGCTATAAGGGGAACCTTTCCGTAGTGGTCCATGTGCTCATGGGTCACGAGAATATAGTCCACCTTTCCTATCCTGTCGTCGTCTACCTCGGGGTAGGGGTCTATCAGGATCCTGATGCCCCCCGTTTCGATGAGAAAGCACGCGTGACCGAACCACGTTATCTTCACGGCCGCAGCCTCCAAAGATTTTTTACATTTATAAACTATAAACGTTGCGGTCATCTCACCCCGAAGAAATCGTCAAGGCTTATTCTCTTCTTCCTAGGCCTCTCCTTTCTCTTTTTCTCCTTTGGCTTTGCCCCCGCATCCTTCATAAGGGTCTCAAGTAGGCCCGAGGCTTTCCTAGCACCCGCCCTCTCAGCCACCATGCGCTGGCAGACATCATGAACGTTGGCGAAGAGAGTTTTCTGGGTCTCGGGGAATAGGAACTCGAAGAGGGCCTTTATGTCCCTCTCAGTTAAACATATCCTCTGCCTCGTGTAGTTCAGGGTCCTGTACTCAGAGACGAGCATCTTGGCGGTTCCCAGGTACTTCTCTATGGCGCCCTTGCTGACCGTCAGAACTATTTTCCCGCCGCAGACAGGACATTTACCCCCAAGCGGCGGCCTCCTGAACTTCGTATTGCACTTGACGCACCGGAACTCTTGTCTCGTAAAGCTCCTCAGGTTGCCCCTGAGGTCAGGAATCAGATGGGAGTTCAGAACGGTTTCAGCAACACGATGCTCGTCAACGGCCCTTATCCTCTCGGCGAGGGCGAGCTGTCTCCTAACCTTCTCCTCCATGTCGCCGAGCTGTTTGTACAGGCTCATCTTGGGTCCGAGGGCTATGTCATCTGTATCATGGGTGAACTTTATGCCGTAGTACATCTCGGGCTTTCCAAGCCTGTCTTCAACCCTCTCCACGACTCCGACGAGCTCCTTCGGTGACCTTAGCTCGTATGTAGCCTCGTAGAACTCGAGCGGATAGTAGCGGGCGATGTCCATGTTGTGGACCTCGCTGTCAACTTCCCTCGGATCGAGCCTCGTGGTTATGACGAGGGGCGCGTCCATCTTCCCGCCGCGCTTCTCAGGCAGGTAGTAGCGGGAGAAATTGAGGAGAGCATCAAGGAGCAACATTACACTGTCCTCGTCTCCATCGCAGTTCCTTCTCTTGGCCGCGTGATAATACGGATGCGCGTACCCGACAAGGGCGTCCACGAAGCCTATTATCCTGCCCACTATGCCGGCCGAGGTGTGGGGAGCCAGCCCTATGACGAGGTGGCCAATGAGGTCTTCAATTTTCTCGGCATTGTAGAATCTCGGCAATCCATAGAACTTCTCGAGGAGATCATCCACGAAGCGTGCGACCTTCAACAGATACTTCCCAGCCTCCTTCGAGAGTATCACGTCCTGAGGCTTGAGCTCGACTATCTGGTCTTCGCTGACGAGGGACTTCCCTTCAAAGTCGTGGGTATAGCCCAGTTCGCGAAGCTTCTCGACGGAAACACCTATCTCCCTCGGCTTGAAGTGGGTTATGGGCGCGTCGGTAGCGTCGAACCTTATGGTTCCATCCTTGAAAACGTAGACGTCGTTTTTAACACGAAGCAGGCCCTTCTCGAGGGGCTCAGCCATCTTCCAGCCAGAGGTCATTCCCATGACGCCCTTGAGCTTATCCACTCCGTAGACCTTGACGTTCTCCATGGCCCTGTTCAGGAGCTCGCTCGGCTTTATCTTCCTCTTCGCGAAGGGCCTCAGCTCGACGTTACACTTGGGGCAGTGGAAGCCGTACCCTTCGGCCTGATCATGGGGGTAGTCAGCGTTGCACTTGGGACAGTGCCAGAGCAGCACCTTCCGCGTTCCGCACTTAGGACACAGGTGCTCTGGACCTGTGTGGCCACACTCGGGACACCTGAAGAAGGCTATCTCCACCTCGGCAACCTTTCCCTCCTCGGCAGCTTTCTTTATGTCACGGGAGTTTCCTCCAGCCAGGCCTATTGGGAATAGCACTTGAACCGGCGGCTTCATCTTCCTCTCCTTGGCCTTCTCAGGCCTACCCATCCTCGCGCCGATCCAGCTTATCCCTCTATCCCTCAGCTTGATGTCATTGTTCTCATTGATGATGTCGATGACCGTGAAGAGGGGTTTGGCCCTAAAGGTCCATTCCAAGTTGCCAAGTGGTGTGAGGAGGGCGGCGCTCCATGGATAATCTACGATGACTTTTTCTGCCTCGACCTTGTGCGGTAAGCCGAGAAGCTCCAGATGTCTCTTTGCCTTCCCAAGCCTTTCGAGGGAGATGACAATCTTCTTGGCGAACTTTATCCCCCTGAACTCGCCCCACTCAACCTCCGCCTCCTTCAATATCTGGGCGAGCTTCTCGACTTCTTCTGACTTGAGTGTGTTCCAGTAGAGGGTGTAGTATGGGTGGAAGGGAATGTCGAGGATTTTGGATATATGTATCGCGAGCTCGACGCTTGGCCTCATGCGGAGCGGGTCATGGAGCATCCTCGCGAGGAAATCAGGGTCAATGTCGAGATACTCCGCTGCTTCCTCCACGGCCTCCCTTGGGTTCTCCTCGAAGGGCCTGAGCTCGACTTCATAAACGTCCCTCACGGCCTTAACGAACTCCTGAATCCACCACTCCTCCACGTAGTTGGCCGGAAGGAGGGTTTGGTTATTCTCAACGAAGTCACCGAAGGCCACTATGGCATCCCCGAGGTAGAGTATCTCTTCCACCTGCTCCTTTACCCGCAGGGCCGTCTCGTAATCGTCCACCCTAACAACTGACCCGTCCTTCAGCTTCACTATGGGCCCTTCAGCCGTCGTGGCCGGCGTAACTACGGCACCTTTTCCGGGCCGCTCGGTCTTCATTTGGGTTCCCACAGCGAGGAACTCGTCGAGGAGTATCATCGTGGCCGGGTTGATGCTCCACGTTGCAAATCCGCTGACACGGCTTCTTCCATAGCGGAGGCGGAAGCCACCGTTCGTCGAAGGTCCAGCGAAGAGCGGTCTCCCACCGATGATCTCCTTAGTATACTTGTCGTTTGGAGCTATTTCCTTCTTGAACCGCTCGTAAAGAGCGTAGTAGAAGCCCTTCTTGACTTCCACCCTCGTCTCGGCCACGGAGCTCTCGGCCGGCGAGGAGCTCTTTGCACCCTCTTCTTCCCCCTTCTCCTTACTCTCCACGAATTCTTTCAGCCATTCCCAGCCCTCGATGCCCATCTTATCTATGTACTTGACGAGCTTCTTGGCCTTCTGAAGGACACCCTCAGCAAGAACAAGTATCGCTCCTCCACGGAGCTGGTTAGTCTCAACACCAGGAACGTCCCTGTGGGAAACCTCGACGTCATCCGTGGCCTCGCCGGTTATCTCGATTGGTATGTTTCTCATGGCGAGACGAACCTCTTCGGGGGATGGATGATACTGAAGTCTCGAGACGGTCCTGTGGTAGAGGTCAACTTCCTCAACCATCCTCTCTATGTGTTTCTCACTAGGCTTGAAGCGGTCAAGGCCGAGCTTTCTCCTCACGTAGTCACCCACGAGAACGCTCAGGGCCTGGGCCGTTCCACCAGAGCTTCTTATGGGGCCGGCGTAGTAGAGGGCGAGGTATTCGGAATTGTCGGCCCACGTGTTGCGCTTTATCTTGACGTCGGCTATTCCCTCTATCGGAGCCGAAACTATTCCCTCCGTGAGAATCGCCAAAGCCGTTCTGACGGCCTGCTCCGCGAGCTTCTCCCTACTCCCAAAGTCCCCAAACTTTCCATCTATAATCTCGTCTACTATCTTCAGGGCGGCGATTTCCTTGCCGTGCTCCTTCACGAGCTCCCTAATTCTCTTAGCCACACCCGGTGGGCCCACGAGACTCTCAACGCGGCCCGCCATGTCTGTTGCTTGAGGGACTTCAACGTCGGTGCTCGGATCCTTACCCTGAGCCCTCGCCTTCCTCGCCACCTCATAGGCCTTATCAATCTCGCGCTGGAGCCATTCAAAGTAAGCCTTCATATCCTCCGGCAACTCCATCAACACCACCTGCTGAAGTCAAGAACCTTAACGACCCTTGCGCTTTCCACGTCCACGACGGGAACCTTAGCAGGTGTCGGGACTATGTTCACCATCTTTTGGAACTCAGTCTGCGCCTGCCACGTGGCGGAGTTCACAAGCTGGACACCCCTATAAACAATAGCATCGTAAACATGGACGTGGCCCATATGAACGAGGTCGGGCACCTCCTCTATCACAAGCAGATCCTCCGGGTCAGGGGCTATAGGCACCTTACCGCCAAAGGTCGGCGCGAGATGCCTCATCTTAAGCAGCTCAACCATTGGAAGGGCCGGCTTGTGGTGACTCAGGCCTGGAACGAAGGAGACGACATCCTCTATGCCACGTCCGTGAGCTATCAAAAAATCCCTGCCGTGGAGGTTTATGATGGCCGGGTTGCTTATTATGACGGCGTTCTTCAGCTCGTACAGGGGCTTAGCGTACTCCTTGTAGAACTCCGGCTGAGGGATTGCTGGTCTCGCGGCGTCGTGGTTACCAGGCCCTATAAACATAGTTATGTGCTCAGGCACATTCGCCAAGAGGTTCGCGAGGGCCTCGTACTGGTCGAAGATGTCAGGTATTATTAGGTCGTTGTACTGGCCTGGATATATGCCAACACCATCAACGACGTCTCCAGCTATTATCAGGTATTTTACCCTGCTGACGATTTCCTCCTCTTCCTTGCTCGAGACATAACCGTTGAGCCACTCAAGGAACCTCAAGAAGGCCTTCTCACAGAACTCCCTGCTACCGATGTGAATGTCGCTTATCAGTATAGCATAGACCTTCTCCTCGATCGGAGGCTTCTGCTTCCTGTAGATGGGAACGTCCGGTAGGTAAAAGCGATTGGCGAAGAAGATACCCTTCTTGGAGTAGAAGCCCCTGAAGGCAACCACGGCATCGGGTAGAACCTTGAAGGCATCCCTGTAATCTTCCGAGTCCTTCGGGAGGAAGACCTTGACGGTGCCTGTTGCATCCTCGACCTCGAAGATCAGGCCCCTGTTCGTCTCCTTCTTAGAGTTAACGAGCCCGATTATCGTGACTTCCTCTTCGGCTCGAACGTAGCTTAACTTCCCTATATCCACCACGTCCCTCACGTCGGGGTTCTCTCTCAATATCTTCCGGAGTTTCTTAAGCCTGCTCCTAAAGAGGCTCGCGTAAGCCTCAACTATCACCTCACCCTCCTTTCCGTTGCCGTTCTTCACCTTTGGCGGCCTAAGCTTAACCTTCCTGACGTCAAACTTAACCTCATACTTAGGTTTAATGACCCTACTCCTGAACTCGAAGTCAGGGTTCAGCTCTATCAGGACATCCTCGTATTTTGAGTATTCCCTAGCCTCCTTCTTTATTTCCTCCGGCTCGTAGATCCTCAGAATGTCATAGTCCTCACAGTTTACCCTGTTCTCCTCGGCGTCGGTTCCAGTGGAAACAAAGGACTCCCCCTCAGAAATCTCCCCATTCATGGCTTCTTCATGAACTGAGAGGCCGTTAAATTCCTCTTCTTGAAGGGATTCTCCAGTGGAAATAGATGTCTGGGAGGCGGATGAAGAAGCAGAAATATCCTGCTGAATTTCGGCGGGTTCCATACTAATAACATCGTTTCCGGCTTCTTCGGCTACCCCAACTTTTTCCACAGTCGATTCTGGCTCAGGAGTGCTTTCTTCCTTATCAACCTCTGAGGGACCCACTTCCATTGGAAGGCCCTTCCAAGCTAGGAACTCTCTCGCGATGCCCTCGTCTATTATGAATGTTCCCTTAGACTTAGCGAACTTCACAAGCTCAGCGAGCGTAAAGGACTTACCGTAGTGGCCCACGAGGAGAAAGTAGGCAGGGGGCGTGATTAAGTAGCGGTTCGCCATTAGGGCCCTCACGAACTCGTCCCCCATCACACGAGCCTCCTCTGCTCGCTTTTAAGAGACACAGCCAGAAGGGGCTGGATGGAGTAGTCAAGGCGGAAGACGTTCCTAATCTTGTAGGGGGTTACGTTAAGCCTTATCTCCTTTGTCCTGCCGTAGCGACCCTTGCTGACGACCTTCGCGTTTATTATGCCCAACATATCCAGCTCGTTTATGAGGTCGCTTATGCGCCTTTGGGTGAGCGGTTCGAGATCTATGTACTCGCATAGCTCCCTGTAAACCGAGTAAACCTCACCCGTATTGGCAGGTAGCTCACCATTCTCGTCGAGAAGTACTATGGCATAAAGGAGAACCTTCGATTGGAGTGGAAGGGTCTTTATGACTTCCTCCATGGTGTCCTGCTCTATCTTCTCCTGGGCCTTCCAGACGTGCCTCTCCGTTACCTTGCTTGCCCCTTCCCTCTCTGCTATTTCGCCGGCAACACGGAGCAGATCGAGGGCCCTCCTAGCATCACCGTGCTCCCTCGCGGCGAGGGCGGCACATAGGGGGACAACGCCTTCGCCCAGAACGCCCGGATAGAAAGCCTCCTCGGCTCTTTGCATCAAGATGTCGCGGAGCTGATTGGCATCGTAGGGCGGGAACACAACCTCCTCCTCGCTCAGGCTCGAGAGAACGCGTGGATCGAGATATTCCTTAAACTTCAAGTCGTTGGATATCCCGATGACACTCACCTTAGCCCTCTTGAGCTCTGAGTTTATCCTGGTGAGGCTGTATAGGACCTCGTCGCCACTCTTCTTGATTAATTTATCTATCTCATCCAAGACGATTATTACAAAGCGCTCCTTGGCGTCTATGACCTGCTTAAGCTTCGCGTAGACCTCATCCGTAGGCCAGCCCACGAGCGGGACCTCTATACCGGTCTCGTCCTTGAAGTAGTTTACTATGTTGGCGAGGACACGGTACTGCGTGTCCACAATTTCGCAGTTGATGTAGATAACGTCCACGGGGATGTTGAACTTCCTCGAAATCTTCTTCAATTCCTCGGTCACGAACTTGACGGTTACCGTTTTACCGGTCCCCGTCTTCCCATAGACGAAGATGTTGGAAGGGGTTTCCCCACGGAGGACGGGCACAAGTATCTGGGCAAGGGTCTCAATCTGCTCGTGCCTGTGGGGAAGGTCCTTGGGCGTATAGCTGTGTCTCAGTACCTCCTTATTCTTGAATATCTTCCTTGCCCTAAGCAGTCTCTCGAAGAGCTGGTCAAGGTGGAGCTGCTCACCCTCGTTCATCGTCGTACCTCCACTGGAAATCGTACCCCATAGGTTCACTTCCCAGCATTTCCAGTGGAAACATTGCTCACAGGAGCATAAATTTCGTAGATATTATCACACTTAGTAACGAAGCCTGGCCGATATAATTAACATGTAAGCATTCCTCTTCCACTGGAAGCAGGGGAAGCAGTGGAAAGCAAGGAACCTTTTTCCTCCGAGGTTTTTATGCTTTGTTGAGCAACTCCATGTCAAAGGTTCCACTGGAAATCCCACAGGTTGATGCACATAGATGAGCATTAAGTGTTTGCATTTAGAAAAGCCGGGAAACCTTTCCAGTGGAAGGAAAATGTGCATAAATGTTCATTTAAAGCTGTTCACCAATGGATGTTTTAGAGCATTTGATTAAACATAACAACTTAATAATTTGGCGGAAGTTAAATGGTTTTGAACCCCCCAGAGTTTCATTTCCACTGGAACCGGCCGCCAAACGCCCAAGAGATCTTTATTTTTTGGTGCAAACGCTCCCGTTTTCTATCTGCGAGGGCATATATAAATGTTTCTATGAACAGATTTAAAAAGAAAACGCAGAGAAATTAGACAAGCGTTCATAACATGTCGATAAAAGCTCCCCTTAACTGAAAAATGTTCACGCAACAAATGTAAAGAAAAACTCATAAAATTTTCTATGTTTGTCAAGACGTATTTCCTAGGGGAACCTCTGTATCCCTGTTCCAGTGGAAATGAAACTCTGGGGGGCTTGTCAAATATTTGTAGAAGCGGTAAGAAGATAATCTAAACGAAAGCTGTCTTGAGGATATCAGCACAACCGCAGGTCCTTTCCTCCGGAATCCTCGGAATGGCCCTCTTGAGGAGCCTCTGAACCTTTTCTTCGTTCTCCTTCATGACACGTATGACTTCTTGGGCGTCGACGGGCTTCTCAGCCCAGACGTCGTAGTCCGTGACCGTTGAAACGTTCACGTAGCACATACCAAGCTCCCTAGCGAGGTTGACCTCGGGGATGAGGGTCATCCCTATTATGTCGGCGAACTGGCGGAACATCCTGCTCTCGGCTCTCGTGGAGAAGCGTGGGCCCTCTATGCAAATATAGGTGCCTTTCTCGTGGAGGGGAAGGCTAAGCTCCTTGGCGGCTTCGATGAATATCCTCCTGAGCTCCGGGCAGAAGGGATCGGCCATGCTGACGTGGGCAACGCGCGGCCCATTGTAGAAGGTGTACTCTCTCTTCTTGGTGAAGTCTATGAACTGGTCGGCAATCACTATGTCACCCGGCTTGTACTCTTCCCTAAGGGAGCCGACGGCTGTTATGCCTATTACTCTCTCCACTCCGAGCTCCTTGAGGGCCCATATGTTTGCCCTATAGGGGACTTCGTGGGGTGGGAACTCATGGTGCTTGCCGTGTCTTGGGATGAATGCAACTTCAACTCCCTCTATCTCCCCTATTTCCACTGGAGCTGAGGGTCTGCCGTAGGGAGTGTGCACCTTCACGGTCTCCTTTGGCTCGAAAACTCCATAGACGCCGGAACCTCCGATTATCCCTATCTTAGGCATGGTAATCACCGTGTTAATACCGAAGGCGGGAAATATAAGGGTTGCCTTTCCAGTGGAAATCAAAATTGGGCGAAACCCCTAATAATCTTGCCCCCCATATAATCTTTCGGTGGTAGTATGGTTGAGAAGCCTGTCCAAATAGTCCTCCCCAAGATAGGGAATCCCATCCTAATAGAGGGCTACCCGGGGATAGGCCTTGTAGGCCACATAGCGGCGAACTTCCTCGCGAAGGAGCTTGGAATGGAGATGATAGGCTACATAGAGAGTCCCTTTATACCCCCGATGAGCCTGATACTGGAGGGGAAGCCTAACCCACCCCTACGCTTTTACGGGAAGGACAACTTGATAGTGGCCGTGGCTGATATCTACCTCCCACCGACCCTCGTGAACGAAATTGCGAAGGAGGTCGTGCGCTACCTGAAGGATAGCGGGGCCCAGCGCGTGATATCCTTGGGCGGTATGGGTGTTGGAATGTTCAAGGAGAGGATGGAAGTATGGGGGGTTGGGGGCGGTGAGGAAGAGACCAAAGAGCTGGAAGGCCTCGGCGTTAAGCTTCTCCAGTATGGCTCTATAACCGGGATGAGCGGGAAGCTTCTATGGGAGGCCAGTAGAGCTGGGCTGAAGGCCTACGTCCTGCTCGGTGAGACCTTTGGGGATAGGCCCGACCCAAGGGCCGCAGCCAACGTCATCGAGGTCCTCAAGAAGATGCTCGGTATAGAGGTCTCGACGGAGCCCCTCATTAAGGAGGCTGAGATGATAGAGGAGCAGTTGCGGAGGATGCACGAGGAGATGGAGGCAGCGAGGAAGAAGATGGAGAGGCAGTACGAGAGCATGTACCTGTGAGGTGGGATTATGGAGCTTCCCATCCTAACGGGCATCTCCCGCCGGACCCTTGATGCCCTAATGAGAAACCCCTACAGGACCCTTGAAATTAGGAGCGCCCGCAACTACATCGTTCTTGAAAGCCTGAGGGAAGGAGACCTAGTCTTCCTGACGTATGAGGCCCTCGAGGATGTAACAAGGGGAACCGAGGGGATGATAGCAAGGGTGCTTAAGATAGAGAAGACGCACCAGCGCGTCCTATGGGAGGAAAGCGACGAGAGGGAGGTGAGCGTCTGCAGGGTTCAACTCCGCCTCGTGGGTCTGGGAAAAGTCGTTGAAGTCGAGGAGTCCTTCTCCGGGCTTAGGGTTCGCGTGAGGGAGATGATGCCTCATGAGATGAGCATGGGCTAGAGGAAGTCCAGCGTTTTCTGTCTGCTCTTTCTCTTCTCCTTCCTCTTTGGAGGCTCCATCCTCCTAAACTCCAGTCCCTCTTTCTCCAAGAGTCTCTGGGCTCCGGCGGTTATCGAGGGAGCCACGAGAATCCCCCTAACTATCTTGCCAGGGTTCTCCTCCCTAAGAGCCTCCACGTACCTTTTCAGCTGGCTGACGGCGTGTAGATCCGCCTTCCTTCTCTTCAGCTCTAGGACAACAAGGTTCCCCTCTTTGTCAACGCCAAGCACGTCCACTATTCCGTGTCTCACGGGCTTCTCCCTGAAGAGTGGCTTGAATCCTGGCTCTATGACATCTGGGTTGGAAAATATAAGGGCCGCCATCTCGGCCTCGCTGCCCGAAAGCTTAAGGGCCTCGTAATCTTCGGCGAAGAATGCGGATACCATGTATGTCTCTAGGAGCTCAACTTCCAGAATCTCTCTGGGCTTCCTCCTCACACTGACGATTGTCGGGACATTCCTGAGCTCAAGCCTCACCTTGCTCCCTGGTGGTTGCCAATTCACAGGCTCTCTCTTCTTTTTCTGGTGAATTAAGAAGCTCCCGTCCGGCTTTATCATGATGATCCTGTCCCCTTCCCCTAGCTCGCTCTTGGCCCTTCCCTCGTAATGAACGCGGCACCTCGCAAAGATGATAAGCATTCCCTCGAGCTTCCTGGCGAGGTCAAAAAGCTCAGCGAGCTCCTTTGGTGTTGGCTCCATCCTCACCTCTGCCTTTCTCATGGACTCAGGAACCACCGATACGTTAAAAAGCGTATCCCCTAAAAGGGAAGGGGGTCGATGAATGTTAGATGTCTTACGGGACTTCCTTTGGGAGTACTTTGTGAGGCCCATGTACACGAGAGAAGGCTACAACCCCGTAAACACCCTTGTCTATGCCCTGATTTTTGGCTTCGCCGTCATATACACGTACAGATACATAATAAGGCCTCTGAGAATTAAGGTGGATGAGAGGCTCTTCCTGGCGGTTACGCCAATGGTGGTCTTTGGAGCCACCGTGAGGGCCCTCGTGGATGGGGGTGTTCTGGAGCCCAACCCTTGGATACTCACCCCTGGAATATTCTTCACGGCCTTCTTTCTCATCCTCCCTGCCCTAATTGCCGATGCCAAGCTGGAAACGTATCCAAGGATTACAATCGGGTGGGGCACTCTCCTGGCTCTCTGGGCGAACTACCTCCTTGTAACGAACGCGAGGTGCTGGGAGCCTTACATCCTAACGCTAATCCACACGGCAATCAGCTGGGCCGCCGTCTTTACCCTCTACAGGTTTAGGCCCTTTGAGAAACTCTACTTATACCCCACTCTTGCCCACTACTTCGACATAGCCTCCACCGTCGTAGCGATAGATATTTACGGGTACAGGGAGGTCCACTGGATTGAGAACCACCTCGTGAGGGCTCTCGGCCCCTATGCCTACTATCCTTGGATAACCCTCATCCTCGTGACCGTTTACTACGGCCTCAAATACTTGGTTCCTGATAAAGAGGAGAGGAATTTCTGGTATCTGGCCATATATATTCTTGGCCTTGGACCGGCCATACGCGACCCCGCTCAAATGGTGTTGCAGATAGTCTGTGGATGATGAAACCGGCACTGGCTGATTGGTGATGAACACTCGGTTGTCTGACGCTAAAGTATAAATAGGGGCTCATCGAAGCATCATCAATGCCGGTCTTTTACACTCCCATTAGGGACGTTAAATCCCTATCCCTCCTTGATGAGGTTTCGAGGGTCGCGGGTGAGCTGGAAGAGGGTAGCATGGCTGGCGTGATAACTGCCGATCCTCTCTCTACGGCCCTCCTGAAGTATTCCTCGATGGCAAAAGCCCAGGCTTCCGGCATCCCCGTTTATTATCTCGACGTTATGAATGGCCTCTCCCCATCCCTTCTCGAGCGCTTCGGCGGGGATCCGTCCTCCGTCCTCATGGCCAGGGTGTACTCCTTCCGAGAGCTCCTTGAGGGTGTAGAAATGGTGTCGGATGGCTCCTTTGTCTTCGTTTCCAGCTTTCCGCTCCTCAAGGGGGCCGACAGTGACGGCATGCTTGAGCTGAGGAGGCTCGTTGATTTAAAAGCCCTCTTTCTGGTTCTACTCACCGAGAACACGACCCTGAATGAGCTAGATCTTATGGGAGAAGTCAGGAAAAGCTTTCTCCTACCTGAGATGTTCGAGCAGCTCCTCGTTCTTAGGACGGGCTCCTACAGGGGCCACTACAGGCTGAGGTTCACGGTTCTCAGGACGTATGCTGAGAGGCTTGAGGGTTTAGGGGAGCATGACGTTCCGATAGATTCCACCGTGGCCCTCCTTATGGGGAGAAGCTCCCAAGACCGAGGGAAAGGTGGAGGTAAAGGTAGATGATTGCAAGGATTGTTACGAGAGATAGTGCTAGGTAGTCATTTCTCTGCATCTTTATGTCTCTCAGGAACGTCCTCTTCTTTGATGCACCGAAGCCCCTGCTTTCCATTGCTATGCTGAGCTCGTGGGCAGTCTTTATGGTCAGGGCTATCAGGGGAATTACGATGGCCGCCATCTTCCTCATTCTCTCAAGGAACTTTCCCTTTTCAAGCTCAAGCCCTCTGCTCTTCTGGGCATCCATGATGTTCTGGGTGAGGGCGTAGAGTGTCGGGATGTAGCGGAGGGCCATCGTGGTGGCGAGCCCGAGCTCATAGGGGAGGCCCAGCTTCACGAGGCCGAGTATTAGATCCTTCTGGGTAGTCGTCATAAGAAGACCTAAGGCAAGGAGGGCCATGGAGGCCAGCCTGAAGGTGTAGCCGATGCCAACGAGGACTCCCCTCTTCCACGGGTCTATTATGAAGGGCCATATGGCAAAGGTTAGGAGAAAAAGGGGAAGAAGGGGCTTGAGAACCCTTAGCTGATAGCCGACCTTTATCCCTCCGAGGATGCGGAGCCCTAGAGCGATTGTAAGGAACATCAAGGGAGAAAATACGGGGTGGGTTGTTAGTATGACTATAATTGTTAGGAGAGCAGTTGAGATAACCTTAACCCTCGGATCGAGAGAGTGGAGAGGGGAGTCCTTCTCAACGTACATCGTGTGCATCATGTTATCAGCCTCGCGACGTCATCAACGGTTCTGACGAAGCCAATGCCTGCTTCTTCGGCTATCTTAAGGAGCTCCGGCTTCTCCAGGCCGAGGCTTTCAAGGTCGAGGGAGAAGAATTCGTCGACAGGCCCGTCGAAGGTTACCCTGCCCTCCCTTAAGAGCATCACCCGGTCGGCGAGCTCCAAAACGAGTTCCATGTCGTGGGTAACGAGTATCACGCCATGTCCCTCTTCCACGAGTCCCTTGATGACTTTCACTAGGCCCCTTACAGCCCTCCCATCGAGTCCGGTGGTGGGCTCGTCAAGTACTAGGTACTTTGGCCTCATGGCGAGGATGCATGCTATAGCCAGCCTCTGCTTTTCCCCACCGCTCAGGGAAAAGGGGCTTCTGTCCTCGTAGCCAGACAACCCCACCATTTCGAGTGCCCATTGAACGTTTCTCTCAACTTCATCATCATCGAGCCCAAGGTTCTTTGGTCCAAAGGCTACCTCTCTGTAAACGCTTTCCTCAAAGAACATCGTCTCCGGGTTCTGAAAGACGTAGCCGACGATCCTGCTAAGCTCGGCGACGGTGTGCTCCCTCGTGTCGAGGCCATCCACGATTACCTTCCCCTTCCTCGGCTTCAGAAGGCCGTTTAGGTGCTTCACGAGTGTTGTCTTCCCGCTTCCATTTGGGCCAACTATCGCCATAACTCCTCCATCAAACTTGAAGCTCACGCCCTTTAGGACATCCCTTCCCTCGTAGCCAAACCAGACGTCTTGGACCTCTATCATCACGGTGATGTCCGCACTGGGATTAAAAAGTTTGAGTAAAGAAGGGAAAAGTTTTTATTTGCATAGCTTTTCCCCACAATAGCGGGGCTGATGGCCCAATGGAGACCCCTGTTCTAAAATTGGGGAAGGGGAAGGGGTATGCAAGTGAAAGTTGACCCAGAGGAGATTAGGAGAATCAAGCAGGAGCTCGAGGCCCTGGAGAAGGAGAAGAGAGAGATTGAGATGAAGCTTGAGGAGCTCCAGAAGGAGCTTAACACTTGGGTTCAGAAGAGGGATGAGAAGAACAACGAAGTGAGGCAGCTGAGAGAGAAGGCCAGGGAATACAGGGCGAAGAGGGATGAGATAAACGAGAAGATAAAGGCTCTCAAGAAAAACAGGGAGGAGATAAACGCGAAGCTTGACCTCCTTTACCAGGAGGCCCTGGAGTACAGGACGAAGAGAGATGAGTACAGGCAGCTTAGGAGGCTGAGAATACCAAAGGAGAAGATAGAGGAGAGAATAGAGAAGCTGGAGTGGGAACTTCAGACGAATCCCAACATAACGCCCGAGAGGGAGAAGCAGATAGTTGATCAGATACAGGTGCTGGCGACTGAGCTAGAAATTCTCCAGCAGATTGAGAGATTCAACAACAAGCTTCAGGAGGTCAGGAAGAAGATAGACCAGCTGAAGAAGGCTAGGAGGGCTATAAACCTTGAGATACAGAAGCTGGCTAATCAGAGCCAGCAGTTCCATGAGCAGATGATTAAGACATACCAGAGGGCTGACGAGGTCAAGAAAGAGGCTGACGAGTACCATCAGAAGGTTGTGGAGCTCAGGGAGAAGATAAGGGAGGTAAGGAGGCAGCTTCGCGAGATAGAGAGGAAGATACTTGAGTATGACCAGAGGCACAAGGAGCTCATAGCCTACAAGCTCGTCGCGAGGATGAGGGCCAGGAGAGATGCGAACTTCGAGAAGGCTGTTCAGGCTCTCGAGAAGTTCAAGCGTGGCGAGAAGCTCACACTTGACGAGATACTGCTACTGCAGAGGTATAATTTGGTGTGAAACATGGAAATCATCAAGCACGACGGTCCCGGCAGGTTAGGAGTTATAAGGTTCGAGAAGCGGGCTGTCCAGACTCCCGCTCTCGCCGGCGTCGACTTCACGCTCTCCCCATTCAACTCCTTTTTCTATCCAAAGAATTACTCGGAGTACGACTTCAACCTCGCCCCTTCCATTCCCCTTAGCTACTACACGCCCCGCGAAATTATAGAAAAGGCCCTTCCCCGTCTCGAGTCCATCAATTATTCCGGCTTCAACGCCTTCTACCTTCCCGCCCTCAAGAGAATTGAATACCTCGATCGCCTCCTATCCATCGTCGAGTCCTACGATTTTGAGGCAATCTACCTCGGCAACTCTAAGGTGCTTGTGAGGGATTACAGAATCTTTGTGGAGACCGTGAGGAGGATTAGGGAGAGGTTTCCCAACCTTGTGATAATAGCCGATTTGGAGCCCTTCTTCTATCCACTGGCCGTTTACCTCGGTGTGGATGCTTTCGACACGAGATCTCTCAAGGTTTACACCTTTGAAGGTAAGGGCTTCACACAGTTCTCACCCCTACTATGGGACGAGCCCCAGGATCCCATCGAGTACGCCAAGAACGTTATCCGGCTCGTTCGTATGGCAATAGATGAGGGGAAGCTGAGGTACCTCGTCGAGAACTTCCTGCCGACGCCCGCGAACGCCGGGATCCTTAGGATCGCGGATAGGGAGCATGCCGACTACCTTGAAAGGTACACGCCCGTTCACCTGAACACCGTCCTATTCGTGAGTGATCACTCCATGACAAGGCCTGAGGTCTTCAGGTGGCACGCCCGGGTCAGGGAGAGGTTTGAGCCGCCTGAGAACGTTGAGCTCGTTTTAATACTACCATGCTCGGCAAAGAAGCCCTACTCTCAATCTCGCTCCCACATCCTCTTTAGGAAGGTCATGAGAGAGGTCCTCGGCGACGGCGTCCACAGGGTCCACGAGCTCATAGTGACATCTCCCTATGGCCTCGTCCCAAGGGAGTGGGAGTGGCTCGCCCGCTACGACATCGTGGTCACGGGGCACTGGAGCGAGGAGGAGGTGAAGTGGGCGGCCGAGCTTATTGCCAAAACGCTCGAAAAATACGGGGACGTTCCAATCGTGGCTCATGTGGAGGGGGGTTACAGGAGGGCCGTCGAGCTGGCGGCCGAGCTGAGCGGCAGGGAGATTATATTCACGGAGATTAGGGGTTCCGCGACATCCTCCCGGTCCCTAGAGAGCTTGAAGGAGACCCTCGAAGAGTTTGGTCCCAAGGAAGGAACGAAGGAGGACAGGCGCTACAGGTTCTACGAGAACGTCAGGAAGGTCTTCGACTTCTACTTTGGCCTCGGAGCCGGAAGGGCAGTTCTCCCTGATGGCGCTCAAATAATAGGCTCCAAGATGCTCCGTCTAATCATTGGGAACAAGCAGACGGGTACCTACAAGGATGGCGTCATAAGTGTGACTCCCTTTGGCATGGCTTGCATCTATGGGGCCCTTAAGGCTTACTGGGTGGAGATAGACTTCCAGCTGAGGGGAGACGTCTTCGCGGTAGGCGTCGAGAGGGCGGACGAGCGTATAAGACCGGGTGACTGGGTGGGCGTGGTTCGGGATGGAGAGGTTGTGGCCGTCGGCCGGGCCGTGTTGAGCGGTCCTGAGATGGTGAAGGCCAAGAGAGGGATAGCCGTAAAGGTGAAAAAGAGGGCCTAAAGGGTCGAAACATGAAAGAGGGATTCAATAACCCTTGTTAAAAACTAGGCAGTTATGTGACGAGCTTCTCAAGCTCATCCAGCTCTATTGCCCTCTTTATTTCGAGGGCAATTCTTCTGCCCGTGCTCATGGGCTTTCTCCAGAGGGAGTTGCCATAGGGGTGCCCCATGGCCATGTGAATGTTCGTTCCGCCGCCCGTTCTCGGTGCGACGTCGTAGATGTAGAAGTTTAGGTCCTTGTCTACAGCGGTTTGCAGAGTGAAGGGGCCTATTATGCCCGGTGGGTAGTACTTCTTCGTGGCCTCGACGTACTTCTCAGCCATGTTGAAGACCTTTTCGAGGAGGGACTCGCGGAGGGTCGAAGCGGCGTGACCGCAGACGGTGTATTCGGGCTCAAACTGATGCTCCGGAAGAGTCAGTTGCTGAGCTGCAGGAAGCCTTACGTGGCCGTCTAAACTCGTCTCGAAGCGCCAGTCGATGCCCAAAAGCTCTATCTCTTCGTCGATAGGCGAGTAGAAGAAGTCGAAGTTGAAAACGGGCCCGATTATGTAGCGTTCTATCCTTGCCTTGGCGAGGTCCTCCTCAGTGATGACGCCGAGCCTCTTGAGCTTCTCGGCCTTCTCGCGGAACTCTTTATATGAAGCCGCCGTGAAAAAGCCCCTCTCGAGCCTCTTCTTTGCGTGGGGGAGCTTGACTATAACGAGGCCTACCTCGTCTATCTCCTCAGGCTCGACGGGTTCGGGATATGGAAGGCCGGCCTTATCTAAGAGCCAGTAGTAGCTCTTCTCCTCGCTGCGCTCCTCACTCCTAAGGAGGTTCCGGCTCCCGAAGAGCGGCACGAGGAAGTCTTTCTCAACCCGGTCTATACCGGTGTAAACGACGAAGGAGCGATTAGGAACGAAGATGACGTTCCTCTTCCTGAGCTCCTCCTGGATATCGATTATCTGGGCGAACTTGTCCAGGACTATGACCTCGTCTATGAAGCCCTTCGTGAGACCGTCTCTCGTCCTCCTGAGCTTGAAGTAGTAGGCATAAGTTCTGTGCCTGCCCCTCTGTGCAACCACGAGCGTTGGAAGGCCTTCTTCCTTCGCACCATCGGCTATGTCCAAGGCTGAGTGGCTCCCTATGACACCTATCGTTATCCTCTTAGCATCGTACTTCTCGAGGACGGCTAAAATCTCCTCGCGGCTTATCATCCAGACCACCTCAGCAGGCGAGAGGTTTGAAATCCTTTCCGAGCTCTATCAGAATCCTGACCCTTTTCTCGACGCTTTCCTTTGTCCCAACGTCCCTACGGTAGAAAATTTTGCCCTTCACGTACCCTATCGCGGCCTGTGCTATCCTCTCGGCCTCCTCGAGCGTGTCCGCAATACCGACGACGGCCAGGGCGCGGGAGCCGAGCAAGATGAGATTCTCGTCAACTGAAGCATAGTAGAGCCTTGCTCCCGTCTCGGCTATTGCCTTTTCGTCGAGCTCAATTCTAACACCTTTGACTGGGCTGGTCGGGTAACCCTTTGGGGCAATGTACTTCACGACCGTTGCCTTCCTCTCGAACTCGGCACCCTTAAGGTTCCCGTCCACTATCCCCTCGGCTATCTCGAGAAGGCTGGTCTTCAGCAGGGGTAGAACGTTCATGGCCTCCGGGTCGCCGAAGCGGGCATTGTATTCGATTATCACCGGCCCGTCCCTGCTCAGCATGAACTGGCCGTAGAGAATGCCCTTGTAGGGGGTTCCCTCCTTACGCATGGCCTCAACAGTGGCCTTGAGAGTTTCAAGGGCCCTCTCGTAGTCCTCTCTCGTAACGAAGGGGAGCAGGTGATTTGCACAAGAATAGGAGCCCATTCCACCCGTTATTGGTCCCTCGTCGCCCTCATAGGCGTGGGGATAATCCTGGGCGAGGGGCATTGGAACAACATGCTTCCCGTCCGTGAAAACCTGGAAAGTAAACTCTACTCCATCGGTTCTCTCCTCGATGAGGACCTTCCCATCCTTCCTGATGAGCTCCTCGGCGTAAGCCTTTGCTTCCTCGTTGTCTTTTAACTGATAGCCCACGACTTTGACACCTTTACCTCCGGTTAGGCCGAGGGGCTTAACTACGACGGGCTTCCCGAACTCGTCTATCCAAGCCCTCATCTCACCTATGTCATCAAAGACGCGGAAGAGCTTCCTTCCCGGAATTTTATGTTTCTCCATGAAGGCCCTTGCAAAGGCCTTGTTAGTTTCCAATCGGGCGGCCTCTTTGGTTGGCCCCACGGTAGGGATGCCCGCTTCCTCGAGGGCGTTCACGATGCCTGCCTCAAGTGGTGCCTCAGGACCTATGAAGGCCAGCTCGACACTCAACCTCTCGGCGTACCCCACGACCTTAGGAACGTCTGTTTCCTTGGCGAGGCTGTAGTCCTTTGCAAGCCTTGCGAGGCCGGGGTTCTTGTGCTTTGAGACAACGTAAAGCTCGGCCCCTGCCCTAGCGAGAGCCTCCCCAATGGCATGCTCCCTTCCGCCCCCTCCAACGAGCAGAACCTTCATGAGTTTCACCATTTTCCAGTCAAAATATGGCAGTATTAATGGTTTTCGTTGACATAAAAATGTTCAAACAGGGATGTTGTGGATAAGTTAAAATTTTAAAATATATCTAACCAAAAGCATTTTATACCTCTTCCCTATGATATTATCAATTGGGGGAAGCTTCATGGTTAAATTCGAACAGCTCATTAGGGAGATACCTCATAATGGTGTTCTCTCGATAATCCAAAGAGATCTGGAATCCAATGGAGATCTATACTCGCTTTCATTTCTCAAACATCTTTTAGAGGCTGGGGAAAAGGTATTTGTGCTTCTCTACGAGCCGTTTCACGTGTTTCTTGGGAATGCCAAGATGATGGGCATAGACGTCGAAGGTCATCTTGGGAAAGAACTTGTCATATTCGACGTTTTTGCCAGTGTAAATCATTTGGAAAGGAACATCCCAGGTGTCTACACTCTCTCGGGGTACTTGGATGATGTTGTCTTCGTGACCAAGCTGAAGGAGTTGGGGAGAGAAGTTCTGGAATCTGAGATGCCAGAATCTTTGTGGATATTCACCTACACTACCTCCGGTATGTGCAAGCTCTTTTCGAATCCCCTGCTGACGTACAAAATGATATGGGCGATGAGGGAAGAGCTTCTTACGGGACTTTTGAGGGTGAACACAATAGTGATGTTCTCGCCGATTGAGTGCCCCGATATCGAAGATATGATATACTTTGTCTCGGATGTAATTATAGAAACAATGATCTTAAAGGGGAGAAGAGTCGGGATAATTACCAAGGGACCCTATGAGGGTGAAATCTTTGAGCTCTTTGGAGGTGAGTAAATGATACCGTGGGAAATAGATGGTCTCGATGAAGTTCTTGGTGGGATAAGGAGGTATTCGCTTGTGCTCCTCCACGAGGTGGATCCGAGGTCTCGGGGGAAGGAGCTGATATACCACATAATCAAGAGGAAGCTTGAAGAGGATAATCTCGTGGGGTACTTTAACATATCCTATCCTCTGAATGTCGTGTTCCGGACCATGAGGCGGGTTGGAATTGATGTAGACGGAGCATTAGCAGAGAGGAGACTCGCCATGGTGGACACTTTTGGTAGCTTCTATGGAATAAAGTACAACGTCGAGAGTGTTTGGTATCTTGAGGGTTCTCTTTCCTCAGAGACTTTGGCGGCCAAGTACGCGAGGGTCATAGAGGCTCACAAGAAGGTGTGGGCGGAGAGGGGGATGTTTGAGGGCAGGGAGCTTTTTGGGTTTGCCGTTGATATGACCACATATATAGATCTTTTCAACAGCGAAGAGGAGACCCTCCGCTATCTGGAGGTGTCCGCTGATATTCGGGCTGTCCATAGTGCCTACAGGAAGTATCCGAGGGGGACGAACTTCTGGGTGTGGAGTGGCATGAAAAGTCCTAAGGTCTTCGCCTCCGTTTACAGAAGGGCGGACTACGTCCTCAGGACCAGGAGCTATCTGGCAGAGGATGGTGTGAAGAGGGAGTTGATAGTCCTGAAGACCCCTGAGATGGGGAGCCGCTTGATAAGGTTCGAGTACACCTTCACGAAGGATGGCGTTGAGGCCTGGCGAGTTGATTGACATTTTCGTGTCAGATAATTACCAAAACTTTTTTAATTTCTACATTCTTGCGTCTATCGGTGGTCCAATGAGGGTGCTCGTGGTCATGGGTAGTAAAAGCGATGCTCATATTGCCGAGAAAGTCACGGCCGTTCTGAATGAGTTCGGTGTTCCATACGATGTGGAGATTGCATCGGCCCACAGAAACCCGAAGAAAGTTGAAGAGCTGGCCAAGAAGAATTATGACGTCTTCATAGCCATAGCTGGTCTGAGCGCCGCCCTGCCTGGTGTCATAGCAGCCCACACCACGAAGCCTGTCATAGGAGTTCCGGTCTCGGCTAAGCTCGGTGGCCTTGATGCCCTGCTGAGCATCGCCCAGATGCCTCCTGGTGTACCCGTGGCGGCCGTCGGCATAGACAACGGGAAGAATGCTGCCCTGCTTGCCATCGAAATACTCGCTCTGAAGGACGAGAACCTGAGGAAAAAGCTCGAAGAGTACAGGGAGAGAATGAGAGGCTGAATAGAGTCTGCAATCATTACATGTTTCTTTTACACGTCCAAAAAATAATTTGGAAATTTAAAGTAGGTGCTTCCTCTTCTCGTAATTCTGGTCGTGCCAATCGCTGCTCCTAGTCCTCAGCTCTATCATGTGGGCAACCATCTCGGCCCTCCTCTTGGCCTCCTGGACGTCCTTGTCCCAAGCGAGGACGACGCCAAGCCTCCTTCCGGGATAGGCCTCGGGCTTTCCGAAGAACCTCACGGTGGCGTTCTGGACGCTCAGAGCCTTTGCAAGCCCACGGAAGCGCGGAGAATAGCCGTTAACGTTGGCTTTTATAACGTGCGTTGCCGCGGGCGTGAGCATCGGGAAGAGGCGGTAGCCATCTACCCATTCTCCAGGTATTGGGAGGCCCAGGACGGCTCTGAGGTGGAGGCCGAACTCGGAGAAGCCCGGCGGGTGGGAGGCGAGGGTAACCATGCCAGTGTCGTGGGGCCTTGGCGAAACCTCGTTGGCGTAAACTTTATCCCCTTTCACGAACATCTCTACACCAAATAAACCAAGGCCGCCGAGGACGTCGGTTATGCGCTTGGCTATCTTATAAACTTCCCTTTCCGCTTTCTCGCTTATCTCGACCGGTTGCCAGCTCGCGTGGTAATCGCCGTCAATCTGGTAGTGGCCTACGGGTTTCGGGAAGGTCGTGACGATTTCACCGTTCTCGTCGTAGTGCCTGACCGCCAATTCAGTTATCTCAACGTCGAAGTCTATGTGCTCCTCAACGATTATCTTGTCGGCACTTCCGCGGGCCTTTTTCTTGGCTTCCTCCCAAGCTTTGGGGATGTCCTCTGGTCCCCTAACGAAGTAAGAACCCTTTCCAGAGGAGCTCATTATGGCCTTTGTGTGGCAGGGATAGCCTATCTTCTCGCAGGCCTCATAGAGCTCGTCGAGGGTCGTTGCATAGGCGTACCTCGATGTGGGAACCTTTGCCTCTTTAACGAGGGTCTCCCTAAGCCTTTCGCGGTGCATGGCTATCCAAGTGGCCTTGGCGTTCGGGACGACGAAGTAGCCCTCCTTTTCGAACTCGAACAGTGCGTCGAGGTTTATGGCCTCTATCTCGGGGATTATCGCGTCCGGCTTCTCCCTCTCGACGACGCTCCAGAGAAAGTCAGCTTTACGCATGTTGCCGACGTAGGCCCTATGGGCCACCTGCATCGCTGGGGCGTTGGCATAGCGGTCAACCGCTATAACTTCAACGCCGAGCCTCTGGGCCTCAATCGCTATCTCCTTCCCAAGCTCGCCGCTTCCAAGGAGGAGTATTTTTTGGGCTGAATCTGTGGTAGCAGTTCCGAGCTCATTCCTCAAGCCTATCATGGGGACCCCCCTAAACTTTGACGTTAAAATGTTAAAATTGTCCAGATATTTAAGGTTTTTTAGCCATAAATATGGCAAACATTTTTAAGCAATCCTTCCAACATCCTCCGGTGGTGCTAATGCTCACCTATGCCCAGGCCGGAGTTGATGAAGCCAAGACATCCAGAGCCCTGAAGGCAATTATCGAAGCCGCGACGAGAACCTTTTCCTTCAGAAAAGGAAAGCTCGGCGAGCCCGGGGACATAGGCCACTATGCCGCCCTTCTCGATTTCAGCACCTTTTACCTCGCCATGACGACGGACGGTGTTGGGACGAAGGTGCTCGTCGCTGAGGCCGTCGGCAAGTTCGACACTATAGGCATCGACATGGTAGCCATGAATGTGAACGATTTACTGTGCGTCGGCGCAGAGCCTGTAGCGCTGGTCGATTATCTCGCCGTAAAGGAACCGGATGAGGATGTCTTTGGCCAGATAGCGAAGGGCCTCTATGAGGGGGCAAGGCAGGCTGGGATAGCGATAGTTGGAGGAGAAACGGCCGTTATGCCAGACCTCGTCAACGGCTTCGACCTGGTCGGAATGGGAATCGGCATAGTAGAAAAGGACAAGGTTATCACCGGAGAAAAGATAAGGCCCGGCGACGTCGTCATCGGAATATCCTCCTCTGGAATTCACTCCAATGGTCTTACGCTGGCAAGGAAGCTCTTGATTCCGAAGTATGGCCTCGACTATGAGTATGAAGGAAAGAAGCTCTGGGAACACCTTCTTGAGCCTACGAGGATTTACGTTAAGGCTGTTCTTGAGCTCCTCGAAACGGTCGAGGTCCATGGCCTAGCTCACATAACCGGCGGTGGGTTGCTGAATCTCAGGCGGCTGACGGGCTACGGCTTCAAGCTCAAGATGCCACCAATTGGGGGGATATTCAAACTAATCCACGAGAACGGGGTACCCTTGGGTGAGATGTTCCGTGTCTTCAACATGGGCGTCGGCTTCGTTGTCATAGTTCCCCCGGAGGAGAAGGAGGAGGCCTTGGACATCCTTAACAAGCACTATGAGAGCTTCGAGCTTGGGAGTATTACGAAGGAGCCCGGGATAAGGGTCGTGAACTACGGGATAGTCTTTTAAACGCATCCGTCGAGGAGCCTTCCATGCTCGGCATAATCTTCGACATGGACGGCGTTCTTTACAGGGGGAACACGCCCATCAAGGGCGCGAGGGAGGTAATTGAGTTCCTGAAGGAGACGGGAATCCCCTTTATCTTCCTCACCAACAACTCGACCAGAGACCCCGCCATGTACCGGGAAAAGTTGCTCTCTATGGGCATCGACGTTCCCGAGGAAGTTATAGTCACATCCGGCCTGGCAACGAGGCTCTACATGAAGAGGCATTTTGAACCCGGAAAGATTTTCGTCCTCGGCGGGGAAGGGCTCCACAGGGAAATGGAAAGGCTGGGTTGGGGAATCGTGGGTATCGAGGAGGCAAGAAAAGGTGTCTGGAGACAAGTCCGCTATGTCGTCGTTGGCCTCGATCCTGATTTAACCTACGAGAAGCTCAAGTACGCAACTCTTGCCATACGGAAGGGAGCCACCTTCATAGGAACGAACCCGGACACGACGTATCCGGCTGAGGAAGGCCTCTGCCCCGGAGCTGGCTCGATAATAGCCGCCCTCAGGGCGGCCACTGATAGGGAGCCCTTAATTATCGGGAAGCCCAACGAGCCCGTATACGAGGTTGTAGTGAGCAAGCTCGGAAAGGTTGATGAGATATGGATGGTTGGGGATAGACTCGACACCGACATAGCCTTTGCGAAACGTTTTGGGATGAAGGCTATCATGGTCCTTACAGGCGTGAGTACCATGGAGGATGTTGAAAAAAGCGGAATTGTCCCCGACCTCGTGCTTCCAAGCATTGGAGAACTGCTTGACTATCTGAAGGTGATCCTATGAGGCTTAAAGAACTCATCAGGGAGCTGATAGCCTTGGAACGGGAGCTCTACTCCCTCTACAAGCTGGGGGAGACGTTCGCGACCTATGAGAAACCCTCCTTCATCGAGACCTTCAGGATACTCGCGGAGGAGAGCCTCAGGCACGCGAGGACACTTGAGGACCTCCTTGGGAACGCAGGACCGGGGCCCTACGTTGATGGCACCGCCCTAACGCACCCGAAGAACCGGCCGGAAGACCTCCAAGAGCTCATTGAGGAGGCTCTTCTGACTGAAGAGGGTCTGTATCAGGCCTATTTGAGGCTCTCAAGGGAGCTGGAAGGGGCGTTGGCGGGCATCTTTAGGATGATGGCAGGCGAGGCGCTCAGGCACGGGTACAGGCTGAAGCTCATTTACGAAGCACTTGGATAAAATATCCCGCTTCTCCCTTTATAACCTCCTTCTCCATGCGACGACCAATGAACATTAATTCTTGTCAGGCTGGCAAGGAGGATATGGGTAAGGTATTTGTAGGTCCTCCCATACTATCGAGGTGCTGGACCTATTCCAGCAATCATCTCCTTTTAAAAACACTATGACAGGGGTGTCCATATGGCAGTTGAAAAAGTGATGAAGCGCGATGGCAGGATTGTACCATTCGATGAGAGCCGTATAAGGTGGGCCATACAGAGGGCAATGTGGGAGGTCGGCGTCAGGGACGAGAAGAAGCTCGACGAGGTTGTCAAGGCCGTCGTTAGGAGGGTAAACGAGCTCTACGACGGGAAGATACCCCACATAGAGAACATCCAGGACATAGTCGAGCTGGAGCTAATGAGGGCAGGTCTGTTCAACGTTGCGAAGGCCTACATCCTTTATCGCAAGAAAAAGGCCGAGATTAGGGAGGAGAAGAAGAGGATATTGAATAAGAAGGAGCTCGACGAGATAGACAAGCGCTTCTCCATAAACTCCCTTCGGGTGCTCGCGAGCCGTTATCTTAAGAGGGATGAGGTTGGCAACATAATAGAGAGCCCGAGGGAGCTCTTCGAGCGTGTTGCCGTCCTCACGGTCATCCCCGACCTCCTCTACGACGAGAGGGTCTTCGACAAGAATGGAAACTACCAGCAGGAGCTGAAGAGGGTCGAGTACTACCTCGAGCACTACGAGGAGTTCGACGGTCGGTATTCAATTGGCCGCTTCAAGCTCAACAAGTACCACTTCGAGAGAATGGTGAACCTCTACAGGGAGCTGGCCGAGCAGGGCAAGATGAAGGTCTCCATAGACGAGTTCCTCGCCATGCTCGAGAGGGGCGAGTTCGCTGAGTACGAGAAGGAGGTCGAGGAGTACTTCCGCCTAATGACCAATCAAGTCTTCATGCCCAACACCCCTGCCCTCATAAACTCGGGCAGGCCCCTTGGCATGCTCTCGGCATGCTTCGTCGTTCCAATTGAGGACGACATGGAGAGTATAATGAAGGCGGCGCATGATGTTGCCATGATACAGAAGGCTGGTGGCGGCACTGGAATGAACTTCTCCAAGCTTAGGCCGGAAGGCGATATAGTGGGGACGACCACGGGGGCGGCGAGCGGTCCCGTATCCTTCATGCACCTCATCGATGCCGTCAGCGATGTCATAAAACAGGGTGGCGTGAGAAGAGGTGCCAACATGGGAATCCTCGAGATATGGCACCCCGACATCGAGAAGTTTATTCACGCCAAGGAGAGGAATATAGGCACCAACGTTCTCGCCAACTTCAACATAAGCGTTGGCATTTGGGAGGACTTCTGGGAGGCCCTGAAAGAGGGGAAGAAGTATCCGCTAATCAACCCGAGGACCGGGGAAGTCGTGAGAGAAGTCGACCCCAAGAGCCTCTTCGAGGAGCTCGCCTACATGGCTTGGGCGAAGGCCGACCCGGGAGTTATATTCTTTGATATCATAAACAGGAGAAACGTTCTGGCGGAAGCGAAAGGTGGTCCGATAAGGGCAACCAACCCATGCGGGGAAGAGCCTCTATACGACTACGAATCGTGCAATTTAGCAAGTATAAACCTCGCCAAGTTCGTGAAGTATGACGAGGAAGGAAAGCCCTACTTTGACTGGGATGAATACGCCTATGTAATTCAGAAGGTTGCCAAGTACCTCGACAACTCAATCGACGTCAACAAGTTCCCACTTCCCGAAATCGACTACAACACCAAGCTCACAAGGAGGATAGGCGTGGGAATTATGGGCCTCGCGGATGCCCTCTTTAAGCTTGGCATCCCCTACAACAGCGAAGAAGGATTCAAATTCATGCGCAAGGTCACCGAGTACCTGACCTTCTACGCCTACAAGTACAGCGTTGAGGCGGCTAAAAAGCGCGGAACGTTCCCGCTCTACGAGAAGACGAGATACAAGGATGGAGAGCTTCCGGTAGAGGGGTACTACCATAGGGAGATATGGAACCTGCCCTGGGACGAGCTCGTCGAGGAGATAAAGAAGCATGGTGTGAGAAACGCCATGGTAACTACCTGCCCTCCTACCGGAAGCGTCAGCATGATAGCGGACACGTCAAGCGGAATAGAGCCCGTCTATGCTCTCGTTTACAAGAAGAGCGTGACGGTTGGTGAGTTCTACTACGTTGACCCAGTGTTCGAGGCCGAGCTCAAGAGGAGGGGATTATACAGCGAGGAGCTGCTGAAAAAGATAAGCGACAACTACGGAAGTGTCCAGGGGCTTGAGGAGATCCCGGAGGACATGCAACGCGTCTTCGTAACGGCCATGGACATCCATTGGCTTGACCACATACTGGCCCAGGCTAGCATCCAGATCTGGCTGACCGACTCGGCGAGCAAAACTATAAACATGCCCAATGATGCCACCGTCGAGGACGTTAAGGCGGCATACTTGCTTGCCTACTTCCTCGGATGCAAGGGCGTTACCGTTTACAGGGACGGCTCCCTGAGCGTTCAAGTTTACAGCGTCGAGGGTGAGAAGAAGAGGATGTACAAGGCCAAGCCGAGCGAGTACGCGAGGAAGATACTGATGGAGATCGTGGAGAAGGAGCCCTGGATTAAGAACTTCATAGATGTGGATGCCATACTTAATGGAACCAACGGCAAGAAGACCGAGGTTCCCGCCATCACATTCTCCCTCGGAACCTCCGCAGACAAATCCTCCAAAATTCCAGGGGAAAAGATAGAGGAGCTGCTGGGCGTCGTCTACTGCCCCGTCTGCTACGAAAAAGAAGGAAAGCTCGTGGAGCTCAAGATGGAGAGCGGCTGTGCCACCTGCCCCGTCTGTGGCTGGAGCAAGTGCGTCATAAGTTGAGGAGCCCCTCGAGGGTTCCCTCGTATATTTCTTTGAGCTCCCTTACGTCCTTTCTCACTGCCTCGCTTCCGACCCTTAACTCGAAGATTCTCCCGCCGATCCTGCCCACGACGGCGAAGTCCCTGAAGAGTCCCCTGAGCTTAGGCAAGTTCTCCTCCGGGAACGTCACCACGTAACGCCCATGGCTCTCCGAGAATGCCAGCTCCACGGGGTTAGAAACTTCGGCCTTGATGCCGTCCAAGTGGGCCTCGAGGCCCCCGAACCAGACGGCGAGCTCCGCGAGAGCTACCGCAAGACCTCCTCGGCTGACGTCGTGAACGAAGCTGACGAGCCCCTCCTTAATGGCCTTTAGGATGGCCTCCGCGTTGGTCTTCTCTTCCTCTAGCCTGACCCTTGGCACGATGCCTCCCTCGACCTTGAGGATGCGATAGAGCTCCGAACCTCCCAGCTCCCTCCTTGTCACGCCAACAACTCCAACGAGATGGCCTTTCTCGGGTCCTTTCGGTATGGCCTCCAGCCTTACCTTGCCGAGGCCGGCCACAACGGGGGTAGGCTTTATCGGTTTTCCTGCGATTTCGTTGTAGAAGCTAACGTTCCCACTAACGTACGCCAGATCAAAGGCCTTGGCAGCGTTGGCAAGACCCTTAACAGTCTCGACAAAGCTCCAGTAAACCTCGGGTCTCTCGGGGGAGGCGAAGTTGAGATTGTCAACCAATGCTAAGGGCTTCGCCCCGACGCTCACGAGGTTTCTCACAACTTCGGCAACGAGCCCCATGGCTCCGTGGTAGGGGTTGAGGTAGCTGTGGCTGGGATTCCCGTCGCTCACGAAGGCTAGGCCGTACTCATCGTTTATCTTTAGCACGGCCGCATCGAGGCCCGGCTTTACCACCGTTCTCCCCTGAACCTCGTGGTCGTACTGCTCCCAAACCCAGGCCTTACTAACGACGTTCGGGCTGCTCCAGATGAGGTCAAAGGCATCTTTAAAAGAAATGTCGGGCGTTTCAACGTCCTTCTCGATGCTATACTGCTTCGCCGGCCACTCTATCGTCGGGACGTTCGTCAGCAGGTCTATCGGAAGGTCTGCCACCTTCTCACCGTGCCAATAAACGATGAAGCGGGGCTCCTCGATTACCTCGCCAATCACGGCCCACTCCAGCTCGTACTTCTCGAATATCCTTCCGAGGGTTTCAACGTCCTCGGGCTTAACTGCGAAGAGCATCCTCTCCTGGCTCTCGGAAATCATGACTTCCATGGCGTTCATCGCGGGTTCGCGGAGCGGAACCCTGTCGGCGTAGATTATCGCACCAAAGCCCTTCTTTCCGACCATCTCGGAGGCGGCACATGTCAGACCACCGCCACCCAAGTCCTTCAACGCCTTCACTTTCCCTGTGTAGACCGCCTCAAGCGTGGCCTCGATTAGGAGCTTCTCGGTAAATGGATCGGGAATTTGAACGGCAGAGCGGTCTTCCTCTTCCCCACTGAGCTCCTCGCTCGCGAACGTCACTCCATGTATCCCGTCCCTTCCGGTCCTGTTGCCAACTAGTATGAGCTTGAGGCCTGGCTCATCAACAAAGCTGTGCACCAGATGTTCTGGCCTCGTTATCCCAACGCAGGCGACGTTGACGAGCGTATAACCATCAAGGCTCTCGTCGAACTCCGTTTCTCCCCCAACGGTCGGGACGCCTATTCTGTTGCCGTAGTCGGCTATTCCCTTCACTACGTACTCAAATAGGTAGCGGTTGCGTTCCCTTTCGAGAGGTCCGAACCTTATAGGATCGAGTAGCGCTATTGGCCGAGCGCCCATGCAGAGAACGTCCCTCACTATCCCGCCAACGCCCGTAGCGGCTCCGCCGTAAGGCTCGACCGCGCTTGGATGGTTGTGGCTCTCTATTCCCACGACTATCCATGTCTCGTCATCGAACTTGACTACCCCAGCATCCTCGCCAGGGCCCAAAACCACGTGTTCGTTTTGAGTGGGCAGGAGCTTGAGCCATGGCCTGCTTGACTTGTAGGAGGCATGTTCGCTCCACATAACTTCGAGCATCGCCCACTCAAGTTCGTTTGGCTCCCTGCCGAGTCTTTCACGGATGAACTTTTCCTCGTGGGGGAACATCGTGAACCCTCCATTGGTTGACGAATTAATGTAAAAAAGTTTTGTTCTTAAGGTTTATTTTGACAGAAAAATGGCAAATAAAGAACTATGGGAACTGTTACCTTCCTCGACTGGGGGAGCCATAAGGGTTCGTTGTAGGCCCACTCGATATCCTGAGGTTTGCGGAAGAGCTCTTCAACTTCGAGGCCAGTTTCGATCAGCTCCCTCATCAGGGGGTCTTTGACCTCGGTAGGGTCGCGTGGAAGAAGGATACGCTTAACGTCCTCTTTTCCATTAACGAGTTTTCGGGAGAACCTTCCACAAACTCGACTAATGCCCTATCAGGCTCCCTGTTTCTTTCCAGAGCTCATAGGCCTTCGTTGTTACCACAAAGCCTTCAGGAAAGTTGAAGTACCTCGTCAGGAGAGAAAGGCGGTGCGCTTTGCCACAGATTTCCTCGATTGAGCCTCCTGCAGAGATTGTGCGGACGAACATAAACTCACCTCATATGCGCTTAGATTTTTATCCTCACCAGCCACCTGAGCTTGCCCGCATCTAAGGAAGGCCGAACTTCTATGCGACAGGGTTCTGTTATTCAACAAAAGCAAAATCGCCGAAGGAACTCCAAAAGAGCTTATCGAGAAAGTTCAGACACTCAAAGCGGAGCGGAAAATCATCGCCAAAATTAAAGGAGAAATCAATCTCAGAGATTTTGAGGGGATAGCTCAAAAAATCGAGGTTCAAAGTGATGGGAAGTTTACGTACCTCCAGCTGTACTTCAAAAATGAAGACCTTAAAGACGTGCTTGGCCTTTTATCCCAGTACAACCTTGTTGATATCCAAACATCTCAAGTGACTCTTGAAGAAGCCTTCACATATCTCTGCAGAAAATAAAATAGAAGAAGCTATCTCCTTGCCCACTCCACCATGCTCCTAAAGAGCCTCAGGCCGTCCTCACTTCCCAAAAAGCGGTCGCTCGCCCTTTCCGGATGCGGCATCATCCCAAGGATGTTCCCTTTCTCGTTTGCAACTCCGGCTATGTTTAGCACCGAGCCATTTGGATTAGCTTCCTCTGTCACGTTGCCCTTTTCGTCGCTGTACTGGAAGACTATTCTGACCTTTGATGGGTCGTCCACGTAGTAGTTGCCTTCGGCATGGGCTATGGGCATTCTTATTATCTCTCCGGGCTCGTAGAGAGAAGTGAACGGCGTCTCCACATCGTTAACGCGGAGATGAACCCATTTGCAGAGGAACCTTGGATTTTTGTTGGGCCTCAAGGCTCCGGGCAAAAGGCCTGCCTCCGTTAGGATTTGAAAGCCGTTGCAGATGCCAAGGACGGGTCTGCCGTCCCGGGCGAACTCCTTAACTTCCTCAATTATCTCCTGCCTAGCCGCTATGGCTCCTGCCCTTAGGTAGTCGGCATAGCTGAAGCCTCCGGGTAGGATGACTCCGTCGAAGTCCTTTAGCGATGTCTTGTACCATACCCGCTCCGCTTTTCCTCCGGCCTTTCTTATCGCCCTCTCCGTCTCGAAGTCGCAGTTCGTCCCTGGGAACACGATGACAGCGAACCGCGGCATCATTCAACCCTCTCTATGCTGTATTCCCACGCGTGGATGAGGGGGTTCGCGAGAAGTTTTCTGCACATTTCCTCAACTTCCTTTTCCGGCTCTTCGCTCTCAAGCTCGAACTCGAAACACTTGGGAACCCTGAGGTTTTCCACGGCGTAGCCGAGGTTTCTCAGGGCTTTTCCAATGACCCTCCCTTCAGGATCGTTGAGTCCTTCCTTGAGGCGAACGATGACCCTAACCTTCCACTTCATTGGCCTCACCTTATCATGAAAGTGTAAAAATCTTAGCTTTTTAAGGATTGTTTTAACAGAAATATGTTAAATAAGCTGGAAGTCCGAAGCCGAAAAGCTCTCGGAGAAGATAGTCCCAGTGGCTCGAGGGGCATATAAAAACGTTAAAATCAGGCCTTCCAGCGCGGGTTGTTGATGACTTTGACTTCTCCGTCCTCCTCGATTACTATCTTAGAGAAGCCCTTCTTGGCTATGGTTCCGTAGTCGTGGCCTGCGTCGGCCGGGTATATTGCGAGGAATATGAAGGGCTCCCTCCCAGTATTCACCGTTCTGTGAGCCCAGTAGGGTGGAACGTAAATGATTGTACCGGGCTCCATGGGTATCCAGCGGGCCTCACCCTCAGGGGTCTGGAGGAGCATGCCTCCCCTGCCCTTAAGGGCCACATAGACCTCAGCCCTGTCGGGCTTGGCATGGAAGTGTCCCTTGGTGAAGAAGAACTCCTTGCCGACTTTACCTGGGTAAAGGATGGTGGTCGCAAAGTTAAGGTCGCCCTCCCTCTCCTCCTGCTCGACGGCGTAGACCTCGTAGACCACGGGATTCTCCTTCTCGACGAGCTCCTTCCACGCCTCCTCGTCCACGAAGTATCCCTTCATGTCGCTCAGTCTCCTGACGAGCCTTTTGGAATCTTCTATCACGCCGCTTTCGATGTCTAACTTAAAGCTGGCTGGCTCCTTGTACATCCCCCTCACCTCTCATTCCTTCCTTTCTCCGTCTTTTTCTTCTTTTTGGTCTTCTCTAGCTCTCCTTGCATGTAGCTTGCAAACCCCAAGAGGGAGAGCACGCTTCCGGCTATCATCGTTACGAAGCCTACAACCGAGAGCCAAGAGTAGGGGTATCTCACTCCGACTGCATCCAACCTGTATTTGAGGGAGCCATCTGTTACGAGGGTTGGAGGCTCCGTGATGTTCTTAACTTTCTCCGTCGAGTTGGCGAGCGTTAAGTGCACAAAGTTGTTTGCCCAAGTAACGGTTACGGTTGCCTTCTCCGCCGAGAGGGTTAGGTTGGCTGATGTGAGAACGACAATGGACTTTGGCTCGAGATAGTATGAGCCTGGCTCGAGAACACCACTCTCCGTTGTCTTGACGACCTCTGAGGTCATGGACGCAAAGGCGAGGAGAAGAGAAATGAAAAGAAGCACAAGGCCTGTGGCAATCGTCGGATACCTTAGGGCCTTCCAGAAGCTGACCATTCCACACACCGCTAAATCTTCCCTACAAGGTGGCACTCGACCCAGTGGTTGTGTTCATGTTCCACGAGCTTGGGGTGCTCGACGTCGCAGAGGCCCTTCTTGAAGTAAAGGCACCTCGGGTGGAATCTACAGCCGGGAGGTATGTTAACGGCACTGGGCACCTCACCCTTAATTGGGACTTCCTTGATTATGTCCTTCCTTTCCGGTATAGGCTCCGGAACCGCCGCGAGTAGTGCTCTGGTGTAGGGATGGAGTGGATTGTCTATGACTTCCTTGGCGGGTCCCATCTCCACTATCCTTCCGAGATACATCACTGCAATCCAGTCGGCGAAGTATCTGGCAGTTGAAAGGTCGTGGGTGATGTAGAGGTAAGTAACGCCCATTTTCTCCTTGAGCTCCTTCATAAGCTCGAGGATTTCAGCCCTGATTGAGACATCGAGCATCGAGACGGGCTCATCAGCCACTATGAACGTCGGGTTGAGAATGAGAGCCCTAGCTATGGCTACACGTTGCCTCTGACCACCAGAGAGCATGTGCGGGAATCTGTGGACGTAATCCTCTGGTGGCACGATCTTGACCATCTCGAGGGCTTTGTAAATGAGCTCCTCACGCTCAGCTCTCGTCTCGCCTATGCCGTGGATGAGGAGGGGCTCCTCGAGGACGTCGTATATCCTGAATCTCGGGTTCATGGAGCTGAAGGGGTCCTGGAATATCATCTGAACCTTCCTTCTGTAGGCCTTTATCTCCTCCTTCGTCTTGAGCTCCGTGACGTCTTGGCCCTCGAGGTATATCTTTCCTTCCGTTGGCTCGAGGAGCTTCATGACAAGCTTACCCGTCGTCGTTTTTCCACAGCCGCTCTCACCGACGAGTGCGAAGACCTCTTGCTTGTGAACTTCGAAACTGACACCGTCCACGGCCCTGACGTACTTCTCTGATTCTCCCCTGAGTGAGGCTAGCAGGCCCCTCCTTATGGGGAAGTACTTCTTGAGGTTGACTACCTTCAGTATCGGCTCCGCCATCTTTAACACCTCACAGCAGCCAGCATGCGGCGTGGTGTCCATCACCAATCTCCTTCATCGTTGGCTCCTGCTGCTTGCAAACGTCCATAGCGTAGGGGCACCTGGGGTGGAAGCGGCATCCACTGGGTGGATTGATGAGGTTGGGTGGCTGTCCTGGGATGAACTCGAGCTTCTCGACGTCCTCGTGGAGCCTCGGAATGGCGGCGAGAAGCTTCTGGGTGTAGGGGTGCGCCGGCTCGTAGTATATCTTGTCGCTGGGTCCTATCTCCACGATCTTTCCGGCGTACATTATGGCGACGCGGTCGCTTATCTCTGCAAGGATGCTCAGGTCGTGGGTAATGAATATCATGGAGAGGCCGAGTTTCTTCTTGAGCCTCTTCATGAGGTTGATTATTTGGGCCTGGACGACGACGTCGAGAGCTGTCGTCGGCTCGTCGGCTATGACGATGTCGGGCTCGAGGAGTAGAGCGGTGGCTATTACTACACGCTGCTTCATACCACCGCTCAGCTCGTGGGGATAGCGATAAACTATTTCGGGATCAAGGCCCACTAGCTCGAGGTACTTCATGGCCCTATTAAGAGCCTCTTCCCTTTCCATGCCCTTGTGGTAGATTAGGGGCTCTATCATTTGATAACCAATTGTGTAGACGGGGTTGAGGGCGTTCATTGCACCTTGGAATATCATTGATATCTTCTGCCAGCGTATCTCCTTCCTGAGGACGTCTTCGGGGAGGCCGACTATTTCTCTACCGTCTATCTTTATGCTACCGCTGACTATCTTGCCTGGAGGCTGAGGCATGCCCATGAGTGTGAAGCCTATGGAGGACTTTCCACATCCGCTTTCTCCTGCAAGACCGAGCACTTCACCTTTCTTGAGGTCGAAGCTGACATCGTCTACGGCCTTCACGGGGCCCCTTGAGGTGAAGTAATACATCTTGAGATTCTTAACTTCGAGCACCTTCTTTGCCATCTCACCCACCTCACAGCCTCCTGAGCCTCGGGTTCAGTACCCTATCGAGGGCCGTACCGAGCAGCACGAACGTTAATGCAACCAAAGCTATCGCGAGTCCTGGCGGAATGACCCACCACCAGTATCCGTTTACGGCGGCACCTGCAACCTGAGCATCGTGGAGTATCTGACCCCACGTAACCTGGGTCGGATCGCCGAGACCAAGGAAGCTCAGTGAGGCCTCCGCGAGGACGGCTCCTGGGACGCTGAGGGCCATCTGGGCGAATGCATAGGGCAGTAGCTGTGGCATCATGTGCTTGAATATTATCCTGCCGGTTCCAGCGCCGAGGGCTACTGCGGCCTCAACGTACGTCTGCTCCTTAATTTGGTAAGCCATACTCCTCGCAACTCTCGCTATTCCGACCCATCCGAAGAGCACCAGTAAGAGCACTATCTGCCAAAGGGCTATGTGGCCTCCGAAGTAGGTTCCCAGCAGGATGAGTATCGGGAGGCTCGGGATGGAGGCCATGAACTCCTGGAACCTCATCATTATCTCGTCCGTCCAGCCTCCAAAGTATGCTGCCGTGACGCCATAGAATATTCCGACGAGGACTGTGAGCACGGCCGTTGCAATGCCTATGGTCAGGGACACCCTGGAACCCCAAACTATGCCAGCGAAGAGGTCTCTGCCCTTGTCATCCGTTCCGAGATGGCCATATGTTCTTCCGGTTAGTATGACTTCTGTTCCTGAGAGATCAACGCTGGTCCCCTTGGGGGTCTTTACCTCGATGATTATGTGGTACTCGCCCATGAGTGGTTGAGGTGAATCGAAGATGTCGGGGGTGAGTTGGGCGAAGACTATTCTCAGTGTGTCAAGAGTTGTCATGAGCTGGAACTCCTTATTGGGGTCGAGCTGAATTCCTGTCTCTTGCTTGACCCACTCTATTACATTCTTCCTTACCTCATTATCCCTGGCAATCTGGATGTCGGTGGCACCCTTGATCTTGATTCCTGAGAGCAAGGTCACGGTCTTTCCATCTGGTCTTACGATGTACAAGCTTAGGGAGGGCCTGAGTCTCCTGTTGGTGGAGTTCCCGCTTATATTCCTTATGACGATGTCCTGAGGTGGAATATCATACTTCATATTGTAGGGTATGTCTATCTTTATGATACCGTCCTCCACGCTTGTGTACTTCTGGAGCTCCTCCATTGGTATGATCTCGTGAGGAGCCTCCTTCACACCCGTAAATATCCCTGTCCACGTTGGGGGAACGGTCTTGGGATAATCAATCCATGCGGATTGCCTCCACTTCTCAGGAATGTTAGGTTCCGTGATATAAGGTGCCCCTATAGCAACGAGTATCCAAAATATTAAGAGGGCTATACCGAGCAGCCCAGTCTTCTGTCTCTTAAACTCGAACCAAAAGTTTGAGATGGAGTCCTTTATGTCGACCCACCTCATTTTAACCACCTCACACCCTGGCCGAGGCGCCTACCCTGACTCTTGGGTCGAGGAACCCATAAGATATGTCGGCTATTATTACTCCGGCTAGATATAGGGCAACGTTTATGAACGTCAGTCCCATGACGAGGTTTATTTCGTTGGTTTCGATTGCTATCCAGTAAACTCTGCCCATTCCGGGCCAGTTGAAGACGCTCTCAGTGATTATTGCACCACCTAATGAGGCAAGTAGGGAAAATATCGTCATGGTCACGATTGGCGGGGCCGATGCACGAAGGGCGTGGCCATAAATTACCTTTCTCTCAGGGACGCCCTTGGCCCTTGCCGCCATGATGAAGTCCTCCTGCATGGTTCCGACCATTATGTTCCTGGTGACCCAGGCCCATCCTCCAAAGAGGACGAACACTATTGTAATTATTGGCAAGACTAGCCTCTTTGCGACGTCGAGGACGTGGGCGAGGCCGGTGAGATTCGGATCAGGCATCGAGTTCGCGGGGAACCAGCCAAGCTTGAATGCGAAGATGAGTAACATTATCATTCCGAACCACCACATCGGTATGCTGGTCGTTAGCAATGCCAATATTGAGAGGGCCCTGTCGAAGAAGCTACCAACCTTCTGAGCCGCTTTGACACCGAGTAACAGCCCTATGATTATGACTATTATCTGGGCCGTTGTAAACAGGAGAATCGTTCTTGGAAGGGCCAGGGCTATAATGTTCTTGACGTTCCTCTCGGTTCCGAAGATTGGAATCCTTGTGTTTCCGAAGTCGAGGGTTATCGTCCTCTTGGCATAGTAAAAGACCCTCCACCAGTATGGCTTATCGAGATGGTAGAGCTGCTTGTAGTACTCAATTCTCGCCTGCTTCCAAGCCTCAGGGTCTTCGGGTGCCCTACCTTTTTGGAGCAGGCTTTGATATTCGGCATTTACTTGAGAGATTATCTGGTCAGTCAAGTTCTTCTCAGCGACCTTCACGAAGAGCGCTGCCACCACCAGTGTCACTATTCCAAGAACTATTAGAGCGTTGATAGCTCTTATGAGCAGGTATTTACCCATCCCCATTTTTCATCCTCCCCTGTCGCACATAGGCTTTGAAGCTCAATTTTGAGCATTATCCTTTTCAGGCTTGTAAAACTACTTTAAATATCTTATCCTCGAGAATCGTCGAAACGTTCAGAACAGATTACTATGAAAGACCATCGAAGAAGGAAAATTTTCAAAAACTTGGAAGAAAAGGGAGGAGGTCAACGCCTCCTCCTGAGGAGTAGCGGTATTATGGCAAGCCCGATTAGGGCCGCCGGTCCGCAGATCCCTCCGCCGGTCTCGGTCTCGGTAGCTGTCTGGGTGGCAGTTTCGGTGACGGTCTCTGTAACAGTCTGGGTCTGTGTTTCAGTCTTCGTCGGGGTCTCGGTGGCGGTTTGTGTCTCAGTCTTGGTTGGAGTCTCGGTTGTTGGGGCCTCAGCAAGGTAAGCGCCCTTCAGGACGATGGAGTTTCCGAGGCCGACTGCTGGGTCCATGATCCTGAACTTAATCTTCTTGTTGACGGGGAAGAACTCCCAGGTCTCGGCAGTGAAGACCCTGAAGCTCTCGTAGATTCCGAGGGCAGCTCCTATCTTGTTGAGGTCCCAGTACTTCTCGGTAGAGTCAACCTTGACGCCGTTGTAATCGCTCGTGTAGATGAGAGTTCCAATGTCGTCGGCAGTCCAGTTGAGTATCTCCTGGAGCTTCTCGGGTGTGGTGTAGTACTCAAGCTCAAGCAGGTCAATTGCTGTTTGGATGTCGCCGTCGCCGAGGAACTTGAGAACTTCCTCGACCGTTGCTCTGTAAGTGTTCTCGGGCGTGAACTTCCAGCCAACGAAGCCGGGTCCGAACCAGGCTGTGGTGTAGTACTGGAGTATCCTGCTTATCGAGTACGGGTTGCTACCACTAGCAACCCAACCCTCGGTGTAGTAGCCCCACTCGTAATTAGCCGGATCGGAGAGGTAGACCATCTGGCTGGCCGTCCTTCTGTCAACTATCTTGACCTCTACCTCGAAGCCGGCTTTCTTGAGAATTTCGGCAATGTAGTAAGCCTCGTCCTTCCTCTCGTCCTCCTGCCTGCCGATACCGACTATCTTGACAGGCTCACCCTCGAAGTACCACTTGCCATTCTCCTTTTTAAGGGTGTAACCCATGGCCTTAAGGTCGGCGGCGGCCTTTTGCATGGCCTCATCTATGAGCTGGAGGGCGTACTCTTCATCGCCTTGGGCATCGATTCCGAAGGCGTCCATAACGACTTGGAGCTTCTTGAGGGCGATCTCATCACCGCTGGTCCAGGGGATGTACATCGGACCACCGGAACCCTGGAGGATGTTCTGGACAATGTAGTTCCTGTTGATGAGGTACTCTAGGGCAAACCTGATTTCCCTGATGGCGAACGGGTTGAAGTACTTCTTGTCACCGACGGTTATAAGGTACGGGTTGTCCTTATCATGGACCGGGTTCCAGACCATGTCCCAGAAGCCACCGATGTTCTTGTACATGTCTATCTTGGCCTTGTCCTCCTCGCTGAGCCCGGCGAACTTGAAGGCCGGGAACGAGTACAGCGAGAGGTCATACTCACCGCTGGCGACGCCGAGAATTATGGTCTGCTCGTTCTGGATACCGTAAAGCTCGATGACATCGAAGTCGGGACCGAACTTGTACTCGTCCTCAGCGAACTCTGGGAGGACCCACTTGTCGAACTTAACGTACCTGAGGTAGAGGTTCTCGGGCTTGTAAACGTCGATGATGTAGGGACCGTTGGAGATGTACATGTGGTTGTGCTCCTTAATGAAGTTGATTATGTCGTCATACTCCTTTATCTCGTCCTGCTCGTCGTATATGTAAGGCTTGAGGTAGTCTGGTATGGGCTTCTCCTTCTTGAGCTTCTCGAGCTCCTCTAGAACCCTCTGGGCGTGGGCAGGGGTAAGCATATCAATCTGCTGAACCTCTTCGGTGGCCTCGCTGTAGGAGTAGGCCGGATCGTGGGCGACGACCTCGGCTATCGCGTAAGTGAGCTGCCAGGGATAGCTGGTGTAGGGTGTGAAGTACCACCACTGGTTGGGCTTGTAGGCCGCGAAGGTGTAGGTGTGGTAAAGCTCGACCTCGAAGTAGTTGTCGTCCTCGCTAACGACCCTTATACCGAGAAGCTTAGAGTAGTAGTCACCGCTCCAGTCGGCCTCGGTGGCATCGTAGTACGGGTCGTCCGGGCCATCCTGGGTAATCCACTCGAAGGCCCAGGCGTAGGCGAACATGACATCGGCGACGCTAAGCTTGTGGCCATCGTGGAAGTATATCTTCTGGCACTTGAACCTGACGTAGGTCGGGGCGATCTCGCCGGCGTGCGCTGCCACCCAAGTGTCAGTGGTGGAGTTGAATATCACGGCGTCCTCTGGAACGGGAACGTTCTCCTTGGCCTCAACTATAGTACACCTGTAGGGGTGCGGAACACCGTCGATGCCCCAAACACTGGCACCCTCATCGGTGGCTATACCAGCAGCCCTGACGGAGTAAACGTCGGTGAATCCAGAGGAGCTGGGGTTCCAGACACCCATGAAGAGCGAACCAGTGGCGGAATACATTGCTATCTTGAGGGTCTTCTGCTCCTCTGCCGCCACCGGTTTGGCTATTGGAGTCGCCAGTATGCTAAATGCCATAAATATTGCCAGCACAACGGCCAGACTCCTCTTCATCTCCTAACCACCTGCCGTGTATTTAGTTCAGACAGCGGTGTCGGCCCATAGGGGCCGCGGCATGGATTTATACATAAGAGGCCCTATTTAAGGATTACGAAGGCCCTTTAAATCCCCTGAACTTCTGGCTGGATCCGTGGGTTTTTTATCGTAACTAAGGATAACTAAGGTTTCTATTAGCCATGAGAGCTATTGGAACCTCAGTTTGAATTGGATGATAGCAAAAATTGCTCATATGGGCACTAAAGGATGCGGGAGGTTTGTAGAAACGCAGAAAAAACTTAAGAATCGGGGTTTAGTGTTGGGCATAACAACGATTGCGGCAAACCTTTATATCTTCGTTAGGTTCAAGGAAGGCGGGAGCCAAGATGTTTGACTTAGTCTTCGTTGGCAAGTTTCCTTACAACGGACAAGTTGTGGAAGGCAGCGTTGCAATAGAGGAAGGAAAGATAGTGAGGTTCTCAAAGGGCGAGCTCAAGGGAGAAAAAATCCTACGGCTTGGACGCGGTCAGGTTCTTCTGCCGGGCATGATAGATGTTCATGTCCACCTGAGGGACTTTGAAGAGAGTCATAAGGAGACTGTCAAGAGCGGGACCATGGCGGCAATCCATGGCGGGATAACGACGGTCTTTGACATGCCAAATACGAGGCCGCCTGTGATGGATGAGAGAACGTTTCGGCTCCGGGGGAGGATCTTCAGGAGGAGCTACGCCGACTACGCCCTCGGTTTTCTCCTAGCTGGCAACTGCGAAGAGGCTAAGGCGGTAAAGGCCGATTTTTACAAGGCCTTTATGGGAGCCTCCACGGGTGGAATCTTTTCGGAAGACTTCGAGGCAGATTATTCCTGCGCTCCCGGCCCCCTCCACGTCCATGCTGAGGAAGCATCCCTGATAATTCGGTTTCCTGAGAGGCCTCCAATAGTCGAGGTGGTTGCCATAAGGAAGGCCCTCGATGCGGCGGAAAGGATCAAGAAGAGGCTCCACATCTGCCACGTATCCACCGCGGAGGGCCTGAAAGAGATCCTCAAAAGGGGATTCTCGTGGGTGAGCTTCGAGGTAACCCCCCATCACCTTTTCCTCACGAGGAGGGATTACGAGAGGAATCCTTTCCTCAAGGTTTATCCTCCGCTGAGGGATGAGAAAGATAGGCGCTTCCTCTGGGAGCACATAAAGGACGTTCCAGTCATCGCGAGTGACCATGCCCCTCACACTCCTGAGGACAAAGAGGGAGGGGCCGCGGGGCTCCCGGGCCTTGAGACTGAGCTTGCCTTGCTCCTCGACGCTGTAAACAGGGGGTTGCTGACCCTCTGGGACGTCGTGGAGAAAACTGCCCTTAACCCGGCAAGGCTCTTCTGCCTGAAAACCAAGGGCTTCTCAGAGGGCAAGGACGCTGACATAATAGTCGTGGATTTGAAGAGGGAGTGGGTCGTAAGGGCTGATGACTTCTACACCAAAGCTGGCTGGAGTCCCTACGAGGGTTGGAGGCTAAAGGGAAAGGTTATAATGACGTTTCTCAGGGGAGAACTTGTTATGGAGGAGGACGAGATAATTGGGAGGCCGAGGGGTGAGAGGGTTGCTAAGGAGAATGGTGCTTAGGGAGGTCTTCGAGGTAGCGGATAACGTCAAGGCCTTTCGCTTCGAGGAGAGGCTCGACTTCGTCCCGGGGCAGTTCATAATGCTCTGGCTACCCGGCGTTGGGGAGAAGCCCTTCAGCCTGGCGGATGATGATTTGATAGTCGTCAAGAGGGTCGGCCCATTCACGTCGAGGCTCTTTAAGCTCGAGGAAGGAGATTACGTCTGGATAAGGGGCCCTTATGGGCACGGCTTTGAACCCCTTGGCAATAGGGTAGCTCTCGTCGCTGGCGGCATTGGGATACCACCCCTCTACGCCCTTGCTAAGCACTACCGCGATAAGTTCGGTCAAATAACCCTCATCTACGGGGCAAGGACAAGGGAGGAACTTGCACTGCTCGACGTCGAAGAGTTCGTGGACGAACTTGTTGTTACGACGGACGATGGGAGCGCTGGGAGAAAGGGCTTTCCCACGGATGTTCTGGGGGAGAGGAAGGATGAGTTCGATTACATCTATGCTTGTGGGCCCGAGGTCATGCTTGCCAAGGTCCTTGAGATAATGGAGTACAGGAACGTTCAGGTATCGTCGGAGCGATATATGAAGTGCGGCATAGGGGTCTGCGGGAGCTGTGCCCTCGGTCCCTATCTCGTCTGCAGGGACGGGCCCGTTTTCAGAGGTGAGCACTTGATCGGGACGGAGCTCGGTCGCTTCACGAGGGGTCCAGACGGGAGGATTAGACTACTCGGGTAACAAGGGGAGAGCCTCCCAGAGTTGGGCTGGGCAACTTTTTAACCCCAAAACTAACCCTCTCATGGGTGAGTTCATGATGCGGTATTCATGGGAGGAGTTCGCGAGGATGATGGGTGTAGAGCCCCAGGTCTTGGAGAATAAGGAGGCGAGGCTACTCAAGAAGTTCGTCGATGATTTGACGTATCCCTCTCACTGCAAGTTCTGTCAGGGTCTTGATTTAAGCAATCTGAATCCCGTTCACCACCCGAGCTATGAGTTAACGCCCGCCTGCAATCATGACTGCATATTCTGCTACTCCAACGTGGCCGTCAAGCTCGGAAATGCCCCCAGGCCTGGCTATTACGGTTGGGACAACCCGAAGGCGATAACGGTTTCACAGTACGGTGAGCCTCTGCTCTCGCCAAGGATAGTTGAGGTAAACAAGCTTTTGAGGGAGCGCTTCCCTGACGCAAGGCTCGACCTCCAGACGAACGGCTCCCTCCTTACCGAGAAGCTGTGGCGGAAGCTCGACTTTGACATAGTCATGATAAGCCTCGACGCGGCCAGCAGGGAGAAACACCTGGCAATAACGAGGGCAGACACCTTTGACAGGGTTGTGAACGCCCTGAAGATAGTTGGCAGTGATAAATCGGTCCGCTCCGTTGTGAGAACAATTTTCATGCCGGGCATAAATGACGAGGATATTCCGAAAATAGCGGAATTGGCCGCTTCCCTTGGCGTGGATGAGATGATGCTCCAGCCCCTCACCATCCACGAGCTCAACGTCGAGCGGCTCAGGAAGGCTGGCCTTGACTTTGATAGGGCCGAGAGCATAAAGGAGCTCCTGAAGGCGGCCATGGAGGCGAAGAAGTACATAGACGTGAGGATAAGCGGTTGTCTTCTGGCCCAGCTCAAGCGCATGGATGCATTGACGCTCTTCGGCGTCAGGAGGGTAGCGAGGGAAGTCGCCCCGCTAGTGAAGAGGGAGAGGATGGAGCTGAAATAGTCATAATGATTGGGAGGAGCTTCTTTTGGGCCCTTTGATGTCATCAATTCCAATCCTCAGGAACTCCTTAACTACCTCAACGTCAACGAGGGTGTTTATGCATCCGGCCCGGAGGAGCGGAACGGCCTGGATAGGTATTTTGAGATGGGAGAGCTTTTCTCCTGCCTCGGCGAGCTCGGGCCAGCAAGCTATTCCGAGGGCGGCTTTTATTTCGCCCTTCGGGACCTTGTTCTTCAGTATCTTTTTGACTAAACTCCCACCGGGCACTATGTAGAACTGTGTGTAGCCAAGACTCTCTCCGTACTCGATTATCTCGCCGATAGGACAGCTGCCGCACTTCTTACACTTCCATCCGTACTCTGTGAACTCCGCTTTGCAGTTCCTGACGTTTCTAAGGCACTGGGGGATGAATACCGCTCTCTTTTCTGGGGGAACCTTTGCGAAGTCCTCTCGAAAGGCCTTATTCTTGAGCTCAACGTATATCTGATCAGCCAGCTCCTCGTTTTCACTTATAAGGGAAAGAGCGGCCCTAATAGCGTTCCTGGTGCTTAGATCTGTCCCTAGGGAAAGCAACTTAGCAATCGTGTTCTCTATCTTCATGCTTCAACGGAAGTTTGCCTGGTATAAAACACTTCTCGGAGAGGATGATTTTTAAACCCTCACGGTATCCCTTCCTCATGCTCACTTGCTCCCTCTGCATCAACGACGAGAGGGTCGCGAGGATAGATATCGTGGACGGGAAGCCGCTCTGCAGGGAGTGTCAGGTTTTCCTTAAGCATCCCGTTGACAGGGAAAAAGTTAGGGCAGAGCTGGAGGAGCTCATGAAGGACGTGGACAGGGCGATAGTGGCTTACTCAGGGGGTAAGGATAGCACAGTTGCCCTTTACCTAGCCAGAGAAGTTTATGACGTCGATGTCGAGGCCGTTATAGTGGATCATGGCTTTATGGCCTTAGAAGCTATAGAGAACGCCCGCCGTGTCGCCGAGCACCTTGGTGTCCCCTTCACACTGATAAGAAGGGATTACTCGGACATATTCCGCGATGCTCTCCTCAAGGGTAACTCGCCCTGCAGACGTTGCTCCCGGAGGACCATGGAGACCCTAAGGAAATACGCCATCAGAAAGGGTTATCGTTACATAATAACGGGCCACGAGCTCCCTTTTGGCCATCACCCATACAGGCTCATGAGCGGTGGCGTTGTCCAGGTGCGGTTACTGGCCATGATGATGGAGGAGGAGAGGCTTAGAATCCTCGAGAGGCTCCCCTTCAAGCTTCCCGAACTGCCGGGCTACACGACAAACTGCCTCATACTTGGGCCGGCCCTTGAGCGCTACTGGGAAAAGCACGGCCACTCCTTTGAACACGGACGTATAGCGGCCCTCGTTCGCCATGGGCTCATAAGCAGGGAGAGAGCCCTTGAAAAAGTTAAGAGGCCAGAGGTTCCAGAATGGCAGAAAAAGATAGTTTATGAGCGTTTAGGCCTCGAGGAGCTCCCTTAGCTTTTCCTTGGCTACCTCAAGAACGTCTTCTGGGTCAGCCTCTACCCTGCCTTTGGCGAGGTTGTCAGTTCCCCCTCCCTTTCCACCCAGCTCATCTATAACCCTCTGAAGGAGCTCCTTCATCGAAACGGGGACCTCCTCGTTCCTTACGAAGAGCACGTACTTCTCACTGGCCAGAAGGAGCACGGTTCCCGGGTTCTTGCTCACGAAGTCCACGGCGAAGGCTTGGGCGTTCTTCATGTCCCACTTTTCGACGAGGGTCACGATGTTGTAGTGTCCAACCTCTTGAGCTCTTCCCAGCAGGGCCTCTCCTTTCCATCTCCACAGCTCGTGCCTCAGTTCGTCTATCCTATCTTCCAGTCCCTTCATGGTTTCCCGAAGCTCTTTGACGCGCTCTCTCAGGGGTGGATTCTTATTGGGCATACCCTCGAGGCTTTCCCAGTAGTCCCTGAGAAGCTCGTTGAGCTTCCTTATAGCCCTGCCGCCGCAGACGAACTCGATGCGCCAGAGGTTCTTCCCCTTCTTGTAAAACCGAAGCACCTTTATCAGCCCTACCTCTCTCGTGCTCCTCACGTGGGTACCGCCGCAAGGAGTTACGTCAACGTCCCCTATACGGACTATCCTTATCTTGCCTTTGACCTTCGTCACGTGCTTCCTGAGGATAGCCACGATATCGTCTGGGAGGTACTTGTACTCCTCGATGGTGACTGGGATGTCCTTGATAATGAGTCTGCTGGCCTCGAGCTCGGCCTTCTCAATCATCTCCCAGTTCAGGGGGCCGTTCACCTCTATCTTATTGTGGCTCTCGAATATCTGGAAGCCCGTTGTGTCGAGGTCGTAGAGCTTTTTTAGAACCGCCGACAAGATGTGCTGGCCTGTGTGTTGCCTCATGTTCTCGTATCTCCACTCCCAGTCGAGTCGCATCCTCACGATATCGCCCTCTTTCGGCTTCCTTCCCTCGAGCCTTCCGACGTGCCAAATGTCTTCTCCCTCTTCGATGGTATTCTCAACGGTTAACCTGAAGCCGTCACCCTCGATAATACCCCTATCGCCGGGTTGGCCGCCTCCTTCAGGATAGAATATCGTTTTGTCGAGCCTAACCCAGGTCTTCCCAGTCTTCTCCCTCACGCCTAGAACCCTTGCCTCGGTCTCCCGAAGGTATGGGTCCTCGTAGTAGAGCCTCTTGGTCATAGAGTTTCACCTCTCATCTGCTTGCGAGAATACTCGCTTACCATGAAGCGGAGAAGAGATGCGAGCTCCCTATTATATTTGTCTTGCATATCCGAGAACTTCCGAAGGGCGAGTGCTATGCCCTTCATCCTTTTAATGTTGTTCACGATCTCCTCCTGCTCCTTTGAGATGCTGCTAAGAATGTTACTTATCTCAACTATAACCCCTATATCCCTGCTGAGCATCTCCGTCCCCTCTTTAATCCTGTCTATGACATCCAGGGCATCCCTAAGGGTTTCTAACTGCCCCATGACTTTTGCATTGAACTCCTTTATCTCCTTGGCTAGGTTCATCGTCTGGACGGCCATTCTCCTAATCTCGTCGGCAACGACGGCGAAGCCTCTGCCAGACTCTCCAGCTCTTGCAGCTTCTATTGAGGCGTTGAGGGCAACGAGGTTTGTCTGCTTAGCCACACCTGCTATTGAATCGCTTATTCTTGATATGTATTCGAGGTTCTCTACGAGAGTATTGAACTCGCGGGCGAAGAGCTCGAACCTCTGAAAGAAGGGAAGGAACTCTCTCTGAAAACGCTCGAGCTCTTTCATGACTTGGGATAACTTAGCGATATTCTCGATTATCACTGCGTTGTTTTCACTGAACTTGCCACTGATTTCCTCCGCGAGTTCGTCGATTATTTTGCTGGCCTCCCTACTGGAGGTCTTTATTCTTAGGGACTGGGCCAGTGCGTTCGATGCCTTTTCGATGCTTCTCACATCCATCCCTTTCACCTCAGAGCAGATCTACTCCAACCTTCAGATTTTCAAGGAAGTCGAAGAACCTGGGTATGTACTTCCTGGGAATTATGGCTCCGTGCTGGGGTAGTATCGCCTCTATGTCAAGGTGCCTGACCTTGCTGAGCCAAGCCTTTATGGCCTTGTTACTTGCCATAAGCCTCTCATGAATAGGCCGCATGGCCTGTATGTGTCTCTCCATGTTTTCGACGACGAGATAAGACTCCTCTGGAAACGCTATTCCTATGTCCCCCGAGAACAAGAACTTACTCCTGCGGTCATATATTGTGAAATGACCGGGGCTGTGGAGGAAGTGGGCGGGTATGAACTCGAGCGTCGTTGCACCGAACTTCATGCTCTCCCCGTCGTCGGATAACTCATGGACTATTCCCCTTATGTTCTCAAAACCAAAGTGCGGGAGAAAGCGCGTCCAGAGCCAGTGGATTATTATCTTGGCGTTGCTGACTTCCCTCCAGAGAGGGATGCTTCCGGCGACGTCAGGATCCTGGTGGCACATATAAACGTACTCGATATCTTGAGGATCAACGTACTTGGAGGCATTGGCGAGAACCTTGGAGAAGATTTTGTATCCTCCCGGATCTATGATAATGCCCTTCCCATTACTCACAATTAAGTAGGTGTTGACGTCGACGTCTTCGCCTCCTTCTTGGGTCCCAAGGTAAACAACCATGTGCTCATCGTCCTTATACAGAACATGGTCCTTTCTCGGATCGAGATCGGGCCCTATAAAGTACTCACCCAATCTCACCACCAAAAAAATTTAGGAAACGGGGATATTTAAGCAATGTGCCTACATAAAAACCTACACAATCATTCGGATCTCGCCTCTATGAGGGCCTTAACTCTCTTCAGCCTGAAGAAGTTCTCCCTCTCCATCTCATCGAGGTGCTGCTCGATGAATTTTATGGTGTTCTTCATCCTTGGGATGATTATGTACTCAAGGGCGTTGACCCTGCGCTTCGTCTTTTCTATCTCCTTCCCGAGTCTCTTGAGGGCCTCCTCAACCTCGGCCAGTTTTATAGCCAGCTCTAAGACCTCTTCGAACTTTTCGGCGGCTGCGTCCACGCTCGCGGTGCTTGCCACGAGGGGATAACCCCTCTCGCTCGGCTTTCTCCGGAGCTTGGGGACCTCTATCAGGGGAACTCTAACACCCATGACGTTCCTCGTCTTTACCTCTATCTCCTCGTTCTTCTTGACCCCCAAGGCTATCTCTCGGAGCCTGAGCGTGCCCACTTCTAATTGGGCCTTTCTGAGAACCTCGAAGGCTGCAGCCATCTTCTGGTTTAGCTCTCTCCTCAGGGCCAGGGCCTCGTCGTAGACTGTGAAGAACTCCATTATGAGGGCATCCTGCTTCTCCTTGAGGAGCTTGTGGCCCCTCTCAGCTAACTTAACGCGTCTCTTGAGCTTGAGAAGCTCCATGCGGGTCGGCTTGACCTTTAGCATCTCCGGCATGCCGCTCACCTAAGAAAAAAATCATTGAGAGGAGCGCTTGCGGTACTTGGGGTGATACTTGAGTATCTGCTCCCTCTTGACCCTCTTGAGTTCGCTCTCCGGGAGTATCGCGAGGAGCTCCCAGCCGAGGTCGAGGGTCTCCTCTATGCTCCTATCCTCGTCATAGCTCTGAGCGATGAATTCGCGCTCAAATCTGTCGGCGAACTCTAAGTACTTCTTGTCTGTCTCGCTCAAAGCTTCCTCACCCACAACTGCCACGAGGTCCCTCAGCGAGCGTCCCTCAGCGTAAGCTGCATAGAGCTGCTGGGCGAGCTGCGGATGGTCGTCTCTCGTCCTACCCTTGCCGATACCGTCCTTCATCAGACGGCTGAGGCTCGGAAGGACATCGATGGGTGGATAGATTCCCTTCCTGTGGAGCTCCCTGCTGAGGACTATCTGGCCCTCGGTGATGTATCCAGTCAGATCGGGGATTGGGTGAGTTATGTCGTCATCGGGCATCGTGAGGATAGGCATCTGGGTTATGCTTCCCTTCTTGCCCCTGACCCTTCCGGCGCGCTCGTATATGGTGGCGAGGTCAGTGTACATGTAGCCCGGATAGCCTCTCCTTCCAGGAACCTCTTCCCTCGCCGCGGAAATCTCTCTTAAAGCTTCACAGTAGTTGGTCATGTCGGTAAGGATCACGAGCACGTGCATATCGTAGTCGAATGCCAAGTATTCAGCTACCGTCAAGGCTATGCGGGGAGTAATGATGCGCTCGATTGCCGGATCGTCGGCGAGGTTGAGGAAGAGCACGGCCCTCTCTATTGCTCCTGTCTCCTCGAAGCTCTTCTTGAAGAAGTTGGCCTCCTCATAGGTTATTCCCATGGCCGCGAAGACGACGGCAAAGCTCTCCTCCTCACCGAGGACCTTCGCCTGCCTGGCTATTTGCGCTGCCAGCTTGTTGTGCGGTAAACCTGAACCGCTGAAGATGGGCAGCTTCTGGCCCCTAACCAAGGTGTTCATTCCGTCTATGGCAGAAATGCCAGTCTGGATGAAATCCCTTGGGTAGGCCCTCGCGACCGGGTTGAGGGGGGCACCGTGGACATCGCGCCTGTCCTCAGGAATTATCTCGGGGCCGCCGTCTATGGGCTTGCCGATGCCGTTGAATATCCTTCCAAGCATGTCCATGCTCACGGGGACTTTGAGAGTCTCACCTGTAAAGCGGACACGGGTTGTCTTTATGTCTAGGTCTCTTGTTCCTTCAAAGACCTGGACTATCGCGAGGTTCTCCCTTGCATCGAGCACCTGCCCCTTCCTTTTCTCCCCGGTCTCGGTCTCGACCTCAACGACCTCTCCATAAGCCACTCCCTTAACTCCCTCAACTATCATCAGAGGTCCGTAGATCTTGCTTATCGTGGAGTACTCCTTACCAGCCATCGCCATCACCCATACCTGCTGAAGAGCTCTTCAAACTGCTCGTTTGTCTTATCAATGAGGGCGGCTATCTTCTCCACGTTGGGCTCGAACTTCATTCTGCCTATCTCTTCTCTCACGGGAAGCTTTGCGATTTCCTCGATAGGAATGCCCCTGTCTATGGCCTGCATGGTCTTCTCGTAGAAGTTGAGGAGAACCCTCATCATGGTAACCTGCTTCTTGGGTGGGCAGTAAGTATCAACTTCATCGAATGCATCCTGCTGGAGGTAGTCCTCACGGAGCATCCTGGCGACAAGGAGTATCGCCCTCTCCCTCTCCGGAAGTGCATCTGGCCCAACTATCCTGACTATCTCCTGAAGCTCTGCCTCCTTCTGGAGAAGGGCCATGGCCCAATCCCTCATCGATTTCCACTCGGGATCGACGTTCTGGTGCCACCAGTCTTTTATCGAGTCAACGTACAGGGAGTAGCTCGTGAGCCAGTTGATTGCGGGGAAGTGCCTCCTTCTCGCTAAATCGGCATCGAGGGCCCAGAAGACCTTCACAACTCTCAGCGTGTTCTGGACGACGGGCTCGCTGAAATCACCACCGGGTGGAGAGACGGCACCTATAACGGAGACGCTTCCGACACGGTAGTCACTTCCGAGCGTTACAACTCTGCCCGCCCTTTCATAGAACTCGGCTATCTTGCTGGCCAGATAAGCTGGATAACCTTCCTCACCGGGCATCTCTTCGAGACGGCCGGAGATCTCCCTCAGAGCCTCCGCCCACCTGCTCGTTGAATCTGCCATGAGAGCGACATCGTAGCCCATGTCCCTGAAGTATTCCGCTATGGTTATTCCCGTGTAAATCGAAGCCTCCCTTGCCGCTACCGGCATGTTGGATGTGTTCGCTATGAGAACCGTTCTCTCCATGAGCGGCTTCCCTGTCTTCGGGTCCTTGAGTTTCGGGAATTCCTCGAGAACATCTGTCATCTCGTTTCCGCGCTCACCGCAGCCTATGTAAACCACAACCTGAGCGTCGCTCCACTTAGCTAACTGGTGCTGTGTGACGGTCTTTCCTGAACCGAAGGGACCGGGAATTGCCGCTGTTCCGCCCTTGGCCTGGGGGAAGAAAGTGTCAATGACCCTCTGGCCCGTTATTAGGGGCACTTCGGGCGGTAGCTTCTCTTTGTAGGGCCTCTTCACACGGACGGGCCACCTCTGGTACATCTTGAGCTCCTTGATCTCGCCGCTCGGCGTCTTGACCTTCGCTATGACCTCCTCGACCGTGTACTCACCCTCCTCGGCTATCTCGATTATCTCGCCCTCGATTCCTGGGGGAACCATTATCTTGTGAACTATGAGGCTCGTCTCGGGAACCTCACCGATGATGTCGCCACCGACAACTTTATCGCCGACCTTGACCTTAGGCGTAAAGTGCCACTTTTTATCCCTTGGAAGGGCGGGGGCCGTGAGGCCCCTTCCTATGAAGTCGCCGCTGAGCTCCCTGAGGGCCTCAAGAGGTCTTTGTATTCCGTCGTATATCGAGGTTAGCAGGCCGGGGCCGAGCTCAACGCTAAGCGAGGTTCCAGTGCCTTCGACGGGCTCCCCTGGTCTGATACCAGCCGTTTCCTCGTATACCTGTATGACGGCCTTGTCCCCCTCGAGCCTGATGATTTCCCCTATAAGGCCCAGCTCACCGACCTTAACGACCTCGTACATCTTAGCCCCCTTCATATCATCGGCAACCACGAGGGGGCCAGTAACTCTAATTATCCTACCCTTGGCTGGCACGGGATTCACCTCCTTATCTCAACCCCAATTGCCCTCCTAACGATTTCCTTAAGGACTTCCTCGCCCCTTACGGGGCCAAACTTATCAGGAATCTGAAGGATTATCGGGAATTTGACGTCGGGAACGCCAACCTTTTCGGCCAGCCTCTCCGTTATCAGGATAATGCCAACGTCCTCCCTCTCTATAAGCTCCTTGAGCTTGTTCCTCGCCCTCTCTATCGAGAGGGGGGCCTCATCAAAGGCGTAAACCTCGTGAGCACCCGCTAGCCTGAAGCCTAGGGCAGTATCTTGGTCACCGATAACCACGATCTTCATGCCACCTCACCTACGAGCTCCCTAATCTTCTCCGGAGGTACGCCGTCCTCTATGAGCTTTGCGATGGCTTTGAGCTTCCTGACCTCCGCTTCTCTCTCCAGCAGATATGCAAGGGCAACGGCCACGCTGAGGGGGTAGAATTGGCTTAGCTCCCTCATCCTCCTCTTGATGAACCTTAATAGTGCCTTCTCGACGGCGCCTATGTCTCCCTTCTCGATGGCCTCCCTGGTTTCCTTAACGACTTCTGAGTACCTCGTTTCCTCCAGCTCTCCGAGGGCCATGGCGGCGTCCTCAGTATTCGCTAGGGCTTCAAGCGTCTTTTCCCCCAGGTATCCCCCTGGAATTAGGTTTCTCCTTATATATTCAGCCGACAGACTGGCGGTTTTCGCCCTTAGTATTGTTGAGATGTTCTTAGCATCTATCGTCAGACGCACGAACTCCTCTAAAATTAACTTCTCCTCACCCTTCCTTGAGAGGGCGTATTTAAGGAGACGACCGTAGTAGATGCGGTAGAGCTCCGTCTCGAACTCCTGGAGGTCTATCTCTTTTAGGAGGAGCCTGCGAAGAGGCTCCTCATAGTCGGTTCCCTCCAGTATTACGAGCATCTCCTCCATGGTCTTGGCCTCTGCCATAGCTCTGACCTTGTCCAAGAGAAGACCAGCGGGCACCACGTAGTCGATGGCGGGCTCCCCTACCATTTTAGCCTTCACAACGTTGGCCACGTTCCTGATGTCCCACTCCTGGAAGAGCAATTCGAAGAATCCCTTGACCCTCTTAGGCATTATCTTTATGAATAGGGCTTGGAGGTCGGCGAGGTTAAGCTCAAGGGCCCTTTCAATATCCTCTGCACCTTTCTCCTCCAGACCGCTGAGCCTCTCTCTGTAGTCCGTGTCCTCAAGGTTAACGACGAAGTTCGAGAGCGTCCTGCTCTCGGCGAGCTCGCTTATCCTTTGGTCGCTGAGGAGTCGGGCCTCCATAGCCCTTATCCTTGCATTGGGGTAGGAGTAGGGGGTGTACTTCCAGATCATCTGGCCCGTCTTGTAGGCCACCCAGGTGAAGACAACCGCGATGGTGGTGTTAAGGAGCGTAGTTATCGTCGAGGCGTCCATCCGTATCACCCGAAGAGTATCCTGGCTATGGTGGCCCTGAGCTCCCCTATCATCCTCTCCATCCTGGCCTCGAACGTGTTGTCAACCCTGACGCTTCCATCCTGGTTCTCGACGACGACGCCTCCTATGGTCTCTATCTTCTCTCCTAGTTCCAAGCTTACCTCCCTGCCAAGGCTTTCCCTGAGGAAGGCCTTAATCTCATCTATGTTTTCGGCTATGAGTTTGAGGGTCTCCTCGTTCGAGCTGACCCGCACCTTCTCCTCTCCAAGCTCCTCTATAGAGGCCTTCAGGAGGCCCTTTATCGTCTCAAGGTACTCGGCTTTGGGGAGGTTAGCCAGCCTGTCTCTTATAGCATTCAGAGCCTCCTCTATGAGCTCCTCCTGGAGGGCGAGCCTTTTCCTCCTGACTTCAAGCTTCGCGTTGGCTATTACCCTCTGCTTCTCCATCTCCCCCTGTGTCTGGGCCTTCCTCAGTATCCACTCGGCCCTGTCTTCGGCCCTCTTCCTGGCCTCTTCTCTGATCTTCGCGGCCTCTTTCTCTGCTTCTTCGAGCACATACTTAATTTTCTGCTCGGCCTCCCTGTTTATCTCGTTGATTATCAGCTTGGCCCCGTTCATCGTCCTTCCTCCTAAAGAAAAGATTGGTGGGTCAGCGGATGCTCATTATCAGGACTATGGCTCCGACGAGACCGAAGATGGCCATCGTCTCGGCCATGGCCGCAAAGATTATGTTCTGGGTAAAGGTCTTGGGGTTCTTGCTGACGGCTCCGATACCGGCACTGGCTATAATCCCCTGCGGGATGGCCGAGAGGCCCGTTAAACCTACGGTGAGGCCAGCACCAAAGAGGATGGCGCTCTTGATGATGTTCTCGGTGGTTGCCTCGGCGAACTTAAAGCCACCCCCTATGATCCCGGCGGTCAGGGCTATGAGGAACAGGGTGATGAGTCCGTAGATGCTCTGGGTCATTGGCAGACCCTCAAGTATCAGCGCGTTCCTGAAGTTCTTCTCGTCTTCGGCAACGGCGCCTGCTGCAGCAGCACCCGCTATTCCGACTCCAAAGGAGGAAGCGGCTCCAGCTATTCCAGCACCAAGGGCCATTCCGAGGGCCACATAAACTATCGGCTCCATATTACCACCTCCGTTAGCTTTCCAGCTCCAACTCCGAGACTTCTCTCCTCGAGGCGAAGGGCTCGAACCTCTTCCCTTCGCCCGAGTAGAAGGTTCCGAAAAACTCAACGTAGTGTAGGCGAAGAGCGTGAACGAAGGCTCCCAGGGCGTTTATCGCCGTCGAGAATATGTGGCCTCCCACGAACACTATAAGCCCCAGGAGAATGCCAAGGGGCACAGGTCCAATCTTGAAGGGCCATATCATGCCTACCATAATGTTGACGACCAAGGCTATGCCCGCGGTGGCGAGGGCAAGGGCCATGAGCCTTGCGTAACTGAGCCAGTTACCGATGAAGCCGAAGAAGTCGGAGATTAGCAGGAGCGCCGCCAGGCCGCCATTGCTCACAATCTCGCCGACGACGAAGAGTATTATGCCCAACCCAAAGATGGCCTTGATAATGACCTCTGGCACCGGCGTCTTCAGGGAGAGGGCGTAGAGGACGATGGCCACTATGATGAGCATCCAAGGCAGCTGCTCGAGTATCGCGCCTTTCTTGTCCCCGTTCCTGAGCTTGACGAGGAAGCCGAGGGTATAACCTGTGAAGAGGTGGGCTAGACCTATCGCTAGGGCTATTATGAGTACTGTAAGGGCCTCGCTCATTGTGTCGAGAAGTTTGGGGACGTTAATGCCCGCCATCTCGAGGGCGTTTCCGAAGTAACTGCCAAAGGCCATGCCGAGGACCATGGTGAAGATGGAGCTCCAGAGCATTATCTTCGAGAACTTCCAGACGCCGTCCCTGAGCTTGGAATGACCTTTTATGAGCAGGGCTGAGATTATAGCTATTATGAGGCCATACATGAAGTCCGTGAGCATGAAGCCGAAGAAGAGGGAATAGGTGAAGGCGAGTATCGGGGTGGGATCGAGTTCGTTGTATTTTGGCACGCCGTACATTTCCGTGAGCATCTCGAAGGGCTTAAAGATATCGGGATTCTTGAGCTTTATCGGAACGTCGTCTAACTCTTCTTGACTTGGCTCCCTGACGTTTACGTAGGCCTTGCCCTCCGTAATCTTCTTTATGCCCTCCAGCAGCTCATCAACATCCCTCTTGGGGACCCATCCGACGAGTGCGAACGTCATATCAGTTCTCGCTAGGTGGTCGAGGAAGTTGCCCTTATCCCTCTCGTTGTCCATGAGCTCCTTGTAGAAGACTAGGTCGTCAAAGTACTTCTCGGCGAGCTTCCGGGCTTCCTTTTTTGCTTCCTCGAGCTCCCTCTCTTTCTCCTTTAACTTCTCTTTGAGCTTCCTTATCAGCTCTCTCGGCTTCCCAGTGCCCTCTGGAATCTCAAGCCTCTCGAAGGAGTGCTTAGCCAGTATAGGTATGGCCTTATCCGCATCCTTCTTGAGGAATGCTATGATGAGGAGGACACTAGGTCCAAGGGATCTTTCAACGTGAACGAACCGGCCTTCCAGAGCCTTCTTGAGATCTTCAATTAGTGAAGGGTACCTTTCCGCCTCCACGAGACCGACTTCTATCTCCAGCATTCTTCTGGGCCTCAGGTACTCGACATCTATGTCAAGGGCTGAAAGTGTCTCAAGGGTCGCGATATCCTCCTTTATGGCCGCTATCTCGTTGTTTATGGCACTTATCCTTCCTTCAATGCCCTTTATCTCGAGCTCAACCTTCGAGAGAAAAGCCTCCACGTCTTTCACGAGGGCCTCTATCCCCCTATAGCGGTATTTCCTTCTACGCTTTTCGGGAGGGAAGAAGAACTCCTTGAGGCCTCCCTTCTTCCCGGGCAGGTGGGTTCTGAGGGTATCTACGAGCCTTGATAGGCCTATGCTGTAGGAGGTGGCCTTCCGGTAGAATTCGTTGGGAGCGTCCCTCTGGACACCCTCAACCTTGACCTCCCTGAGCTCCACGACGCCCTTCTCATGAAGGTAAGTTAGGAGGGCATCCTTGTATCGGTTGAGGCTTATGAGCTCTATCTTGACCATCTCTTCGGGCCTGAACATTTCAGACCCCTCTGATGAGCTTTACGCCCTCTTCGACGGCCTTCTCAAGGTTCTCAGTGGCCCTTATCTTGAGCTCCTCCAACTCTCTCTCCCCTTCCTCCTTAATCTTCCGTGCTTCCTCCTCCCCTTCTCTCCTCTTGGCCTCGATGATTTCGGAAGCCTTCTTCTCGGCCTCCTTGAGTATCTCCTCCTCTATCTTCTTAGCTTCCCCTCTCGCCTCCCTGACGATGGCCTTTGCTCTCTCCTTAGCTTCCTCAATCCTCCTCTCAGCTTCCTTCTCCGCCTCGACTATGGCCTTGATGACATCTTCCATCATGACCATCCCCTTTTATGAGGATGAAATGGGACGTCGGGGTCTAACAACGAGGGTTTATAACCTTTTGCTCATTCCTCCTCTCCTTTCTTTGCCTCGAACACCCTCTTCACTTCTTGGAGGGCGCTGTTCTTGGCGAACACGACAACCGTTCCCCTATTTGGAATCCTTGTATCACCAGAAGGTATCGTCAGGGAATCCTTCTCGTCATAAACGGCTACTATAAGAGAATCCTTGGGAAGTCCAAGTTCCTTAATGGGCTTCCCAGCGACGGCACACTCTTCTGTTATCTGAAACTGAACTATCTCGGCCCCTTCCTTCGGGAAAAGGACCCTGTCAAAGCCAGGGGTCACGATGGTTCTGAATATATATTTGGCCGCTGTCTCTTCTGGGCTAATGACTATGTCGAAGTACCTCTTCAGGTCCTCGACCTCCTCGAAGACTTTTTTGTTTCTCGGGTCGCTTATGCGAAGTATCGTGGTTATCTTGGGATTGATATGCTTGGCGAGGATGCAGGCGAGAATGTTAGCGTCGTCCCTGCCTGTGAGAGCGGCAAAAACGTCCGCCTGCTTAACATTAGCTTCCTCCAGCGTCTTCTGGTCCGTGGCGTCTCCCTCTATCACGAGCCCCGCAATAACTGCCGAAATTTCTCTCGCCCTCTCTTTGTTTGCCTCGATTATCGTGACGTCGTGCCCGCCGTTCTCCAGCATTCTGGCAACTAGCGTTCCGACCCTACCTGCTCCCATGATTATGACGAACATTCCTTCACCTCCTCTCTCCTATGAGAACTTTAGCCATCTCGCCGTAGGCCGGCCTCGTTATTAGAATACCTATGAGGACGCCGAGTATCGTCGTGAAGGCGAAGCCTCTGAGTCCTCCAACGAAGAACTTGAAGAGGAAGCTCATTGCCACAATGGTGGTCGTTGCCGAGGCTAAGATTATGAAGAAGGCCCTTCCCATCCTCTTCAGGACACCACTCCTCTTCACTATCCTCTTTCTCTCCTCTCCACCGAGGAGCTCGTCCGTTATGACTATCTGTTGGTCGACACCCGTTCCTATGGCCGCTATTATTCCCGCTATGCTGGGGAGGTCGAGATTCCAACGGATTAGGGCGGCGACTCCCAGGATTATTAGAACTTCGCTAAAGCTGGTGAACATAACGGGGAGGGCTATCCTAAGCCTGCGGTAGTGGAGGTAAACTATCAGGCCGACAACGAGAAGGGCCGCAACGCCTGCCACTAGGACTTGCCTCTTAAAGCCCTCACCGAGCCTTGGCGATACGTAGTCAATTCTCTCAATTGAAAGTTTCACCGGGAGGGAACCGCTCCTGAGGACGACGGCAACTATCTGGGCGTCGTTCCTGGCTTTAACGTCCGTCTGGCTCCCTCCTATTGATATCATGACCTCGGTGCTTGGTTGTCCAGTCGCGAGGCCGGCCGATACCCTATAGGGGCCGTAGAGCCTGAGAACGCTCCTTATGAAATCGGCGGTGTCTTGGTTGGAGGAGGGAGTTCTGAGCTCTACATTGACGCCAAGCTCCTTGAGCTGGTTGTATAGCTCTCTATCTACGCCCATCAAGATGACCTTTCTCTTACCCTTAGCGAGCTCCGCTATATTTTCGGCGCTCTGGTTCTCGTAAACAACGATGTCTATGTTGAAGGCCTTCTTTATTCTCTCCGGGAGCGTCATGTCTCCGGCCATCGTGAAAGTATCCGAGGTCATGACGTTGTAAATGTCCTTGGAGACCACGATGGTGGAGTTTACTGGCGGATCGAGGAACATATCCACCGGGTACCCGGCCTTCCCCTTGGCAAGCTCGGCGAACTTCTCGGCAGCCTCACGGGAAAGTCGGAAGGGGACGACCCACGCCCCTTCTCGGGGATCGTAGTTTACACTTCCCACGCTAAGGATGTCCTTACCGGTCGCGAACACGACCCCCTCGAACTCCGCATAGAAGACACCCTGCCTTTCTATCGTCTCGAGAAGCTGGTTAGCTTCCTCTTCCGTCACGTTGGCGACCTTCACTAGGACGAACTGATTCCCCCACGGTTCTATAGTTATGTCCTTAACACCGAGGGCATTCAGTCTCTGCTCGAGGGCTATCCTTACCTGCTCCATGGTGTCGGGGTCAACAGGTTGCTCAAGCCTGACGGTGATCGATATACCGCCGCTTATATCAAGGCCGAAGGTCAGCCCTCTCGCGGCGAGGGAAGCTATGGAACCTATAAGCACGATTATGAGGAGCAGGATCCTGGGATTCAGAAAGAAGCGCTTCCATTTCATTTTCTACCCCCCTTCTTGGCAATATACCACCTCAAAACGCCGGCGTTCAGTATCCACGTGTTCATAAAGTCGGCGAGCAGGCCGAATATAAGGACGGAGGCTATGTCGTCTATAACCTGTGCGGTAGAGAAGAGCCAGAGAGATATGAGCGCGCCAAGCGTGGTTGTGCTCATCGTGAACCCGGTTTTCAGGGAGGAGTAGTAGGCATCCTCTATGGTGTCTTCCTTCCTCTTTAATAGACGGGTCGTGAGGAGGATGTTGCTATCAACGGAGTAGCCTATGAGCATGAGGAGGGCAGCTATCGTTGCCTGGCTGAGCTCTATGCCGAATATGTCCATGAGAGCTATTGCGATAACCATGTCAGAGAGGGCCGAGAAGACGACTGTCAGGGAAGGCACGGGCACGCGGAAGAAGAGGAACACAACGACCGCCATTGCGATGAAGGCGTAGGTTATGGCCTTTATTCCCTGTTCCTTAACCATCTGACCGAAGGTTGGTCCTATAACCACGGTCTGCGGCTCGACGGTAGGAAAGAGCTCCTTTAGAACTGCCCTCACGGCATCGACGTCAGCGCCTGCTGGGATGTAAACCCTTATTCCCGTTTCACCCGTTATCCCCGTGAATCTCTCAACTTTCACGTCAATGCCCGTCTTATCTTTGAGGGTATTGGCAAGCTCATCGGGGTTTGCGTTCACTCCCTGGAGTGTTATGACGGAACCTCCTTTCAGCTCGATGCCCTCTTTCACTATGCTTCCGGTGATCGCGTAGTTCGCGGCCAACACAAGAAGGGCAAGAGCGAAGACGATGAGAGGGTAGAGAATCATCTTCTTCAGTTCCATTTTAACGAGCTTCCTCAGTTTCCCTTTTATCATCCCGTCCACCTCTGCTCCCCAAATGGGGAAACCATGTTAAATGATTTTTGGTTGAAAAAATTCGTCAGAACGCTAAAAATTCGGTGGCAAAACTTAAAAATCACGTTGTCCCCGAACCACCGGGGTCCTATGATAGCGCTCGGAATAGAGGGCACTGCCCATACTTTGGGCCTTGGTATAGTGACTGAAGAAAAGGTTCTTGCAAACGTATTCGATACATTAACAACTGAAAGGGGTGGCATTCATCCGAAGGAGGCCGCCGAGCATCACGCGAGGCTAATGAAATCTCTTCTGAGGAAAGCTCTCGAAGAAGCTGGCGTCACGATGGAAGACATCGATGTGATAGCCTTCTCCCAGGGACCAGGCCTAGGGCCCGCCCTGCGGGTGGTGGCAACTGCCGCAAGGGCCTTGGCCATAAGATATAACAAGCCGATAGTCGGCGTGAACCATTGCATAGCTCACGTCGAGATAACGAAGATGTTCGGCGTTAAGGATCCGGTTGGCCTATACGTAAGCGGTGGGAACACTCAAGTTCTTGCCCTGGAGGGAGGTCGCTACCGCGTTTTTGGCGAGACGCTCGACATAGGCATCGGCAACGCTCTTGACGTCTTCGCAAGAGAGCTTGGCCTGGGATTTCCGGGAGGGCCGAAGATAGAGAAGCTGGCCCGGAAAGGCGAGCGCTACATAGAGCTTCCCTACGCCGTCAAGGGCATGGATTTGAGCTTCTCCGGTCTGCTGACTGAGGCCATAAGGAAGTTCAAGAGCGGGAAGTATAGGGTTGAGGATCTGGCATACTCCTTCCAGGAGACGGCCTTCGCCGCTCTCGTCGAGGTCACGGAGAGGGCAGTGGCCCACACGGAGAAGGAGGAGGTAGTTCTTGTTGGCGGCGTTGCCGCAAACAACCGCCTAAGAGAGATGCTCCAGATAATGGCCGAGGATCGCGGCGTGGACTTCTTCGTCCCACCCTACGACCTCTGCAGGGACAACGGGGCTATGATAGCTTACACGGGGCTTAGGATGTTTAAGGCTGGAGTTATGTTCAGGCTGGAGGACACGGTCGTCAAGCAGAAGTTCAGGACGGACGAGGTCGAGGTTGTATGGTGAGCGTGGTGGCTTTGGTGTATAGGCTGGTTCTCTTTTTGGCTTTCCTTTCGATGGCCGTTTTCACGTTTTTCAGATATAGAAGAGCACCGGGTGAGTTCAAGAAGCTTTTCCTAGCCGGCTTGGCGATGTTCGTGATTGGGGCCATCGTTCGGGCAATCGATATAGCGGTTCTTTTTATTTCGGTTCCCCATTACACCACAATCCACATTGTGGGCCATGTAGTCTTCACGGTGGGTATAGTTTTGACGTTCGTTAAGTTCCTGCTCAGGATGGAGGGATTCTTCTATCCCGTGGGACCAGAGCGAGAGTTTTCTAAGGCAGCCTATCTCGGGAAAACACCTCAGGATGCTTTAAGGCTCTTCAATGATTCCACCAAAATCCTCGCAATAACACGCTCTCCTGACCTCTACGAGGGTCTTGATGGCGTCAAAATCGTGTGGGTAACGGGGGCTGGAGAGAAGGGCATTCCTCCCACGGCCCTTCACGTCCTCGGCGACCTCGCGATTAGGTTTGCCACGGAGAACGAGAACGCCGCCGTTATTGTTGACTGCGTAGAGTATCTTATCCTCTACAACGGCTTCAATGCCGTCTTCAAGTTCCTCGTTAATCTCAAGGACAACCTTCTTCTCCGCGGGGCGAAGCTCGTGATAGTGGTGAATCCCGAGACGCTAGGCAAGAGGGAGCTGGCACTTCTTAGGAAGGAGTTTGAGGATATCAATGGGGGGCTCCCTGCCTGAGCGTTAGGACTCCTCCTATCAGCGTCGGTATCCAGAAGGAGATCAGCCTGTCGAGAATTGTGGCAGAGACGGCAATGCTCTTCTCAATTCCCAAGGCTAAAAATAGTGCCGAGAGGACTGCCTCGTTAACTCCAAGCCCGCCCGGTATCACGCTCATCATGGCTATCGCCATGGCGGCCATCTGAACGAGGAGGACGTAGGCGAGAGGAACCTCATACCCTATGCTGAGGAACACGAAGTATGTCCTTAGGACGGAGGCACTCCAAAGCGTGAAAGACCAGAGGAGGCTGATAATGAGTCCTCCTTTATCCTTCCCTAGCTCCCGAAGGGTTCTCTTGAACTCCGAGATGGCCCTCCTAAGCTTCCCCTCTATCACGTCATCAGCCTCGGAAAGCTTCGCCGGAGATATTCTCTTCACGAGCCTTGCGATGAACATTAGGAGCCTGACGGCGGCCCCCTCATGGACGGAAAAGGCAAGTGTCAGGCTGAGGGCAATGATTATGAGGACTATTGACACTATCAGCACCGTAAGAAGGAGCCCGATTCTTAGCTTGAGAGCGTAGTTAAAGGCTAAAAACATGAAGACGACGACAGGTATAACGTCGAGGACCCTGTCGGCCATCACGGTCGCGAAGACTTGGGGGTAGCTCCCGTTCGACCTCTTCGAGATGAAGTATGCCTTCGCGGGTTCTCCTCCCGTCCTTGCACCTGGCGTCAGATTATTCACGAAGATGCCTATCATGACGCCCTCTAGAACCCTTAGGAAGTCAACGTGAACGCCGGCTCTCCTTAAGAACGTCCTCCATCTCACGGCCCAAGCCAGAAGAGCTATCGCCTGCATTCCTGCGGCCAGAAGGAAGTAGGAGGGCTGGGCACCTTTGAGGATATCCATGGTCTCCCCTATTCCCGCCCACCAGAGGAGGCCCAGGAGAATTGCCAGGCCAAGGATTAGGGTCACTTTCCTCTTCATTCCCTCACCTTCCTGAGCTTGGCTATGAAGAAGCCCTGCGTCCTGTGCCTGTTGGGATAGAAGCGCTGGACCTTATCGAGGCCTATCCCTGGGGCCCCTATGAATATCGACTGCTCCTCGAGCTTTAGGCCTTTCTTGAGCATGAACTTTACGTTGCCCTCGTTCTCCTCATAGCTGAGGGTGCATGTAGAGTAAACTAGAACACCGCCCTTCCTGAGGCTCTTTATGGCCGCCCAGATGAAGGCTCGCTGGTAGCGGGCGGTGGCCTCTATATCCTTTGGGGTCCGCGTCTCCCAGAGCTTTGGCCTAACGCCCAAGGCTGTGCACGGCGCGTCGAGGAGTATTTTATCGGCCTTCTCCCCAAGCTCCGGAAGGTTCCTGGCATCCATGTGGATTAGTCTAACATTCTTCACGCCGAGCCTCTTCAGGTTATCCTTCATCTTCTTCAGCCTGTTCTCCGATTTGTCTATCGCTATTATCTCGCCCCTGTTCTGGAGTAGCTGGGCTATGTGGCTCGTCTTACCACCGGGAGCGGCCGCCATGTCAATGATTAAGTCCTCCTCGCTCGGCTCAAGGATCCTCGCAGTTATCATGGAGGGGAGGCTTTGGGGGTAAAAATACCCTTTCTCGAAGCTCTCCAGCTCGCTGAGGCTTGGAAGCTTGAACTTTGGAAGGGTTACCTCCACCGCGAGGCCCCTCGTCGCCATAACCATCTCCCTGTAATCCATCCTCGCTATTCCAATACCAACGAGAAGGCCTCTCGGATCCCTTATCTGAACCTCGTCTCCTTCTTTTATTCCTTTATCTGCCTTTAAAACGCCAGGAGCGTAGAGCATGGCTCCCTGATAGACGCTCTCCGCCGCGTATTTATTCACTACCACCGTCGGGAGCTCCGGATCATAGTCATCGGGGAAGTTGGGACCCTCCCTCTCGAAGTATAGGCCCTCTGGCAGGTAGGGGCTCCTCTTTGGGCTTAGCCCTTCCCTCTTTAGCTCCTCCATGAGCTTTTCCCTGCTAATCTTGAGGGTGTTCACCCGGATGTAGTAGTGTTCGACAGGTTCTCTTAGAGCTCTCATGATCTCGTCTGCTTCGGCTCCGAAAAGCCCACGATAGTATCGCTGTAACTCCTCCGGGAAGGCCTCGAGGTACATGCCATCACCCGAGCAGGTCGTGCCTCTTTGCGAGTTCTATGAACTTTTTCAGTTCTTCCTTAAGCTCTCTCTCGTCGAGGCTTACATCGACCTCGAAGTTGAAGACTTCTTCGTTGGTCCTCATCATGTCCTCGAAAACCTCTTCTGGATCCTTCGGTCTCTCGTGGTTATAGAAGTCCTCTAGGAAGTTCTCGGCCCCGTAGATGAAGGCCCTCCTGAAGGATCTCACGAAGTCCCGGACGAACTCCTTGGAAATGGCCTCTCTCTCGAAGGCGAAGACGAAGTAGAATCCCTGGATGGTTGCCCCGACCTCTCCATAGGGCTTCAGGGCGAAGGCCGGATGGGGGTACTTCATCTCCCTCCATTCACCGTCTATATAGATGTAGGCGTTGAACACCTCTTCCACATCCTCCACCGTAAACCCGGTCAGCTCTTCCTTTAGTTCTTCTCTGAGCCTGAAGATTCCCTCCCACATCCTATTAAGGAGTTTGTGAACCTCCCTTAGGTTTGTCCCCATCCTCGCCCCCCTTGGCCCCTGAGGATTAAGGCCTTAAAGGGCTTTGGGGCACTAGGTTTTTAAGCTGGGTTCACTCATCCTACCCCCGGTGAGGTGATTGGCAACTGTCATCATGATACTCGGACTAATCATCGGCTTCTGGGCGATTGTATACCTCCTCTACGCTCTCGGGGGTCGGGAGTGGGAGAGCATCGAGGTTGCCCCATTTCAGCTCATCTGGAGGACGAGGCGCTTCTTGGACTTTATAGATAGAGTGGGAACATCCCACGCTCGCTTCTGGAAGGCTTATGGGACTCTGGGCGTTGTCGTCGGCTTCGTGGGCATGATATACGTCTTCTACACCCTGCTGACGCTGGCCATAAAGATCCTGAGGCCCAAGGCTGAGGCAATGCCTGGTGTCGTTCCCGTAATCCCGGGCGTCACGATTCCCTTGTGGTATGGCCTCATAGCGCTGGCCGTTGTGATGGTTGTCCACGAGCTAAGCCATGGCTTTGTGGCGAGGGCTGAAGGACTACGGCTTAAGTCGGTCGGTTTCATTCTGCTCTTCGTGATTCCGGGAGCCTTCGTTGAACCTGATGAGGAGGCCCTTAACAAGGCTCCCCTCGGGAGCAAGCTTCGCGTTTACGCAGCCGGTTCGATGGCAAATATCCTTGTCGCCTTCCTCGCGGCTTTGCTTATGAACGCCGTGGCCCTCGCCTTCATCCCCACTGGCGTCGAGGTCCAGGGAGTTGTGGCGTCTTCACCGGCCGACGGCGTCCTTCAAAAGGGGGACGTCATCGTGGCGATAAACGGTCACTCGATGGAACGAATAGAGGAGTTCTTCGAGTTCATGAACTCGACGAGGCCCGGTCAAACCCTCGAGCTGACGGTTCTAAGGAATGGGGAGCGGCTCGATTTGCGGATAACCTTGGGGGAGCACCCCGAGAAGCCTGGAAAAGGGTATATAGGGATATACCCTGCCCAGCATGTGCGGTCGAAGATAGGGTTCGACAGTATTCTCATAGCTCTGTTCTCGGCTTTCTACTGGATATACCTCCTTAACTTTGGCATAGGCCTAATGAACCTCTTCCCAATTATCCCGCTCGACGGCGGTAGGATGGTTGATGATATCCTTAAGGCCCTCCTGCCGCGCACCGTAGCGAGACTCCTCAGGTATTCGATAATGGCCGTTGGCGTGCTTCTGCTTGCCATAAATCTTATTCCCGCACTGAGGGGGTTGCTGGGATGATTCAGGTGGCGATAGCGGGTTCGAGTGATGAGAAACTCCTTCCAGAGGCCGAGAGAAAGGCGAGAGCCTTTGCAAGGGCCCTGCCAACAGATGTCGTTCTGTTGACGGGTGGCAGAGGAGGGATAATGAAGGTTGTGAGCGAGGAGTTCTCGAAGAGAGGAGGCACAGTTGTCGGGATACTCCCCTTCAGGGATAAAGGGAATGAGTTCAACGCCATTCGGGTGAGGACGGGAATGGATCCTGTTGAGAGGAGCGCCGTTCTCGTGAACTCGGCAGATGTCCTTGTGGTGTTGGGTGGTGGCGTTGGTACGATGATAGAGGCTCTTATGGCCTACAACCTTGGCGTTCCTGTCGTAGTTCTCACGGGGACAGGGTACAGGAGCGACCTCTTGGCGAGGCTTGCGTCTGACGGTTACTTCGACCACAAGAGGAATGTGAGGGTTTACGTGACCGATGACCCGGAAGAGGCCGTTGAGCTGGCCTTGAGAATGGCCCATATGAAAACTGGCTAGAAGTCGGGGGTGGTGGGATGAAGCTCGTATCCTTCGACGTCTGGAATACACTTCTCGACCTCAATGCAATGTTGGAAGAGTTCTCCTTCGAGCTAGCTAAGGTAGCAGGTAAATGCGTCGTTGATGTCGTTGAGGCCGTTATGGAGGCTAGAAATAGGATAAAAGTCCTGAGGGCTCGGGAAGGGGGCAATCCAAAGAGGACATTGGAGGAGAGCCAGGAGATTCTCGCGGAGCTCCTCGGGGTAGACGTCGAGCTAGTAAAAAGGGCCGCGGCTAGGGCCGTGCTGAGCGTTGAAAGTATCGTCCTGTCGGGTGCTAGGGAGGCGCTGGAGGGCGTCAAGGGGAGAGGCCTCAAGGTTGTCGTGCTCGGGAACGTCATGTTCTGGCCTGGCTCCTACACGCGCCTCTTGTTGGAGCGCTTCGGCCTGATGGAGTTCATAGATAGGACTTTCTTTGCGGACGAGGTTTCTGCTTACAAGCCGATGGTTGAGATGTTCGAGAAGCCGCTGAAGGCATTTAACGTGAAACCTAGGGAGGCCATCCATATAGGGGACACGTATGCCGAGGACTTTGAAGGAGCTTTGAAGGCGGGCATGTGGGCCGTCTGGATAAATCCAGAGGCCAAAAAGGTAAGGAGGATTCACGAGAGGGGTTTTGAAGTATCGAGTGTGGAAGGCATTCTGGAAGTGCTGGAGATAATTTCAAAGTGATGCTTTCCTTTTCAGCCAAGCATCTAAGCCTGCCTGCCTCGTCTTCTGGTAGCGCAAATCCTCCTTTCGGTACCCAAATGCCTCGAGAATTCTCAGGACAGCTGGGAGAACCTGGTTCTCTATGTAGTATTCTGCATCGTACTTGTGCCTGCTTGGATCAAACTCCTCCGCGGGGATTGCCCTCCTACTTATTGGTCCATCCCCCCTCAGGACGAGGTAACCTATGACCATGCCGGGCCTTACCTTTATGCCTCTGGCTGCGAGTCTCTTTGCCACGGCAACGTGCGGGCCCACTGCCTTGTAATCTTTCAGGTCGCGGGTTATCTGCTCGTAGATAACCAGCTTTTCCGGGGGAACTTCGTACTTGCTAAGCTTTTCTGTAACCTCTTTAACGATTTTCACGGCCTTTTCTAGGTTACCTTCCTTCAGTATTGCCTCAAGAACCCTCGCTTGAGTTTCTTTCGCTATCTCGCTCCAATCCCTCCTAACTATTTCCAAACCCCTCGTTATTATTTTTCCTTCTTCATCTATCAGGGCGTACTTCTTCTTCGTAACAAAGAATCCCCTCTTGTAGAAGCCCTCGTATTCGAGCTCCAATAGGCCTGGGAGCCTGGCGTTTATGTACTTCACAAATTCTAAGGCTCTCTCCTTTATCTTGTCCCATTCCCTGCTTCCCGGTATTGTGGCGTAGAGCCCGTCGGTGTCTATGTAGAGGACTTTAAAGCCCCTCTTCTCAAGCTCTCTACTAACCAGCTCGATGTACTCTCTCCCCCATGCGGTAACGCTCTCGGCGCACTCCTTGCAGTACCACCTGGCCTTCGCATAACCATAATAGCCATAATAGCTGTTGTGGGCGTAGAGGAGCCCAAAGCCGGCCAGGAAGTTCTCATCACCTTCAACACTCAGGTCGTAGACGTAGCCATCATAGCGTTCCCTTTTAACATCAACAACTCTGTCAAGAACTATGTCCCCATCAAGAAGCCACTCTATTCTCTTGGCCCTCTCTTCGTCAAGCTTCCCGCTCTCAACCAGCTCCCTGAACTTTTCATGGCTCATATTTTTCTGGAAGACCTTTCCGAAGGTTTCTTTGAGTATTTCCTTGGGGATAACGTGAGAATAGTAGGCGTTCTTTTTCTTCCGATATTCTACAAACGGCAGTTCCTCGTTCACGTAGACCCTGTAAACCCCACTATCGTGGCGGATCTTTATGGCGGAGACGCCAAGCGAGTTGAGGAGCAGGACGAGGCCATTTACCAAAAGCTCGCTCTTAGTGGAGAGCCGAACCCTCTTGCCCAAGTGAACGTCGCCGTCGCCGATAAAGTAGCCCTCAAGGAAGGCCCAGCGTACGTTTTTGGGGGAGGTGAAAATAACATCCGGGACTCTTTTGTTCTCGGCCAAAACACCGCAGAGTCCCTTGAATATTACGTAAGCCATCTTCCTCGGAATCTCAACGTAGTTCTTTCCACGCCTCGTCCTTCCAAAGAATTTCGATGCCAGCCTTTCTATGTCATCGAGAACGCTCCCGTCTTCGTTGTAAAGCTTAACCGAGTAGCTCCATCCGTTCTTCTTGTTTCTCTGCTTTCTGGCATAACCCTCGCTCACGTAATAGCCGAGGAGCTTCGCAAAGTCCCTGTTAACATCTATGAACGGTCTCATCCTGAACCCGTTTCTGGTTCCAATCAGCCACTCCTTAAGCTCCTCCTCGGGCATCGTGTGGATAACGTCGCGGATGGCGTTGAAATCAACTATGTATTCCCTCCTGTTGCCGTTGTAGCGAACCGTTTGGACGAGCTTTTCATACAGTTTCTTGTAACTTTCGAGTCCCTCTTCATCAATGACCTCGTAGCCGATTTTCCTAAGCTTCACGTAGCCAAGCCTTTCAAGGTGCTCCAGGTAGCGTCTGGCTGTCCTTAGCCTTTTTTCTTCCCCAAAAATCCAGCGGAGGGTTCTCAGCATTCCCTTGAAGAAGTTCTTTCTGCCTTTCACAGGAATCGTCATGACGATGTCCTTTGTTTCCTCTTCCGGAAGTTCAAGGAGCAGTTCAACTATGTTTAGCCGTTCTTTCCTTTCGGGGAGGTTTACTCTCTTCGGCACCGCCAGAAGATCCCCGGGTTTAACTTCTCCACCGGTTATCTCCACGAGTTCACCGTTCCTGTACGCGAAAAGGCTGTGACCTCCTGTTACCCGTATCCTCCTCCCTGAGCTGAGTACTACTTCGTAAACGTCCCCGGAATAGCTGTGCCTAATCACCGCCTTTACGGGCATCGTGCGTGCTTTCTTTGACACTCTGTCAAAGGATAAGGCTTTGATTCCCTCAACTTCAAGAACTTCTGTGTCGCCGTTCCTATTCACCAACTCCGAATTGGTCTCCATTAGTGAATCAACAAATTCCCCTATGCGAACCAGTTTGAGTTTACCGTTTTCGAGTATGGGGATAAATTCATCTGGAAGCAGGCTGTTGGCGAGTATCTTGATGGCCCGCTGCCTGTAATCGAGGAGCTTCCTCTCTATTGGGTCTATCGTGGCTTTCATCTTGCGCTTAATCTTCTGCCTTTCATCCAGCAGTTGTCCAAGGAGGCTGGGTATGAAACCAGGGAAGTCCTTACAGAAGCGGTGCCCAACCTTAGGGGCAACATCGTAGCTATTGCATCCCTCCTTGTTCAGTGTGTCCGGAGATATGTTGTGGGTTATTATGATGGATGGATATAGACTCCTAAAATCCAGGTAAATTATCCCCTCCCACAACCCCTTTTCTGGCTCCTTCACATAGCCACCTTCGTAGCTCTCCCTCAGCCTCCTCTCGTATTCCCTCTCATCCGGCCTGTTTGGTGCCAGCTCGTTCCTTTCATACGCTTTTCTCAGGAGGAACCACTCGACGAGGTTGCCTGTCGAGGAGCGGGAGACATCCCAGACAGGCTGACCTACGAGCCTTGCCAGCTGGGCCTCCATAGGGAAGAACTCCCTCCCGAGCTCGTAGGTTACCTTGGCATCTTCCATGGAGTATTTGGCGACCCTTTCTAAGCCTTTACAGTTTTCCCATGCCCTCGCTATCTCATTGGGATAGACTTTCTCCTTAGGCCTTCCAAAGACCGCCTCGTAAACGGCCTCGAGTGTGTAAGTTGGTAGATTTATCGTTCTCCTGATGACGGGATATATGTCGAAGTGTATCCTCCCCTTCACCTCAACGGCGAACCCGTCTCCCATCCTCTGCATCTTGGGCTCGCTACCGTCCCTGCCGATTGGAAGCTTCATCCCGAGCTTTTCTGCTCTCTTCAGGAGGTAGGGAAAGTCAAAGTTATCGCCATTGTACGTTATAATGACGTCGGGGTCCTTTTCCCTTATCACGCGGAGGAACCTCTTTATCATCTCCCTCTCGCTCGAGACGACCTCGACGTAGGGAAGGTCAACCCCCTTCCAAGTTATCACCTTGGCACCTTTCTCGTCCGCGTAACTGATCATTATTATCGGGCCGCTCCCGAACTCGTCCCCCTCGTGATAGAGTGTCTCGATGTCGAAGGCCAAAAGCTTCAGCTCTTCGTTTCCTTCCATCGGTATGAGCCCTTTGTCGATGAGGTAGCGCTTGGCGAAAGGTATGTCGTACTCAAAGATGTCGATAACGGCAGGATGCTCCCTTATCTTCTCCCTTATCGCCGGAACGTCCTGAGGATGCTCGAAGTAAAGCTTCCAGACCTCGATGGGGCGGCCGAGGAACTTCTTCCTTACCTTCTCGGCTTCCACGACCCTCACGACTTTTCCGTGCCTCTCCGCCGTGATTTTTTTGATATCCTCTATGGCGGAGTCGTCCCTCAGAAGGGCGTAGATGTAGGGCCTAAAAGAGCGGTCGTATTCTACCTTGAACTCGCCGTTTTCCTTCTTGAAAATCCTCACAACGGGTTTTCCGTTTTCGGTTATGTAGTCAGCGTCAAGTATCATGGGGACTCCCCCTTTACCTAATGCCCCTTCCTAAATTAACCTTTGCCCGCTCCCAACCTTTATATATCCGGCCATTGGAAAAAGGCGGGGAGGTGTTGAATTGATAGAGATAACTTTCCTCGGTGGTGGGGGAGGCAGGTTCGTTACGATAACGCAAGCGAGGGCGACGGGAGGTTTCTTCATCAGGACCAGCAAGAACATATACGTGGATCCCGGGCCCGGGGCTCTCGTGAGGGCTTGGCGCTATAAGATAGATCCCAGAAAAATAGACGTGCTGTTCATATCCCACAGGCACACGGACCACTGCAACGACGCTGAGGTTATGGTTGAGGGCATGACAATGGGGGTGACGAAGAAGAGGGGTGTCCTGATAGGGTCGAGGAGCGTAGTCTACGGGGACGAGGACCATACACCTGCCGTGAGCAAATACCATCTTGACGCTCTCGAAGAGGTTCACGCCCCCAACCCCGGCGATAGGTTTCGTATCGGCGAGGATGAGATGATAATAACGCCCTCCATCCATAGTGATCCAACGACGATCGGCTTTCGCCTGAAGACCCGGTTCGGTGACGTATCCTACATCCCGGATACCCAGTACTTCGACGAGCTCAAGAAGTGGCACTCGGGCGCTAGGGTTCTTATAGCTGCCGTCACGAGGCCGAGGGACATGAGGATTCCATACCACCTCTGCACCGAGGATATAGTTTACATGCTCAAGGACATGAAGGAGAAGCCCGAGATCCTACTCATGACCCACGCTGGCATGAAGATGCATTTCGCTAACCCCTACAAGGAGGCAAAATTCATAGAGACAGTTACTGGCGTGAAGACCTACGTTGCTAAGGAGGGCTTCCGGGTAACCATAGGAAAGGAGATAACCGTAAGGACGCTCAGGCCTGCCCGCTTCGTTTAAGCCCTTAGAACGTCCATTATGAGAACTTTGGCCATATCCTCCGTAAGGGCTCCCGCCCTTAGCTCCCTCAAAATCCTCTGGATGCCGAATCTCTTCAGTATTGGGGCTCTCTTCGTGGCCGATCTCCAGAGTGGGCATCCGAAGCCGAGTGCGTACTTCCGCCCGAGGATCTTTATTGCCTCAGCCTTCGTGAGGGTCAAGAACGCTGGGAGGTTCAGAACGATAATGGAGCCTTTTTCGTAGATGGAGGCACTCCCGAAGCTCAACAGGTCTCCGCTGGCCACTATCTTTATGCCGTTATCCAGCGCGTAACTCTCGACGGCTTTCATGACCATTGAATGGCACCTTCCGCATATGGGGGCCCTCTTCTCTATAAGCCTCTTCATCTCCTCCATGTAGCCCGGAACATCAACAAGAATTGCTCCTTCCATCGTTGCCTTCAAAACTACCGGCTCCCTGAGCTGAGGAAGCCTTGCCATAACGGGGATTACCTCAAAACCAGCCCACCTCAGTATTTTTAGAGTAGCGGTACTGTCGCTTCCACCGGAGTAGGCTACAACGATCTTTTCGCCCACTTTATCTATCTCGAATTCCCTGCCTTCAAGCCTAAAGACAACGAGATCCCTAAGCCTCTGATAGGCTCTCTCTCCTATGGTCTTTCTAACCCTTTCCAGAGCTCTGAGGCTCGCTTTGAGTCTGAACCTCCTGACAAAGTCATCTTTTGGAATTGGTCTTAGCATGTTAGTGCCTCTGTTCTGTGCGTTAAATACTTTCTCTGGCCAAACCATTATTAACTCCTAGGTTCAAACTAGTTAGGGTGGAAGCATGGTTAGTTCGCACTTTAAGGAAATCCTCATGAGACTTGGTCTCCCTGAAGATAGGATAGAGGTCCTTGAGGCTAAGGGGGGAATAACTGAGGAGGAGTTCGATGGCATAAGGTACCTCCGCTTTAAAGATTCTGCGCGGGGCCTTAGGCGGGGGACGGTGGTATTCGACGAGGCCAACGTCATCCTCGGGTTCCCACATATCAAGAGGGTAGTAAGCCTAAGGGCTGGCGTGATGAGGATATTCAAGAGAACGCCCTTTTATGTGGAGGAGAAGGTGGATGGTTATAACGTTCGTGTCGCCTTAGTTAGCGATAGAGTTCTTGCGATAACGAGGGGCGGCTTTGTCTGCCCCTTCACGACGGAGAGGATATTGGACTTCGTGCCAGAGGAGTTTTTCAAAGATTATCCACACCTCGTCCTCGTCGGTGAGATGGCTGGGCCCGAGAGCCCCTACCTCGTCGAGGGGCCGCCCTACGTTGAGGAGGATATCAGATTCTTCCTTTTTGACATCCAGGAGAAGGGAACAGGCAAAAGCTTGCCAGTCCAGGAGCGGCTAAAGCTTGCGGAGGAGTACGGCATCCCTCACGTCAAGGTTTTTGGCCTCTACACGGTCGATAGGATAGAGGATCTCTACGACCTCATCGAGAGGCTGAGTAGGGAAGGAAGGGAAGGGGTTGTGATGAAGAGCCCCGACATGAAGAGGGTCGTCAAGTACGTAACGCCCTTTGCCAATGTGAATGACGTGAAGATAGGAGCGAAGGTCTTCTTCGAGCTTCCCCCCGGCTATTTCATGAGCAGAATAATGAGGCTCGCCTTCTACGTGGCCGAGAGGAGGATTAAAGGGGAGAGGTTTGAGGAACTAGCGAGGAATTTGGGAAAGGCCCTTCTCGAACCTTTCGTAGAGTCGATATGGGACGTTGAGCAGGGCGATGAGATAGCCGAGGTTTTCAGGATCAGGGTTAAGAGGATAGAGACTGCTTATAAGATGGTCACCCACTTCGAAAGGCTCGGCCTGAACATAAAGATAGAGGACATAGAAGAAGTTGGGGGAATGTGGAGGATCACCTTCAAGAGGGCCTATGACGAGGCCACGAGAGAGATAAGGGAGTTGATAGGCGGGAGGGCCTTTGTCGACTGAGGTGGGGAAGATGAATCCCCGAGATGTCGCCCTAACTCTCGTTAGAGAAGCAATAAGGGCCGCTGATCCTTACCTAGCCGTAAAGAGGGCTTTGCGTATCGAGGATGGGAAGATAATCGTCCAGGGAAAGGTTTTCGGGGTTAGGGGCAGGATTTACGTTCTCGCCTTCGGAAAGGCGGCCTGCGAGATGGCGAGGGCTGTGGAGGATGTCCTTGGTGAGGGAATAGCGAGTGGCATTGCCGTAACAAAATATGGGTACGGGCGGCCTCTGCGGAGGATCAAGGTCATCGAGGCGGGGCATCCGATACCGGACGAGAACTCCATTCGGGGAGCCGAGGAGGGCTTGAGGCTAGTTGAGCGCGTTGGGTCAAAGGACATCCTCTTGGTGTTGATATCCGGAGGTGGCTCAGCTCTCTTCGAGCTCCCTGAGGACGGCATAACGCTTGAAGACATCAAGAAAACGAACGACCTTCTCCTCAAGAGCGGGGCGAGGATACACGAGATAAATACCGTCAGGAAGCACATATCGAAGGTAAAGGGAGGCAAGCTTGCAAAGCGGGTTAAAGGAACCCTGGTGGCCCTGATAATTTCTGACGTTGTTGGGGACGACCTCGAGGCCATAGCCTCTGGCCCCACGGTGAAGGATCCAACAACCTTCGAAGACGCTCACAGGGTCCTAAGGCTCTACGGCCTCTGGGCCAAGGTGCCCGAGAGCGTGAAGGCACACATAGAGAGGGGGCTGAGGGGAGAGGCCGAGGAGACCCTGAAGGAAGACCTTCCAAATGTCCATAACTTCCTCATAGCAAGCAACTCAATTGCCTGCGAGGCCGTCGCGGCTAAAGCCAGGGAGCTGGGCTTCAACCCTTACATTCTCACAACGACGATGGAGGGAGAGGCCAAGGACGCGGGCCTTATTTTGGGGGCCATAGTCCAGAGGGCCTATTGGGAGGAAGACCCCTTCAGAAAGCCCGCCGTCCTGATAGCGGGTGGCGAGACAACTGTCACGATAACTGGAGATGCTGGAATGGGTGGCCCCAACCAGGAGCTCGCCTTGAGCATAGCCCGGAAAATCGCGGGGCTGAAGGGCGTTGTAGTCGTTGCCTTCGACACCGACGGGACGGATGGCCCAACGGACGCGGCTGGTGGCATTGTGGACTGGGAGACGCTCAAGCGGCTGGAGGCGGTAGGCCTTCGGATTGAGGAAGTTCTAGCGAAACACAACGCATACAGAGCCCTTAAGGTCGTTGGAGCCCTGCTCTTCACGGGGCCCACGGGAACGAACGTGAACTCGATGGTCATAGCTGTCATCTGGAGAATTGGAAAAAGTTCACATTGATACAAGGCCGTACTTTAGAAGCTTGTTAACTATCTTTCTGCCTTCGGACGTCAGGTCGACGACCTTCCTTATCATGATGATTTTTAGCAACCCTTTGTCTATCATGCGGTCATAGATCTCTTCTATCTCCTTCTCGCTGACGCCCAAGAACTGGTGCAGTTCGAGAGGATTAATGCCAGAGTACAGGGCCACAAGTATCTGCTTCTCTGTATCGTCGAGGGCTTCAAGCTCCTTTAGCTCCCTCTCTATAACTTCCTGGAATTCAGCCTTTAGTGTTGGAAACTCATCGGAAATTTTCATAATGAACTCCAGGTAGTTTGGCACATAGGTTAGCAGGTACCTTAGCACGAAGAGTTGTGTCTGCTTGTCAGGAATGTAGAGGTAAGACGTTACGCTCTGATCGATGTAGAAGTGTCTTATCTTCCATGCCCTAACTTTCTTGCCGTTCATTTCAACCTCCTCTATCTCTATGTCCTCTATGTCTGAGAATATTGACACGGGCTTTTTTTCTTCTGTGATTACAATTATGCTCCTTTCCTTGCGCTGGGTGCGGGCGGATTTGACGGTCACAACCCTCAACCATCCCTGCTGCCACGTGGACTCCATATTTATAGCACCACCCACTATTCTCGCCACCTGAACCATTGCGGGCTTTCCATTTATGAGGGTCTCAAAAACCTTATGGGTGAATTCCTTGAACTTCTTTTCGTCGTAAATAAGTAGATTTTCCTCTATCGTTAAGATTAGCAAAACTTCACCACGGGTCGGGAAATAAAATTTCATACCAAAGTGGTCTTTCTCTGGGTTAAGCTTCATGTCATCGGGGATTTGAACGGCTATGTCTGTAAGCGCTGAGAAGGGAAAGGTATCCTCTCCAACGACCTCACCCATCTTAATATATTTTAGAACGAGCCTATCGCTTTCAAGTTGAGCTATCGCATCCCTCCAGCTGGCCTTACTCAGGGTCCTCCACGAGGTCTGTATCGCGGCTTTCACCCTGACCTCTGCTATAGGCATCGCTGTTCCCCCTTGAAAACCCTTTAGAGGGCTTCAAGTTCTTGAATTCTCTTTTCAAGGTTCTCGACTTTCTTCCTGAGCTTCTCAACTTCTTGACTGAGTTTAATCTCAAGAGGCGTTACGGCTGGGTTCTCACCCCTACTCTTTATAAGCTCATCGAGTATCGAAAGAGCGCTGTTTATGCTGGACGTCATCCTTATGAGAGCCTCATCGGGGGAGAGTCTAATAGGTTCCTTATCCTTGCTCCTGAGCTCTATGGGCAGCTTTGTCCTTGCAACGTAAGCTATGGCCTGGTTGAGCTTCTCCTTATCACTCTGGGAGGGGAAGCGGGCGAGCCATAGCCTCTTAAATTCATCGAGCTCTCCAAGTATCTTCATGAGGAAGGCATTGTACTCTTCCTCCGTTATAAACCCTAAAGCATACCCTCTGGCTACATCGAGGAGCATTAGTAGCCTCTCTTTCTTCCTCTTGGCCTCGTCGAGGACGTTCTGTACCTTCTCATCGATTACCTGCCTGAGCTTCTTTATGATTTCCTCCTCATTGATTCCTCCGAGCTCCTTTTTCTGGTTTATCTCTCCTTTTGTGGAGCCTTTAGGCTCCTCTCTCCTCTTAATGGGCTGAGGTTCCGGTGCCTTCGTCGCCATGAAGGTTTCTAGCTCCCTTACGTACCTTCCCATAGCGTTTGATGCTATCCACGCTGAAATAATTGCCCCAGCTATTACCGCAACCACGACCACCAGCATTGTAATTATGTCCATTCTTCTCACCTCCGTAAAAAGAAGTTAAGGGGTCACACACGGAACCTGCTAATGATATTCCGGAGATTCTCCACCAAGCTCTTGAGGTCGTTGGTAGCCCTCTGGAGCTCTTCTATGGCGGCGGTCTGCTCCTCCATGGCCGAGCTGACCTCTTCGGCACTCGCCGTCGTCTGCTCCGCGGAGGCGGCCAGATTCTCAAGGGCCTTAAGAGCGTTCTCGACTTCCTCTTGCGTCTTGACTATCTGGGACTTAACTTCACCCATCCTCATGCTTGTCTCCTGAAGGAGCTCTGCTATATTGCCAAGATAGCTGATTGTGTCCCTGAGTGTCTCTGAAGACTCTCCAATGACGCTAACGCCGGTTTTCGTGGCATTAACGGCCTGTCTGATCTCATCTGTTATCTTGTCTATGATGCTCTTTATGTTGTCTGCAGCTTGTTTGCTCTCCTCGGCGAGCTTCCTAATCTCCTGCGCAACCACCGCGAAGCCCCTGCCGGCCTCACCAGCTCTGGCGGCCTCTATGGCGGCGTTTAATGCCAAAAGATTTGTCTGCTCGGCTATGTTTGTGATTACGTTTGTAATTTCCTCTATGTTCCTGCTCATCTCGGCGACCTTGCTAACGGTTTCCTCAATCCTGGCCATCATATTCTGAATATCGGCTATCCTCTTGAGGGCCTCATCACCCTTCTGGCTGCCTTCGTTGGCTATGCTAACAACTTCATTGACAGCCCCCTCGAACTCGTCCATGGCACGGACACTCTCCTCGCTGACCTGGGCCACCATCCTCATGCCCTCGGTTATCTCGTTGATGGTTTCCTGCTGCCTCTGGGCCTCGGTGCTGACTTGCTGGATTGCCTCGTTCACCTGGTTGATAGCCTCCGTGACGTCCTTGGATATCTGGGCGAGAACTGTGGCTTTCTTGTCGAGTTCGTTCGTCATATCAATAAGAGACCCTATGGTCTCCTTGAGCTTCCGGGTTACCGACTTTAGGTCATCTATTATATCCTTAAGCTCTCCCTTTGCCTCGACGTTTAGGCCGTTGGTGAGGTCCCCTTGGGCAAGGCGTTCGAGCTTCTGGCTTATGGCATTCAAGGTACCGACAACGTCCTTAGACACGGCCTCGAAAGCCTTTATAAGGGCTCCAATCTCGTCGTTTTCAAGGTACCTTATCCTCCTAACGTATTCGGTGACCTCCCTTAGCCTGCCTTCAGCAAGGGCCTGTGCAGCCTTCTTGAGATTCTCAAGCGGGGCGAGGAGTGAGTTCGTCAGCCTGTACATCACGACCATAACGGCACCGGCGACTATAACTGATATAAGGAGGCCCTGATACACCATCTTGGCAGTCTCGCTCCTAACGGCTTCTTTTGCAGTGACGAGAGGTTCGGCAACATCATCTACTGGCACGATAGCTAGGACTATCCAGCCAGTCGTTTCCATTCTTTTGTATCCTCCAATTTCCTTTGCTCCCTCGAACGTGTAGACTACATAACCCTTGTCCTTGTCTTTCTTGAGCTCGGCCGCAAGGTCCTTGAGCTCTGGAACCTCGAAGATGTTCAATTTATTCACGAGCTCCTCCTTTGGGTGTATTAAAACGAGACCGTCCTGGTTTATCACGACAAGATAGCCGGTCTTACCAAGCTCAATTTGCTCGATATCCTGTATGAGCGTTGAAACGAACACGTCAATACCAATGACGCCCTTGAACTCACCGTTCACGTAAACAGGCTCTGAATAAGTTATTACCCACTTGCCCGTAGAAGCGTCCTGATAAGGCTCGGTATACACCGGCCCATTCTTCTCCTTCGCCGCTATGTACCAGGGTCTAACCCTCGGGTCGTAGCCCTCGGGCAAGGGCTCGTCTGGATATATAAACATATTGCCTTCCTCATCGCCGAAGTATATGAAGGCCACGTTCTCGTCCAGTGCCTTGATTTTCGCGAACCTCTCTAGAAGGAACGCCTTCATTTTTTCCTTGTCCAAGTCAAGGCCTCGTTCATAGGCTTCTTGAACGGCGTCCAGGGCCGTCTTTCCATAGTTTGCTATATGCTTAAAGTAGTTGTCGAGCATTTTCGCCCCAAGTTCCGCAGCGCTCATAGCCATATATCCCCCCACCTCTATGGCTGGAGCTTCCAAGCGCTCCTGCAGAAGGCCCTGCATCTTTTTTAGAGAGTAGAGTGTGGTCCCTGCTAATGTTGCCGTTGAAATTACGACCGCCAGCAATATCATCAACACGACCTTCCGTCTGAACTCCATAGGCCTCCCCCCTAATACACGACTTCGGTAACTCGTCCGCCTGAAACCTTTCTCATTTTAACCTTCCCAGTAGCTAAATCAAGATATATTGTTCTACCACCTTTTCCTCCCGTGTCCTCTGCCACCAGGCGTATTCCCAGTTTTTTTAGCTCCCTTTTTGCAACCTCCACGTTCCTCATGCCTATTTGTAGTTCTCGACTCTTGATGTTCTCGAACATGTGAGCTCCCCCGAAAAGCTTCGCTTCAAGCCGACTCTTGGATGCTCCAAGTTTCAGCACGTCCCTAAGTAGGAGCTGGAGTCCCGTGTCAACGTACTTCGCTGGGTTTCCCCTGCCCCCATATCTAGCGGCCTCTGGGAGGAGTGCATGGAGCAATCCACCAACTTTCGTAACCCTATCATACAAAGTTATGCCCACACAGCTCCCTAATCCATAGGTGCTAATTATCCCCTCTCGCTTTCCCACGGCGTAGTCTCCAATGCCAACCTTGATTTCCTTAGCCATATAGCTCGCCTCACTCAGTAACCTGGCTCTCGAGGCGTTTGACTATCTTTGTGAAGGATTCAGGCGTTGGAACGATGTAGAAGTAACTTTCTACACCAACATCCTCTTTGCGAAATCTTGACTTGAATATTATGACGCTTTCCACATTTCTGAGACTAGGCTTGCTGAGCTCCTTCTCTATATCATAGAGAGACTCGGCTGGCTTTGGTGGGCTCAAGGATACCTGTTCGCCTATGAGATTAGCTAGGATGTCCGTGTAAACCGATATCAGGATGTTGCCAACCTCCATGATTGCCGATTTGGCCATTTCGTCGAGTTCCTGCACTGAGCCTGGCTCCATGCCCAGGAGGACCGCTGAGAGGTTAAGGGCACTGGTCTTTGGGAACTGTAGTATTGTCAGGCCTGAGAGCCCCTCGGTTATGTCGAACATCACCGTAAAGCTGTTGGAGACGCCTTTTTTGGCAAGCATCTTGAGGAACTCGACCCTCGGTACTATCTCGACTTCAGGGGCTTCCATGTCTATTGGTCCACCTATCATTTGAGAGAGAGCTGTTAGAGCGTGGGAGACCGCTATATTGGACGCTTCCTTGAATATGTCTTTGTACCATTCTGACTTCTTCATGCCAATCCCCCCAATAATTTTTCAAGTATTTTCCTCATGTCATCTGGTTTTGGAAATATTATGAAATGTTCCTCGAACTCAACGCCACTTATCGTTATTTCAGTCTCAAGGACTATCGTATAGTCGCAGTATTGGCCAATATCAGCAAGGGCAAAATCGAGGATAGCGGGAAGGAAGTCAATGGCAATATTCGGGGGGCTCTGTTCTATGGTTATGCCCAGAAACTCGCTCAGAGCATTGGCAAAGGCCGATATCAAAATGTTTGCAACCTCCATAAAGGATGACTTTACCATGTCATCAATTTCTTGCGTTGTCCCTGGTGGATTGCCCATAAGGACATCGAACATCCTGAGGACATCATCAAAATCGGCTATGAAGAAAGCATGACCGCTGAAGTCTTTTCCCAGCTCGATGTAAACTGTCACCTTGACATCTTCCCCAATGACCTCTGGTACGTGCTTTATCTCGACTATCTTGAGATTTGGAACGGTGATATTGACTTCCTTGCCCGTCATCTGACTCAAAGCGGTGGCGGCATGGGAGGCTCCTATGTTAAAGGTCTCGAGGAGGGCACTCTTTGCGAACTCATCTAGGTTTTTGATGTAGTCTTCATAGTTTTCAGCCATGGTATCCACCTCCAAGGAGGCCTCCAATGTCAATTATCAGAACGACACTTCCGTCTCCAAGTATAGTGGCTCCTGCGAATCCCCTGATGTTGGAGAGGAACTTGCCGAGGCTCTTGATGACTATGTCCCTCTTGTGGAGCAATTCGTCAACGCCTATGGCAACTTTCTGGGCTCCATAATCCACTATTATGGCTGGGAAGCTCTTGGCCTTTGGTATAGGTAGGCCGAAGAGCTCATGGAGCATAATGACAGGTATTATCTCGCCCCTGAGTACTATGACCTCCTTTCCGCCTATCGTCTTCAGTATCTTAGGGTCGATCTCAATGGTCTCAAGGATGTTGTTGATAGGTATAGCGTAGATTTCGTTGGCGACCCTGATGAGAAGAGCCTGGATGATTGCCATGCTTATGGGGAGCTTGAGAATGAATGTCGTGCCCTTCCCTACCTCAGTGTACACGGATATAGAACCGTTCATTGACTTGACGACGTCCTTAACGACGTCCATTCCAACGCCTCTTCCCGAAACGTCCGTAATCTTCTCAGCCGTGCTGAAGCCGGGTAGGAATATTAAGTTGATTGCCTCCTCATCGCTCAGGCTGGCGGCCTCCTCGGGGGTTATTAGGCCCCTCTCTATGGCCTTCCTCTTAACCTTCTCGGGATCTATACCCCTACCATCATCTCTCACAATTATCTCGACGTGGTTTCTCTCCCTTCTAGCTATCAACTCAACTCTTCCGGCTCTCGGCTTGCCGAGCCTCTCCCTCTCCTCAGGTGGCTCTATTCCATGGTCTATGGCGTTCCTCAGGAGGTGGACGAGAGCGTCTCCAAGCTTCTCCAGAATGGTCCTATCAACTTCTATCTCACCACCTTCCATAACGAACTCGACTTCCTTACCCATCTTCCTCGCGAGCTCGCGGACCATTCTCGGGAACTTGTTGAAGACCTCGGCGATAGGCGTGAGGCGCATCTCCATAATTTCGTCTTGGAGCTCTGTGAGAAGCCTTGATAGAGTTGAGAGCGTCTCGATAAGTTCCCTATCTCCAAGGCGCTCAGCTATTTGCTCGAGACGGCCTTTGTTTATTACAAGCTCTCCTACGAGGTTCATCAGCTTATCGAGGTGGGATACATCTATCTTTATCATCCTGGAGACCTTTACCTTAGGAGTCTCTATTGGGGAGGGCTTTTTCGGGGGTTCTGGAGCTTTAAGCTTCTCTTCTTTTTTCTCTTTCGATTTCTTTTCAGTAATTTCCTCTGGGGTTATAAGTATGTTCACAATATCTGGGTGCTTGCTTATGACGCTTTTTATCTCCTCTTCACCCTTGTCAGTTCTAAGGACAACCTCAAAATAAGTGTCATCTATGAGTTTGCCCTCCTCTATTTCCTGAATGCTCGGCTTTGTCTCGACAATCTCACCTATTTCTCTGAGATCCTGAAGTACAAGGAAACCTCTAGGTCCCTTAAGTGGTGCATCCTTTTGGAATTGGACTTTTATCCGGTAATATCTTTGGAGGGTCCCTTCGAGCTTTTCCTCTTCAGAGATGCGCTCCTCAATGATTTCAACTTTTTCGACCTCGGGATGCCGCCTAACTAACTTTTCAATTTCCTCCTTGCTGGCCTCCGTGACTACCTTGAACTCCACAACATCTTGGTTTGCGTTACCATCCTCTATGATTTTTCTATCCGGGTTCGTCCACACGACTTCTCCTATTTCCTCAAGGTCCGAAAGGATGAGAAATGCTCTTACACCCCTCAGCTGAGCGTCCTTGCCGAAGTAGACCTTTATGTGAAACGTCTTTCCGCCTTCTACAGCTGGAGCAGTGGCTTTTTCCTTGGTTTCCTCTTTCTCTTCTTTCTTTTCCTCGACTGCTGGTTTTTCCTCCTTCTTGGATTTGCCCTCGCCCATAAGCTCGTCTGCCCTGGCGAAGAGTTCTGAGACGTCAATGTCTCCTTCGCTCTGAGTCTCTTCTATGTTATCCACCATAGCCTCTATGGCGTCGAGGAACTCCAAGACGAGGTCAACGACCTCAGGTGTCGGCTCGACGAGGCCGTTTCTTATGGCGTCAAATAGGTTCTCCATCTTATGGGCGGTCTCGCTAAGCTTCATGAAGCCCATCGTGGCCGCGGTGCCCTTGAGGGTGTGGGCATCCCTGAATATCTGGTTTATTACCTCCATTTTCTCTTCTTCACTACCTCCCTCCTTCACGAGCTTCTCCAAGGTAAGTATTGCGTTGCTGAGGCTGTCTATTCTCTCTCTCGCATCCGCAAGGAATTCATCGAGATATTGAGAAAGGTCTTCCACCGCCTCCACCCCCTCGCCACACCTTCTCGACTGCCGTGACCACGGTCTCTGGGATTTTATCTAGAGGAACAATATAGTCAACCATACCGGTCTCTATCGCGGCCTTGGGCATCCCGAAGATTATAGAGGTTTCTTTGTCCTGTGCTATCGTTATCCCACCTTTCTTCTTGATGGCAACTATTCCCTGGGCTCCGTCGCGCCCCATACCCGTCATCACTACCCCCACGGTCTTCCTACCAAAAACATTGGCCGCGGATATCATCATAGGATCTGCCGCTGGTCTGACGCCGTGTATCTTAGGCTTCTTATTGAGAGTTATAACAGGCTTACCATTCCTCAGGGTCACTTCCATGTGGTAATCGCCGGGGGCCACATAGGCCTTTCCTTCCTCCACAACGTCCCCCTCTTCGGCCTCCTTGACATCTATTTTGGAGACATTATCGAGCCTCTTGGCGAAGGAGCGGGTGAAGCCGGGCGGCATGTGCTGGACGAGAAGGATACCAGCCTTTAGATTCTCGGGGAACTTGGGGAATATCTTGAGAAGTGATTGGGGGCCACCAGTTGAAGCCGCTATGGCTACTGCGACCCTAGCTGGAACTGAGGGTTTCATTCTCTTGGCCTTCTGGACGCGAAGAAGCCTAACTCGCTTTAGCTCAAGAAACCTCCTTGGAACGCGGGCGGCCTCCTTTATCTTGGCGATTATTTCATCTTTCATTTCTTTCATGTTTATTGAGATTGAGGAGGAGGGCTTGGGAATGAAGTCTATGGCCCCATATTCAAGGGCCTTAATCGTGGCCTCAGCTCCCTCCTGTGTTAGGGCGCTTATCATTATGACGGGGGTTGGATATTTGTTCATGATGACCCTCAAGGCATCGAGGCCGTTCATTCTGGGCATTTCTACGTCAAGTGTTATGACGTCTGGTCGGTGTTGTCTAACCATTTCTATAGCCTCTATGCCATCTCGGGCCTCGCAGCAGACCTCCAGCTCAGGATCGGAGTTTATTATATCTCGAAGGATTTTTCTCATGAAGGCTGAATCATCAACCACGAGGACCCTAATTTTCCGCTGCCCTAGGGGCATTAGGGCCACCACCGAATAAAATTTTAATTTAAGAGGAGAGAACCCTGTTGACTTCCTCAATGACTTTGGGTGCCTGGAAAGGCTTGACTATATAGCCTTTGGCGCCGCTTTTTAGAGCCTCCATAACTTTGGCCTCTTGTCCGACTGCAGTTATCATGATTATCTTGGCGTTTGGGTCTATTTTCATGATCTCCTTGACAGCCGTTATGCCGTCCATCTCTGGCATGACTATGTCCATCGTCACAAGGTCTGGCTTAAGTTGTTTGTATTTTTCAACTGCTTCCTTTCCATTGCTGGCTTCTCCAACCACCTGGTGGCCGGCCTGGGTCAGTATCTTCTTTAGGAGCATTCTCATAAAAGCTGCATCATCAACCACCAATATTCTTGCCATACCCCTTCACCTCCAGGTTCTTTTTATATATCCTTGCGACAAGGTCATAAAGTTTGAATAGATGAGCGGACTTGCCCAGTATCGTTTCGGTTTTGCCCAAGATTAGGTAGCCATGGTCTTCGAGAGATTCATAGAGCTTCATAAATATCTCCTCCTGGGCTTCTCGGTTCATGTATATCAGCACATTGCGAATAAATATCACATCGAAACCAACTGGATATTTGGAGCTGAGGAGGTTAAACCAGCGGAAGTTTACGAGTTTTCGAATCTCAGGTTTGATTCTATATCTCTCATTGACTTTGACGAAGTACTTGGGAATCATGTGCTTGGGAACCTGCTTTTCGACGGCGTCCTCAGGATATTCTCCCCTCATGGCAACATGCAGGGCTTCTCTATCTATGTCCGTAGCCAATATTGAAACCCTGAAACCATCAAGGTTAGGGCCTAGGACTTCGTAAAAACTCATTGCAATGGAATAAGGTTCTTGACCGGTTGAGCAAGCGGCGCTCCACACCTTTATGCTGCTTTGATGATGCTTCCTTTTAAAATCCACTAATTCGGGAATTACTTTCTTTTGAAATGTTTTCCATACTATGGGATCCCTGAAGAACTCCGTTACGTTTATGGCAATCGTGAGTAGCAATTCTTCAAACTCCTCTTTGCTTTTCTTCAATAGCTGGTAGTATTCCACGTAGCTAGCTATGCCGAGCTTTCTCATTCTGGCCCTTATTCTTCTACGTAAGTAGGAATCCTTATATGCGTCCATCTTGGCACCTAAACGTTTGAATATTTCGGCCTTGATGAGCTGGAAAGCTTTTTCCTCCTCCATTGGACCTCCCTCTTTAGTTAGGTCTTTGGTTAGGGTATATCTAATAATTTAATCCGAACTCTTGTCCATTATACAATAATTGCTAATCTTCAATAAAAATATTTTGTATGTAGCTGATTGTGTAGGTGCCTTTGTAGGTTTTTACATCTTAAAATGAGCACATGCGTTTTATGTAGAGGGGTATTTTGGCTAACGAAAACTTTTTAATCCTGAATGAGTTTAACATAATAACACGAAAATTAAATTAAACTTTGTCCAATCACGCACCCGATTATCTTGGCAAGAATCTGGGGGAGGGGTCAACGTTGAAGAAAAACGTGTGGACAATTGCATCCCCCATACTTGCAGCTTTTCTAGCTCAATATTCTCTTCTGCTAGGTGTCGCTTGTGGAGTGGCAATTCTAATTCCTCTCTTAAGAAAAGGAGAGACTAAAAGGGCTAGTCTATACAACATAGTCATGAAATATATTCGCGAGCTCGTCGAGGGGAAAAGTCCCGAGGTTCCAGTTGATTTGCCACTCATAGATAGAGGAATTCTCGAAAGACTTTCAAGGATGATAGAAAGAGTTGGAAAAGATACTAAAACGCCTGTACCTGCGTCCTCTGGGATTAGGAATAGTGTTGAAGAAGTTAGAGCTCATTTGGAGGAAGGTAAAAAACTTGTAGAGAGTATTGAGGCGGATTTCGAAAGTATTAACATTGAGGAACTTAAAAACGCCGACAACCTCATTAATCTCTTAGAGAGGGAGAAGAGCAAGGTCGCTGAACTCAATGATTACATTCAGACTCTTTCTGCAGGTATAGAAGAAATGAATGTTCAGGCACAACAATTGGCTGAATTTGCTCTAGAATCTGCCTCAGTGGCAGAAAAGGGACGGGAGATCTCGGACAATGCTGCTTTAAAAGTGTCCAGAATTAGCGAGGTCAGTAAGGGCATGGAAGATGCCATTAATATCTTGGCAGAATATTCAAAAAGGATTGATGAAATAGTCGATGTTATCACTACAATAGCGGGTCAGACTAACCTTCTTGCTTTGAATGCCGCTATAGAGGCTGCTAGGGCAGGAGAAGCTGGTAAAGGATTTGCAGTTGTAGCTGAAAACATAAGAGAACTTGCAGATCGCTCGAGGGCGTCCGCAGAGCAAATTGGGAATCTTATTAGGGATATGCAGGAAAACATAAATAAAGTTATAGATTCCATACGGGAGAACACTAATGCTACCCAAGAGGTCAGGGAGGCAATACAGGAACTCATAGCAGCGTTTGACGATATAGCAAGGAGAGCAAATGAAACAGCTACAATGGTTAAGGAGCTTTCAGAGGGTATAGAAGATCAGGCCAACTCCGTTCAAATGCTCGTGGAAAATATTGACTCAATTTCCCAAAATATGTCAGAAACTATAGAGTTTGCCATGGATCTTGTTGAGAAGGTCCGTGGGGCTATATCTCTTGCCGAGACCATTAGGGATAAAATCTCCCGGACTGAGGTAATACTAAACCGGGTGCTCGAATATCTTGGTAAAGTTTCGTGAGGTGATGGTGTATGACAGAGGTTCAGGTTGTCGCCTTTAGGTTGGGAAATGAGGAATTCTGCCTTGAAATATCCAAAGTCAGGGAAATAAAGGACATGATGCCAATAACAAGGGTGCCAAATGCTCCGGACTTTGTCGAGGGTGTCATAAACCTTAGAGGTCAGATAACAACCGTTGTAAATCTGAAGAAGCTGCTGGGGTATTATGATGAGGGTGATCTTGAGAACAAGAAAATAATAATTGCCGAAGTTAATGGAGAAATAGTGGGAGTTATCGTGGATGCCGTTTCGGACGTATTAACCCTCACGGAGGACCAGATAGAACAGCCCCCCAAGACGTTGGCTTCCAAGGTGGACATGAGGTTTATTAAAGGCATAGCAAAAATAAACAACGGCGAGAGGCTTCTTATAATGCTTGATCTCGACAAGCTGCTTGGAGAGAGCATTTGATGCTAATCTTTTTTAATTCCTTACGTCACATTTAAATATATTCGAGCTGAATTTCAGAGAGATGTCCCTCGAGGTAATTTCAATAATCTTGGCCATCGTTGTTGGTGTTGTCTTGGCCTACTATGTCCATACAATCGTTAACAAAGTTACTGGAAGATATTTCGAATTAAGAGACTTAGTTGAGGAATATAGGAAGGATGTTGGGAAGGTTAGAGAATGGGTTCAGGAGGAGCTCAGAAAGTTTGAGAAAAGGCTGAGTAAGGAGGAAAGAAAAGAGAAAGACGCCCTTGAGGATGTGTTCTCATGGAAACTTAAGGGGCTTCAGGACAAATTGTCATCCCTTGACAAGGAACTTAAGGAACTAAGGGGTAAATTACTTGGGCTTGAAAACGTCGTCCCAAAGATAAGTGAGCTTGATAAGAGGATTAACGAACTTAATTCGGTCTTTGAAGATGTTAAAAAGGAAGTCAAGGAAGAGCTAAAGCAGGAAGTACTATCTGAGCTTGAAGAGGAAATTGAAAAGCTCGAGACCGTGATAGAGAGGCGGAAGGATGAAGAACTTCGGGAGTTCCTGGATCTCCTGACGATTGCGATAGACCTGCCTCCCGAGAAGATTCGGGATGGCCTCTACCAAGCAAAGAGGGGGCTCCTCTCCCTTAGGGATATTGGGAAGGTCTATGTGCTGACCGGAAAAGGCCGGGAAGAGTTTGAAAAGCTGAGGGAAAACCTTGTGTCCCTGCTCAAAGACCTCAGAAAGCTCGCCGTTATAGCGGCGCCCAAAGAGGAGATATACTCTTCTTTGACCTCTGTAATAGTTGGTGTCAAGAGATTAAAGCTTCCAATGGAGGAGGGTGGGAAGGAACTCGGACCTGAAAAGAGCTTCATCAAGATTCACCGCACCCTTTACGAGCTGGTGGGAATTCTTGACCGCGTAGGAGAAGCTATAGAACAGCCGGTGCCTGTGACGCCCATAGAGAAGGAGTTCTACGAGAAGCTGAGGCTTCAGTTTGAGGAACTAAAGAGACTTGAGAAGCAGGTGCAGGAGCTCATTGCAAGCGTGGGCGTCAAGGTCGAGGAAGAGGAGGAGAAGGACAGAGATCTGAAGGAGATAGAGTCTATCCTGAGGGACCTCGGGGTTTAGGGATCATGCCTCATTTGATAGTGCTTCTGGTCATGTCTGATGGTGGTAACCTGCCCGATGAACCACCGCAATTCACGGCTGGGAGGAGTCAGCTGCCTTCAGCATCGGGTTAGATTTAAAAAGAATTGTTCTTGAAACTGGGCTGGGGAAAGGCCTTGCTGACGGAGGTGCTTATGTTCATTGTGGGCCTTCTCTTGCTCATCAAGGGAAGTGACATCTTCGTTGAGGCTGCCACGAGAGTTGCGAAGAACTTCGGCGTCAGCGAGTTCGTGATAGCCCTTGTCCTAGCCAGCATCGCTACGACGCTTCCTGAGGTTACGGTCTCGGCTGTGTCATCGTATCAAGGAAACACCGATGTGGCCCTTGGAAACGCCATAGGAAGTGCCCTCGCCAACATCGCTCTTATATTGGCTATATCTGCCCTTATAATGCCTCTTAAGGTGGATAAAATAGCTGGAGAAAACTCACTGATAATGCTCATAGTTACTCTCTACGTCTGGTTCCTCATGCGGGATGGTGTAATAAGCCGGTTCGATGGGCTTTCCTTAGTTCTCATGTACGCTGCCTTCCTGTACTACCTCTACAGAAAGCATGTAAGGCTGGAGGATGTTAGTGCGGGGAGAAGCGGCGATTTTAAAAAGGATGTTCTCGTGCTCTTACTTTCTGGCGTTATGGTAATCGCCGGAGCGAAGCTCGTCGTTAAGGGTGCGGTCACGATTGCAATTGCCTTGGGCGTTCCCGAGGTCGTCATAGGAGTGACACTCGTGTCCATTGGAACGTCCCTTCCAGAATTCGCCAACTCCCTTATGGCGACCCTGAAGAAGGTGCCAAACGTAAGCGTCGGAAACATTGTGGGGGCAAATATCCTTGACATGCTCATGGTTATTGGTGTTGCCTCTATCATAAGGCCGTTACCTGTTCATGAGAGTATATTCTCTGTGGTTATGCCTTTTACGCTCGTCGTTATGGCTCTCTTGACATTCTCTCTCTTCAAGAATCACCAGGTTAGCAGGAAGACTGCCGTTGTCCTCCTCGCGATATATGTCTACTTCCTCTGGCTTTGGATCGAGGGAAAGGTGTATATACCCGGGGGATAAAGAAGGTAGGGATGAAGCTTGTTCCCAGCGTGGCCTATCTAAGGATTCAGAGGCAGGCTTACATAGGCTATTCCATGGCACTCGCCGGATGGCTGGGTGAAGCTCTATTAGAAAAAGGATTTCCCAAGCCCCGCTTCGTAAGGAGAGCTCTTGCTAAGCTAGGTTTCTCCTTTTCTGGAGAGAATTCCGATGACTCCACAGTAACGCTCTTCTACACGAAGGGGAGCGTTGCCCTAACTGCCAGCTGGAACGTTGAGAGGGAGGCTCTCTTCCTCCAGCTGTTTCCCCTTAGGTCTCGCCTATCGAGGGGCGTGACCGTGAGGGTAGAGCACATTGAGTTTTACGAACAGGATGTCGTGAGCATAGAGCCCGCCCAGAAGCTCCCCCCGGGCATCAGGAGCATCGGGATAAACCCCTTAATCTTGGAAGAAGGCGTTCCGGTGAGTCTCCCCTACTGGGGAATGCTCCATGAGGATTGGGAAGAGGATTTAAAGATACTCGTGATGCTGGATGGTGTTTTTGAGAGGCTGAGAGGGGAAGAGTATAAGTGTCCAGTGTGTTTTGCGCCCCTTAGGAGCGCCGGAGACTACCTTGTCTGCGACAGGTGTGGCTTCGTGTATACATCGGAGACATCCTTCGAGACGACGCTGGAAGTTATCCCTTTGGAGGAGTCCGTTTTTTCACTCTGAGCTTCACGCCGTCAACGTCGACAACGATGACCTCATCCCCGACGCTTAGAGGATCGTCGCTGAGAGCTATCCACTTATCTCCCTCAAGCTCTACTAGGTAGTGGTCTTCTGCAACCTTAACGACCAGCCCAACTTTTCCCCTGAGCTCGAAGGTATACTTCTTTTTCCCTATATCCAAGGTTTCCCTCTTAATGAGCCTCGCGAAGGCGAGGTAACCCACGACGGCAGCAATCAATGAGACAACGAAGGCGGTATAGAAATGCACGTTGAAGATCATGAGAAGGCCCAATACGGCGAAGGCTATTCCTATGGGGGTTATGAATGCCGAGATTACCATGTCGAGAACGATTATCAGGAGGCCCAAAATTAGAAGAAGGTATGGAAGACCATCCATGTTCTCACCCTTCAGGCTTTACTCCATTAGGTCTTTAAGCTTTTGTAAGTCCTCATTGCTTGAACTTTTGTCCCCTTCGGTTGTCTTTTCCCCCTTCAGAGGCTCGGTGTTCTTGACCTTCTGGAGGATTCTTAGCAGGCCTATTAAAGCCTCGGTGTCATAGGGCACTATGAGGTTACCGTATTTGGCCAACTCGGGCAGCTTCTCGATGTACTGAAGCGTGAGGTACTTCTCGTCCGCTTCTTTCAGGGCTTCGAGGACCTTCCTTATGGCTTTGGCCTGACCCTCGGCGATGAGTATCTGCCTCTGCTTTTCACCCTCGGCCCTAAGGATAGCCGCCTGCCTTTCACCCTCCGCCTCCTTGATGGCAGCTTCCTTCTTACCCTCCGCGAGAAGTATCATTGCCCTCTTTTCTCTTTCAGCCGTCATCTGCTTGGCCATGGCTTCCTGTATATCCTTCGGCGGGTCTATGCGCTGTATCTCAACGCGGGTAATCTTGACGCCCCAGCGGTCTGTTATCTTGTCGAGCTCTTCTCTCAAGCGGGCATTGATTATGTCCCTGCCGCTGAGCGTTTCATCAAGCTCCATCTCGCCGATTATGGCCCTCAGGTTAGTTTGGGCCAGCTTGACTATCGCTATCAGAAAGTCGCTGACGTTGTAAACGGCCTTGATTGGGTCGATTACTTGGTAGTAGACGACGGCATCAACGGTAACAACGACGTTGTCCTTACAGATAACCTCCTGGGGTGGAACATCGACAACGTGCTCGCGCATGTCCACTACCTTGACGCGTTCCATGAAAGGGATGATAAAATGGATGCCTGGCTCGAGAATCCTGTTGAACTTTCCTAACCTCTCGACGAGGCCTTTCTGGTATGGCCGAATTACCTTAACACTCAGGAGGAGCATCAACAGGAGAAACAGTCCCAAGATTACAAGGGCAAGACCTCCACCGCCGAGCATAGCTTCACCTCGCCCCGATTCTGACGAGCTTGTATTTAAGATTTTCTATAGACTATGGTGTTCGGGAATATTGACAAATGGTAATTTATTCGTGGCCTTAAACCTTTTTAAACCCTTTTCTAGCATTATCTCTTGGATGTAGCCCCGTGGTGTAGCGGCCAAGCATGCGGGACTTTGGATCCCGCGACCCGGGTTCGAATCCCGGCGGGGCTACCATAGAGCCCTGCAATTTCTCTAAACACTGCTCCCATAGCCCTACCGAACAATTCCATGAAGAACTCAAGCCCATTGGCTGGAAACTTCTCTTCTGGCGCTTCTTCATAATGGGTCGCGAGACCATTTTTGTGTCCCGTGACCCATCTCTCAGGTTCTAAGTTCGAACCATTTTTTCGTCTTTGCATGGCCGCCACCACGGAAAGTTTTCAGCCTGTTAATGTGTTCTTTGATATTAATAAGTCTTTTTCATGCCCTGATTAAAAAGGATCTAAGAGTTGTAGATGATTCGATTTTCAAGGGGATCACATGACCTGAAGTCTTTTGTTACCACTCCTTAATGAAGATTGCAAATCTCTCTGATTCAACCAATTCAAGCAATTCTTTCCTGAGAGATTCTACAAACTCAAAGAACTTATCCTTGTCAAATTCTTCAACAATGAGGACAGCGTCTTTTTCAACTTCTGGCTTGAGCACATTCAAGTAATCTTCTCGCTTGAGCTCTTCAAGGGTCTTCAAGAGGTTCTCACGTGCATTGTTGCTCATGCTGAGGTAATTCTTCACCTTCATTATTATTTGCTTCTCATATTTTTTTAATTTTCAGCCCCTTAACCTGATGGAGCTTGTAAAGGTCATACAAATCACGCAGTTTGAATTCCCTCCTTGTTAGAATAGCCCTCACTTTCTCAATCAAAATTTCCTTATCCTGATATGCTGAAACCCTAATGGGATAATAATTCCCGAGAAACTCAATGTATTTCTCATAATCATCAACTCCCAATTCCACCTTTTTCCATGATAGAAGAGTGTGAGCTTTTGCTGTTTTGGGTTTAAATGCAAACTTTTCAGCATAGTTGAACTCCAGTTTTATCTTCTCTCCTGCGGGAGAATAGGCAATTATTTCTCTAAACCAGCCGGGCCCTATCAAAAAGCTAAAGTAGCGGTGATTGTTAAAGTCACTGTGATCTCTGTAATAAAACTCCAATCCCAAGTCTCTTGCAATGCAATTCAGTGTTTCGGCAATTTTTCCCGTCTCTTCACTTAGGAATTTCTTGAGTTTACTCCTTGACATCTCTTGGAGTTCTTCACTGTTTCTGTAGGCAAAATCTAAATCCCTGCTAAAGCGGTAATAGCCCAGATGGCACTTAACCAAGCATGTCCCACCTTTGAAAACATAGTTCTCTCTAAAATAAGGGTCTTTTTCAAGCTCTTTGAGGATGGTGTGAATGATGTAGTCCCACTCAACCAACTCTACGTTTTTAATACCAACCTTCTTGGAAACAAAATTGGCAAATCCCTTCCTCTCGCTCTCCCTAATTTTGAAGAGAAGTTCGTTATTCAACATCACCAACCACCTTTGCAATGGACTCTGGATATTTCTCCAAATACTTCTTCAACTTCTTCCAGTCTGCACTATCTTTGTATTCTCTCCAGATTCTTAAAGCCAGTTCTTTTGAAATTGTCCCATAGTTTCCAAAGTAGAGGAAATCTAAAAGTATTTTTTCTAAATCAGAAATTTTCATATCGCCTTTTTCCACTATTCCAAAGTCAAATAGCTTTCTTTTGGTTTTGATTATTCTGACCGGAGTTCCATTTACGCGGATGATTTTTGTCCTTGCAATCTTGTCGTTGATTATGAAAATTGTAGTGTAGTGCTCGTGAGTTAATCCATTTAGAACCAATGCTGTGAAGAGGCCAAAGTACCAGTTTTTCGTTACTTTGTTCATTCCCAATGAAAGGAGTTTGTAAATTGTGGGAGAGCTCTTAAAAGAGAACTCAACTGGCGTTTTAACATAATAGAGCCCCCTTAGAATTCTTATGATGTAGCCATACTGAATGAGGTAGTTTACAAGGTAATCTACATCATCTACTTTCAAATAAGTGGAAAGCTTTTCCAGATCTTCTTTTGTAATGACTTTGCCCCCAAATTCAGCCAGGAGTATTTGAGTAATTGGTCTCATGATATTTATTTTGAATAACAACCAATAAAAAGTTAGTGGTTGTTATTCAAATTCTGTGGAAGTGAACCCCCTATCACGGGTGATGGAGCATCACTTGACAGGATTTTTTACAGATGAAGAAATACAAACGTCATGTAAGATTAATACACAAGAAATTATCTGTTAGCGATTATCTTTTTCTTGATTTTTTGTAGCTTTTGAGTTTTCTCTGCCAATTTCCTCTTTGGCCTCTCTCAAGAAGTTTTGAGGAGAATCAGGGATGATATTGAATAGCTCGGATAAGATAAGGATGGTTTTCTTTTCTTCCATTTTTGTCTTTTGGTATTCTCTTTCTAAAGGCAGGAAATATCCCGTAGTCAATGTTTAGACTTAGTTCACCAACCTTTAGCTTTCCCTCATCTGAATATGTCTCTCTCCAAGAAGTCAAGGAATTCCCCTGCTTCATCTCCAGTAAGTTCTTCTCTTTGAATCTCATCTTCTGTCACTGTTTCAATTTCGATTTCGGACTTTAACGGAATGTAAAGAAGATAGACCTGGGAGTCCGCAGGGGTTCACCCCTACCTTTTCTTCTTATTTGAGACCGTCTTTGCTTTAGCAAGTCTCTGCTTTACCAGCTCCACGACAACTTTGTAAACCTCCAGTTGCTCTTCCTCAGTTAAGCCAAGAACCTCAAAGATGACTTTATCCAAGCTAACGTCGTCTGGATTGATGTTGCTTAAGTCACGGTTAGGCTTTGGAAGACCGAGCTCTTCGAAGATAGATTTGATTTCATAATCTTTTAGTTTTTCAAATATTTGCTGTAGCTGTTTTGTGAATACAACCAAAGCTTTAAACCTGTCCTAGACCCATGACCTAGGTCACTTGGCTTCGAGATTTGAAATTCGTCTTTTCTCTATTATGGTCGCCATCTCATGGTGTTGTATCCCAAAATTATTTCGCTAGACTTATTAGTCATAAAAGCATGAAGTTAGATTCAGAGAAGGTTAAGCTGATAATAATACTGTACAGGACAACAAAATTCAGCACTAAAACAATCAGCAAACTACTGAAAATCTCCAGAAGAAGAGTCCAGCGAATAATCAAACACTATAAGGAAACTGGAAAACCCCCAGAACTGAAAAAACCCGGCAGAAAACCAAAACCAATCCCAGAAGACATCAAAATACTAATCCTGAAAGCCCACCAGAAATCAAAATATCAGGGCCCAGTGCACTTAGAAAAATGGATTGAAGAACAATACGGGGTACACGTCCCGCACAACACGATTTACAAAGTTCTAAAGGAGGCAGGCCTCGTGGCTGAGAGAAAACGCAGGAAAAAACCTCGGAGGTTCGAGGCAGAATACTCTAACCAGCTCTGGCAGATGGACTGGAAGGTTTTAAATTGGAGAGGCGAGCGGAAATACCTTCTAACAATCATGGATGATGCTTCCAGAATGGTTTTGGCTTATGGTTTGTTTGATGAGATGACTGGGGAGAATACTGTTAAGTTGTTGGCGGAGGCTATTGCTGAGTTTGGTTTGCCGGAGGCTGTTTTGACGGATAATGGTGCTCAGTTTGTTGCTCGGAAGGGTGGGCGGAGTAAGTTTCAGAGGTTTTTGGCTGCTTTAGGGGTCAGGCATATTAGAGCTTCTGTGCGGCATCCTCAGACTTTGGGGAAGGTTGAGAGGTTTCACAGGACTGTTGAGGAGAAGGCTGTGTTGTTTGATGATTTTGGGGAGTTTATCTGGTGGTATAACTGGAGTAAGCCGCATAGGGGATTGAATTATGGTTTTCCTAGTAGGGTTTATCTGGAGAAGGTTCCTGTTGGTTTGAAGCTGTGGTGGTTGTTTCGGGGGGTGGGTGCTGAATGATGCCTGCGAAAAAATTTCAGGATACAACATTTTGAGAGTTTCCTAAAAAAGGTTTAAACATTAAGGACTCTCAAATACCGGAAATTTTAAAGCCTGAAAACTAGGCTCGGATGTGACGACTTAGATATTGAGCAAAGGTTTATCAATCAGAATAAATAACCTTAGTTCTGGTGTAAGCTTATGGTGCGAATTATTCCCTCACATGAAATTCTGGATACAATTGTTGGGCATGTAAAGCAGGCAGAAAACGAAATTTTGATAAGCTCAGCATGGATTACTCCCCAAGGAATTCAGGCAGTTCTGAACAGTGCAAAAGAAGGGATTAAGCTGAAAGTCCTTCTGAGAGTAAACGAGCCAAGGGATTTGCAGATTACAGAAAGTGAAGTTTTTAAGCTGTTAAAATCTTACAAAGGCAAACTTGACATCTCAATGGCTTTCCACAGCAACCTGCATGCCAAATTCATAGTCATTGATGAAAAATACGCCATTGTAGGCTCGGCAAATATAACACATAGCGGGCTCTCTCCCAGCGAGGGTAACGTTGAAACTGCCGTGCTCGTCGAAGAGAGGGAAGAAGTTCAGAAGCTCAGGGAGTACTTTTACAAAATTTGGAACGCTGAAGTTGCCCACGGCAGAATTTTCATCCCCGATGATGACATAGTGGGATTTATTTCAAACCCGAGCCGTTCAGACTCAATTGAGATTCTCCTGATTGATGACCCAAAAGTCTTCGAAGGGAGCTTTCTTGTCTTCCACAGTGAAGGCAGAAAATACCTAGCGAGGGTTAACAAAATCCTAGGCTGGAATATGGGGTTCTTCCTCAATCCCTTTACGCAGGAAAAAGGAAGCATTCTATTTCCCTCACCAAACGAGTTCAAGTTCATCTTCGATGGTCAAAAAGTTAAAGAATGGCAGATGGCAGCTTTAATCGCATATCTAAATCAGAAGGATAGCAATGTGTGCATCGCAACGGCAAAAATCCTCGGATATCTCGATGGAAAAAATCTGAAGCCGTCTTTGATGCCACCTAAAGTTGGCATTCCGGTGAGAAAGGCAAAGAGAGAAGATTTGCACGGGCTGCTACTGAAGGGTGAAAAGAACATTTATATCGGCGTCTTTGCTAGCAGCGATATCGAAGCTTACATCAATCTGGATGAGATCAGGTCAAAGCACCTGGCAATTTTGGGAACCACCGGCTCTGGAAAAAGCTACTTCGCAAAGAAGTTCATTACAAGGGCAAGTGAACACCTAAACAGCATCTACGTCTTAGACCCCCACGGGGAGTATGCAAAAGATTTCATGAATTTCGGCTTCGAGGATTTCGAAGAAGTCGTCATCCCAAACACCGTGCTCTTCTTCAGCCCGGATAAGGTTGAGGACTTTCTTAAGGACTACGGATTCATAATAAACAAGAGAACCAATGAGGGTAGAGCACTTGCTGCGGCCATATCAAAATGGACAAAAAGTGCAGGCTTGGGTGGGGTCAGCAAGGGACTTTTTAATGCAATTGGGAACATTGGAATCGAGGACTTCCTCAGGGAAGAGTTTGGGGATGATGCTCTTAACAATCAGGGAGAGGTTCTTGAAAAGATTAACTCAGCAATCAACAATTCTACGAAGAAGGTTGTGGTCTTCAACCTGCGGAACATTGACAGTCCAGAGGTCAGAACTGAAATCGCCGGCTATATCCTCAGGAAGCTCTTTATCAAGGCAAAGAACTCGGGAGACTTCAACAGCCTCGTTGTTCTTGAGGAGGCTCACAATTTTGCCCCGGAAAGAGGATACGGCGAGGCTTCAGCAGGTAAGAGCAATCTCGCAAAGGTTTATGCCCAAAAAATTGCATCAGAGGGGAGAAAATTTGGACTTGGCTTGGTGGTCATCAGCCAGAGGCCAGCTCAGGTTTCCAAGTACGTGTTATCCCAGATGAACACTCAAGTGTTGTTCAGGATCGTGAATAAGAGTGATCTTGATGCAATTACAAGCTCAATAGAATCTGCATCAAGAGACATAATTGAAAAGCTCTCAGACCTAAAAACAGGCTACGCCTTCATAACAGGCGTCAGCATTCCGGTTTCTGCAATTGTGGAAGTTAAGTGAGCGTCTTCTATTTTTGTTCTGTTTATTATTTGTTCCAAATTGAATAACAGGTACAATGGAGTTTATGATGTATCAACATTAAACTCAGTTCTGAGTTGATATCTGAGTTTAATACAGAAAAATATTTAAACTTTAAACAACTCAGTAAATATGGGAGATATGTGATGACAATCCCAAAGAACATAACCCGGGATCATGTGTTAGAAGCGATTGAGGAAATTGATAGAAATGGCATCCCAAAGAATAGGAAGTCCAGGGTCTGGTTTTTGGTTTACAACGGAAACAGATATCCAGTAAAGTATGTGGTAGAGCTCGCCAACAAATACGCTAACGGGGAACTTCTACCTTCCTCAGAGTTCACAAGCCACGAAGCAGCGAGATATTTGGAAAAACTTGGGCTTGTGGTAGAATACAGAGAGAAACACATCTCTGATGGAAAAAACCATAAGTATTCCCCACTTGGAGAATATTTATCAAAAATCGCTAAAGACACTGTAGTTCTGAGGTTTAGAGACATAGAATACATCATTGGGAAAGAACTCCCACCTGCGGCAAGGACATACAAGGCTTGGTGGGCTAACGACAAAAAGCATCCTCAAGCAGTGCATGGATGGTTAAAAGCAGGATGGAGGGTTAAACATGTTGATCTTAGAGATGAAATAGTATGGTTTGAAAAAATCCAGAAAAATAAGAGATTTCCTCCGGACGAATTTGACGAAAAAATGTACAGCGTCTTCGAGAAGTTTGCTACACTCATAGAGGAAAGGCTGAAAGCCATAGTTGAAGGACGCTCTGAGCTTGAGGAAATTTACCAAGAAAGCGAGGATACAATTAGATACATGATGTTCCATGTATTGACGACTGTTGGAGGAATAAATCCTCTCGATGTTTATCTTGAATATCCCCATCCAGAAGTTCCCAACAGGAAGTATGCAAAGCTCGACACGTTTGTAGCTGCTAAAGAGAACAGACCAGCCTTAGCATTCGAGATGAAATTCCAAAAAAAGATTGGTAATAATGCCATGCCCAAACCGGACAATGCTGGAGCTGTGTTCGCCGACATCCTCAAACTTGCCCTCTTTAGAAAAGAGCAGGGCAATATCAAGAGATACCTGGTCTACGTTGCTGATGAACACATGGTTAGCTATCTCATCAATCCTGCTCGTGGATACGAACCATTCATCAGCTTAAAGGAAAACACTGGATTCAAAGTTACCCGAGAGTACTTGATTAGAAAGCCCGTAACCTTCGTTAGGCAATTAAAGAGAATAATCAAAAAAGAAGACTTTCCAGAGCCTACAGTAATCTGCAGATTTAGAAGAGACCTAAAACTAGGAAACAAAGAGATGGCAATTAGGATTTACGAAGTAGTGCCGTGAGGTGTAAAATATGTGTGAGCTTTTTGGCGTTAACGCGAACAAAAAGGTAGATGTCAACTTTACATGGCAGGGCTTTGTAAGGAAAGGCAAGCTTAATCCGCACGGCTGGGGCGTTGGATGGTATCTAACAGCTGCCAACGGAAAAAGGGCCGCTTCACTGGTAAAGCAACCTATTCCAGCCTACAAAAGCAGAATTGCCCCAAAGCTTAACATAAAGAGCCAAGTCATCATAAGCCACGTTAGATACGCCACAAGTGAAATCAACTATCTGAACACTCATCCCTTCGTGAGGAGAATTTGGAGCGTTAGGCAGTACGATGAGTGGATTTTCGCCCACAATGGAGTGCTTGACGGTGTTGATAGACTGCCTAAGCGTTTCAAGCCCTTAGGAACAACTGATTCAGAAGCAGCATTCTGCTACATAATGGAGAACTTGGAGGGAATAGGAACAATAAGAGAACTCTTCACCAAACTCTACCAGCTTTTGAACGAGCTCAGCGATTATGGAACGTTAAACGTTCTGATAAGCAACGGGAGATACCTCTTTGCATATCACCATCACCCACGGAATAAGATGTGGTTGCTGAAGCGCCATCCGCCGCACAAATCTCATGCAAGGCTCTTTGACGAGGACTTTGAAGTTTCAATTGGAGATGTAAAAGCCGAGGATGAGTATGCATACCTTGTGGCAACAAAAAAGCTCACAGACGAAAACTGGGAAAAGCTTGAGAAAAAGAAGCTTTACATCTTCAGGGACGGTGCTTTACTGCTTAAGATTGGTAGGAAAATCGAGCCAATGCTCGACAGCGAAGCCATAGAAGTCCTCAGAGCAGTTTTGAACGGAGAGAGCGTTGAGGTCAACGAGACAGTCAAGCGACTTGTGGACTTAAGACTCCTGAAAATAACCGAGAATGGAGTTGCAATAAACAATCACAGAGAAGCAATAGTCAAACTGATTGTGAGGGAGGAAAGATGATAATAGCAGTTTACGGCACCTTGAGGAAAGGCAAACCGTTGCACGACTATTTAAGGGAGAGTAAATTCCTTGGTGAGGACTGGATTGAGGGTTACGACCTTTACGTTGACGTCCTTCCTTACGCCGTTAAGGGTGAAGGGAGACTGAAGGTTGAAGTCTATGAAGTTGATGAAGAAACATTCGAGAGGATTAACCGCATGGAAGTGAATGCTGGCTACAAGCCAGTTGAAGTGGATACAAAGTTTGGCAGGGCGATTCTTTGGGAATGGGCACATGAGCCGAGTGGGAAGAAGATGGAAAGCGGGGATTTTGATGATGTCGAATTTGAAGGGTGGTGAATGTGCTCCGCTCAAGACTTGAGGGCGGTCTCTGGGGAGTCCTTGTTGGAGATGCTTTCGGCTTAACCTTCCAGTTCACCAGCAGGCTTGCGATGGAATTGAATTATCCAAAACCCAAGGAAATTCCAATGCTTGATGGCTTGTGGAGCGATGACTCCTCTTTAACTCTGGCAACTGCCCAAGCACTGACAGAAGGCTACAGCATTGAGAGGATTGCAGAGAACTTTCTCCGCTGGTATTATGACGGCGAATTCACACCGAGAGGTTATACATTTGACCAAGGAAACACAACATCGAGAGCAATAGAGCGCATTGCCAATGGGGTTCCGCCGCTTGAGGCTGGCGGCAGGGGAGAGTGGGATAACGGCAACGGCTCGCTGATGAGAATCCTGCCAGCAACGTATTATGCTTACTTCAAGCTCAACTCTTTGGAGGAAAGGCTTAAGCTTATTGTTTCCATGATTACTCATGCTCATCCCAGAGCACTCATCGGCTGTAGCATTTACTCCTTGACCGTGTGGAACATTCTTGATGGAATGGACAAGCTTGAAGCTTATCATAAAGCAATAGAGACAGCGGAAAAGTACTACTCAAGGGAATCATTTGCCAAGGAGCTCGCTCACTATGAGAGAATCTTGAGCGGGAGAATTCACGAAGTAGAGCAGAGTGAGATCAGGGGAAGTGGTTATGTCGTCCATACTCTTGAGGCAAGCCTCTGGGCTTTCCTGAGGAACGAGAGCTTTGCCGATGCAATAAAGGAAGTGGTTTCCCTTGGGGAGGATGCTGACACTACTGGGGCTGTTACTGGCGGCTTGGCTGGGACGTATTATGGAATTGACGCTATTCCAGGGGAGTGGCTTGAGAGGATCGAAGCGAGAGATTACGCTGGAGGGATAATCAACGCCTTCATTGACAGCCTTCTTGGGCGGCAGAAATGATCATGGAGCTAATCAAGATAATAGGTGGCTTTTTGCTTTGGGTTGTGCTCTTGCTTTTCCTTTTACTACTTGGGAGATCCTTTTGGTATGCCCTGTTGGAAATAGCGGCTGAAGTTTGTAACTTATCACAAAGGAATAAAAAGAAATGAGGGGGGTTTGGCATGAAAAGCCCGCTGTTGAGGCTTTATGAGGAGAGGAAGGATATTATTGAAGATCTTCTCAGAAAACTCAGGATATCTGAAGAATGTGAAGACGGAGGTAGCTTTGCCTCCGTGAGAAGACTTCCCATGCTCACCACGGTTATTTATTACCTTCAAAATTGTGCGGGATATGAGGAAGGAGTGTCTCTGGAGGAAATAAAGGCGTTCCTTTACTGCATGTTCCTTGCTGAAAGTGATGAGTATGAGAAAGTCGTTAAAGCAATAACTTGGTGTCCCATTGAGCAGACTCTGAACGAACTCACCGGATGGAAAATTGAAAAGACCGGAGAGGGGAAATACATAGCAAAATCCGAGCAGATTATTGGAAAAGATGGAAAGCCTCCCTACTGGGATGTCTTGGAGCTACCATGCAAACTGGCGGAAAAAATCTGCAATGACATACTCAATCCACCGGATGAGTGGGTAAGGGAACTGTTATCTCTTTCTTCTGACTTTCTTTCCAAAAGTTTAGATATGGATGCATATCTTAGAAGGCTTAAGTTTGACCTCCTTTCTCAAAGAGAAACCGATAAACAAAAAGAGTTGAATTGCAAAAAGAACAGACATCCCAAAGATGTTAGAAAGCTCGTGAGACCAGAAGGCATAACAGTTCAAGAATTTTTTGGGGACGGGTTTTCGGAAGAATCTCTGGAAGACCTTGAGAAAGCGTACGAGGAAGCTTGGGAAAGAGAAAAGCTCCTTTATGTTGATGGCTACATAAAGCTACTCGTCAGCATTGCTGAGTATTATCTAGAGAAGTCGAAAAAGAAAGATAAGAAAACTAAAAGGAAGAGTAAGGAAAACAAGCGGGACGAACTCGTAAGGCTTTTGGAAGAGATCTTTATCATTGCCGAAGGTGGTTATGAGAAGATTGCGGCAGAGTACTACATTAAGGCTGCTAGCATTGCAACTGGAGTCTCGTTGATTTATCATCCTCAGCAAGATTGTCCCGAGGAGGCTGAAAGATACTTAAGGTTAGCTGTTGAGCTTGAGGAAAAAGCCATAGGGCTTGGCGTTGTACCAGAATACCATGCAATAACGCTGAATAACCTGGGAACCCATTATTATGAAACTCACCGCCCTGAGAAAGCTCTAATGGTGCTTAAGAGGGCGTTAGAGTATGCGAAGACTCCAGATGAAAAGGGACTCGTCCTGCACAATCTGGCTTTGACTTATGCTGAATTGGGGATGAAGAAAGAAGCAGTTGACTGCATGGTGAAGTCAATCTGTATTCACTATTCAACGCAACATGATTTTGGCGATGCTTCTTTTTATGATGACGACATTAATAGAATAATTGAGATGACTGGAGATCCTAATACGGACATTTATGCTTTGAAGATTGCACTTGACGTGGTTAGTGGGAATTTAACCACCGAGGAGGCTAAGAAACTGCTTGGGCAGATTGACCGTGATGAGTGGCCGCTAACCGATACTCTACTCTCAATACTAAACGGAGAAGAGTGCATACTGTCCAGTGAGATAGTAGAGTGTGTAAAGCTCCTGCAAGACGTTGCAAAAATAGTTGGAAATGAAAATGCTCTAAAATTGCGGAAGTCCTATCCAAAAGAAGCTAAGGAAGATTTGAGAAAGTTAAAAGAATACGTTAAAATAAAGTGCGGAGATGTCCCACATCTAACTGGGAAAAGAATTGAGACCTGTGATTTCGAATCCTACATTAAAGCCAACTATGGGAGTGAAGAGTGTTACTATTTAATCCAAAGCGCTAAGGCACTTGCATTTTCATGGTTTACAAAGAGGAGGAACTGGAGATGGAGGATCAAGGGCATTGTTTGGATTAACGAAAAGCCGCACATACTGCTTGGGAAAGTTAAAAAGCAAAAGCTCTGGTATGCCCTCTACAACATAGACATGCCTGAGCCAAAAATCTTCAATTTGCCAGTATCAGCTGACTTCACTGGAGATTTATGGGGGCTGTGGGCGGAAAGGTTGAATGAAGTTCTCGCAGAATATGGAAGAGAACACGATGCTAAAATTGAGGAGATTGAGATATTGGAGGGGGTAGGATGAAGCTATTTGAGAAGGAGTTTTGGGATGAGAGGAGAAAACATAGGGAGAATATTATGGAGTATTTGAATGCATTCATAGAAAACCCAACCAAAGAGAACCTCAAAAGTCTGATAGGTGAGATATGGGCCCTTAGGTTTACGTACAGGAACTTTGACTGGTACATTGAGGACAGAGTTCTCAAATACGTGACGCTGGAAGAGCTCGCCAAGGACTTCAAGATGCTGGTGGATGAGTCTCTCCCAATTGGAGAGAGGCTGAAAAAGAAGATTCCCGGGTTTGGGGCTGGAGCCATCTCGGAGATACTCTTTGCCCGGAATCCCAACAAATACCCAGTTTACAATCGAAAGTTCTTGGAAGGGGCTCAAAAACTTGGCTACCGTGTCGAGCATGTGAAGCAGATAATAAGACTAAGCAAGGGCACGCTTGAGGACCTTGTTACAATCAATGAAAGAATTGCTTCCGACTTTTCAGAATTGTGGAGGGATATTGAGGGTAAATTAGGCATCAAGATTCCAAAGTTCGACTTTACGGATGGATTGCTGTGGAATGTGGCCACCGGAGAAGTAACTCCTAGAGAATTAGTCAAGTGGAGGAAAAGCAGTTCTGAGATAAATGCCGAGTTTGCCAATGAAATATCCAAGGCACTGATTATGGGGCTGAGAATGGTGGAAAACTTAATAGCTCAAGGAGAGGACGAGGGAAAAGCAATTGAAAAGGCTTCAGCTTATGTCGCTGGCATGCTAATGGCGTTCGGAATTAGGGAGAACGGGGATACAATTGTTGAGCTGTTGGAGAGACTTAGCAAACTCGCTGAGAAAAGCGCCAAAGTGATTAAAAGCATCTAAGGTGGCTCCAATGGATGCTGAGGAGTATTTTAGAGTTTTCCAGAAGATTTTTGACAAACTGAGGGAAGAGAGTAAGGACAATAAAAAGTTTGAGGAGTACCTAGAGGAGTTTAATGAATATGCCGGAAGATACAAGAGGATGACTGATGAAGAGATGTATTCTACTCTTGTTCAAATTGTCTTCTTTGCTGGAATGAATGCCAAGACTGTGGGGGGAGAAAATGCCAACGATACTGAAGTATCTTGGGGACTTTAGGACGGTGGCAAGGTATGGGGAAGATGATGTAAGGAGAATGCTAAGTGACAGAAACATGATTAGACATAGGAGAAAGATAGAAGCGTGCATTCACAATGCAAGAGAGTTTGAGAGGATAATTCAGAAATATGGATCATTTGCCAATTACTTGGATTCATTTGGCGTTAGCTTCGATGACTATGAGGGTGTTAAGAAGAAGATAAGACCCGCACTCATTAAGAGATTCAAGGGAATTGGGAAGGTAACAGTTTATCACTACTTGACGGATTTGGGATTTGAAGTAATGAAGCCCGATAGAACAATCTTAAGGCTCTTCTACCGCTTGGGATGGCTTAAATCCCCAGAACCAACAGACGAGAACATAGATAAAACCATCAGAATTTGCAGAGAAATTGCTGAGAAGCTTAACATGTGGATAAGAGTTGTTGACATAATGCTGGTGGCATTTTGTCAGGAAAACGGGAATAGAGACCTCGGTATCGAGAGGGGAATATGCACAAAGACACCAAAGTGTGATCAATGCAGGCTGGGAGAATATTGTGAGTATTATCAAAAGATACAAAGTACAAAGGAGGAGTTAATGAATGGATCTCCGTGAGTTTTTAGAGAAAGTTGGAGATAAATTTCTAGAAAGAGCCAAAGAGAAACATCTAAGTATTTCAAAGACCCAAGTAAAAGAGATAAGAGAAGGAAAGAGGGACATCTACAGAAAATTATATCTGCCCCCAGATCTTTCAAAGACTGTGAAAGGTTACATTCATTTTGAATGGCTCATTCCAAAAAGAAAAGTTGAGAAAATCCTTGTTCAAGTTGCACTTCATTTGGAATATCCTAAAAATAGAAATCAGAATCTTTTTGAATTCTTAAGACAACGTGTAGACTTTAAAAAGCTGGCACAGGATGCGAAAGGAAGTCTTAAAACAACCCAAAGAACTTGGAAATGGATCACGATTTTTCGAGAATATGACGAATTAAATGAAGATGCCATTGAATGGGCCGTTGATACAATGGTGCTTCTCTATGAAACGCTTTTGCCATACCTAAAAGAGTTCTTGGAGGCGGAGATGATGCCAATTGTTGATAAAACGGCGCTTAAAGAAGTGTTAAGAGAATTAAAAGCCAGATACGAAAGTGAGTGGTTAAACAACAGAAAGAAACTACTCGAGATTTTGGAAGACATAAAAACGATACTTCTGAAAGAAAGAGACGTAACGCCTGATGAAGCCGAGAAAATAAAAAATAGGATCATGAACTTACCTCCAGAACTCAAGCTGTTTGATACCAGTGCCACAGCCGACTACTCTGATTTTCTTAATCACAGGTTATTTAAAAAGCTAATAAAAACAGCTGCTGATGTCAATGAGAACAATTTCGAAGAAAAAATTGATGAAATTGCCAAAATTCTCAGAGAAATAAAGGACGACGATACGCTTGGAGGTTTTGGCATTTCAAAAGCCACCAGTTGGATGAGTATTGTAAATTGGAAATTCTTCATGCCAACATGGCATAAACAGAGAGAAGACTCACCATTCAATGCTCCATTTTCCGAGAGCTTGAGGAAGAGGATTAAACTAAGGCGATTTTGGGGAGGACACTGGGATATTGAAGGATTTGTAGAGTTCCTTAAAGCTACAAATGAAGTTAGAAAAGAACTTGGGATTGAAGATATGATTGAGATAGCCTATTATCTAAGCAAATACCAAAACAGAAAAACTGGAGAAAGTTCTCTCCCAGAGAATATCAAACAACTAATGGATAGATTGCTAGAAAGAAAGGGCCAAATCATCCTCTACGGTCCGCCAGGAACCGGAAAAACGTGGATGGCAAAGGAATATGTCAAGGACAAAACGGATGAAGATAAACCCAAAAATAGGTGGGACTTTGTAACCTTTCATCAGTCTTACAGCTATGAGGAGTTCGTTGAGGGCTTTAGGCCAGTCAGCCAAGGGGAGAATATTGCCTATGTGGTTGAAGATGGAATTTTCAAGAAGATGGCTCTTAGGGCTATTGTTGAGGCTCTCAAAAAGCACAAAGAATCATTTGAAGACTTTTGCCGATGAACTTGACAAACTTTCCAATTACCTAAAACAAGACGCTGTAAGAGATTACAGAAGATACCATGAGCTCAAGAAAAAGTTATGGAAAAAACTCCTATCGCTGTCCAAAGAAGACAGAAAAAACATCTTCAAGGATGCTCCCAAGTTCTACCTTATCATTGACAAAATTAACCGTGGTAATATCAGTAAAATCTTTGGCGAGCTGATAACTCTCCTCGAAAATGACAAACGCATAGGAGAAGAACACGAAATAATTGTAACTCTCCCATATTCAGGAGAACCCTTTGCAGTCCCGCCGAACCTCTACATCATAGGAACAATGAATACTGCAGACAGAAGCATTGCGCTGCTTGACGTTGCACTGAGGAGGAGATTTGCGTTTCTTGAGATTGAACCCAGACCAGAAAAACTAAAAGATAAGAGCATTGAGGGAATAAACCTGAAAGAGCTACTTGAAAAGCTGAATCTCAAAATCGAGGCAATCAAGGACAGAGACCACAGGATAGGCCACAGCTACTTCTTGAAGGTGGAAAAGTTGGAAGACTTGCACTTTGTATGGTACTACGAGATAATACCCCTCCTAATGGAGTACTTCTACAACGACTGGGAAGCTTTAGCCTGGATTTTAGGAGACGGATTCATTGAAAACAAGCTTGAAAAAGAAAACAAGAAACTAAAATTCGAAGCGCCAAAAATAGAGATAGGAAAGCATGTTGAACCAAACACTCCCTATGGAATCAAATTCTATGACATAGACAAAGAAAAAGAGGACTTCAAAGAGGCCCTAAAGTGGATAATCGAGTCTGTCAAAGAATAACGAAGTGAGAATCAGCAAGCGGGACAAGGTTAATCTGGGGGAGTTCTATGCCTTCTCTCAAAATTTTGACACTTTATGAGCACAAGGAGATGAGATACAGCGAAATAACTAATAATCTGGGAATACCCGAGGATAAACTAAAAGAAAGTCTTCGCAAGCTCAACAGAACTTTTGCCCGAAATCTACCCAAATCAAGCTCCAACGACAGTCCAGAAGAAAAAGACTTAGACGAAAATAGGGGGTTCTTAATACTCTACAGCAATAGCGTAAAGGCAAGGCACTATGTTGGTTTTGCCAGAGCTGGGAACTTTGTTGTCCAAGTTCTCCCCAAAGTCTTCGAACCTTCTGAAAATGAAGAGAAGAATGCCGATACTAATGATGCTCTCTTGGCATTCCTCCGCATGCTTAATGTTGCTTACGGTTTAAAAATAAGGGAAGTCGAACTCGCCCAGCTTAGAGAGAAGAGAACTCCAGAAAGCCTCCTTGAGATATTTATCTATCTTTTTGCCAGCACTCTATGGAGTGAGGTTCAGAGAGGATATCACAAGGAGTACATTGAAATCCAAAATGAAGAAAGATTTCTTAAAGGCAAACTTTTGATGAGTAAAGAACTGAGAAAGCTTCCCCACCAGAGGCACACCTTCAGCCTTGAGATGCATGAGTTTAGCGAAGACAACCTGCTCAACCAGATTTTCTATGCGGCAGTTCGAACTTCACTTGCTCGAACTACGTGGAGAGTCAACAAGAAGCTACTCGGCGAGCTGATGATGATTTTTGATGAAGTCAGCTTTAAGGAAATAACTAAGACAGACTTAGAAAGAGTTCACTTCACCCGTTTGAATGAGCGCTTCAAGAGAGCGTTTACTCTTGCTAAAATCGTGCTTTCCACACTTGGTGGCATTCAAGGAGAAGAGGCATCTGGATTCTTCATTGACATGAATGACCTTTTTGAGCGATTCATGCTGTGGGTGCTGAAGAGAAGTCTCTGGGAGTATGAGGTTGAATATCAGAAGGAATTAAAACTTCTCAAGAATGGGAACATATTATCAAGAAAACAGTACCCCGACTTCATTATTAATAGGAACGGCACTCCTGTAGCAGTATTAGATGCCAAATACAAATCCTTGGGGACTAGCGAAGGCAAGCTTCAAGTTAGTCCAGATTCGCTGAGGCAGGTTTACGTTTATGCTAAGATTCTTGAGGAAAAATATGGGGTTAGTGGTATTCCTGTCGTGCTCATATTCCCAAAGAGCAATGCATACAACTCAAGCATTAAGACAGAGGACAATGAAGCCACAGTTGGTGGTGCTACGTTTTTTGATGGCAGGAGGCTCTTAGTTTTAGTGTATGACATGGAAACTCTCAAAGAGGGGCTTAAAATTGACGAGAAATTTAGGAAATCACTTTGTAACCTTTTGGGTCCACGAAGTAACTTGGATGCAAGCGAGAAATAACATCTCAAATTGGAGACAGTTCGAGAGGTCTTTCAAGCAACTTGAAAAGGAGCTTTCTGAGGGCTCCATTTAGAGCAATTTGTAACATCAGAGTTTAAAGACAATACACGTATTTTGACCACAATAATTTTCCTTAAAAACATGAAATTTTATTCATGTGTAAAAAAGAAGGCACGAGAGTGCTTTTTTATTTCTAATCCCAATCCAAAAAACAGCATAAAACTGCGGAATTGATTAATTAAGGTTGTGTTGCTCTTAGCTAAATCAGTTCTCAAAGTAGAAGGGAATATTTTTTCGAATAATGCTGGAAAATGGTGTGTTGGTTATGTGCTGATATTTAGTGTGGCGCTAAAAACCTTTTGTATGTGTGGTTTAAAAATAAAAATCAGAGGCATAGAGCATCACGTTATTTCAATTATTGTTACGTCATCTAATAAATTAAGAGCTTTGAAAAGCTCAAACTTGAATTCTTCTACACCTTGCTCGAAAGATCTTAGGTCAGTTTTATGCTCAGTGTGTGTTTTGATCGCGTGAAGAACTGCAAGTTTTTCTTTGATAAGTGCTGTTTCTGCAGCTTTTTCGATAAGCTGTTTAAGCTCCTCTCTCACTTTTCTATCCTGTAATATCATGTCCCTAATCTCAGCATAAGCTGAGAGCTTGCCGAAATAGTAAGCTGTTTCCACTTCAAATCTCCTCTTTTCATAACCTCTTGAGGAACCCGCCTTTTTTATGAAGTCCAATGCTTTCTTTTTACTTTCTTGACTTTTCAACTCAATGTATGCTAGAAGTCCTTCCATAAGAACCCCCTCCAAGAAAAATGAAGGCATAAATAGGCACTGTTTGAAAGTTGATGTAGTGCGTATTAAATTTGTTGATTTAATGAGATTTCAGCTAAATTTATTCTCCTTTTGGATATTTTGTCAGATCAGAGGGATGTCTGGATGACGACGTCGTTTGAGTATTTCCTCGTCTTTGAATTCGATACTGTTTCGCAACGGCTTAGGGTTAAGGGCTGCACGCGAGAAGAGTTAAGAGATATTGTGAAGAGGAGAAAGTTAAAGAGAGTCGATGATGAATTCGCTGGAGTAATAATTCAGTTCTTTGAAATGCTACTGATTGAGAGAAAATTCAGAGATAAGGCGCATTTGTTATTTTTAACTAGTGAGCATAGAAGGGATTGGATAGAAGTCTACTCCACAGATGTTAGACAGCTTGTTGCAGTCAAGCTCTTTTCAAGTGCTGATCTTCTCTGATTTTCTTTAATTTTTTCACTGAATCGTTGCATTTAATCTTTACTTTTTCTATTCCATCATTGGAAGTGGTTGTTTATTTGTGAGTGTGTTTGTCATTTGTGATTGAATTATTGTGTTGACTGTTCTCGATGTAGCTACGTTTTAATGAGAAATTCTCCATACCAAACCCTTGTTTTAAAGTTTCAAGATAAGTTAACCCAGTAAAAGCTGAAATCATCCTTAAGCTCTTTGTTTATTGAATAGACCTTTCGTCAGAGTTTCGGTTGAATGAGGATATTTTAGACATTGTTTTTCATTTTAAAGGAAGAATCACCATTTGGCACGAGTTTGGTAATAAATGCTTGGAGAATTAGGAATTTAGAGCTTTTGGCACTTTTGGTCCACATAATAAAAATAAATAATAAATAAACAATTCTGAAATTCTAAATATTTGTTACTTATTATTATGTTTACTTAAACAATATTTAGGATTTTTATTTTTTGTTTGTATTTATTTATTAGTTAGTTATTAATTGGGGAGAGAAGCGTGCCAAGGCTTGCCAAAGCGTACCAAACAGTGTCGAGATTTTCTTTTGCCAAAAATAGTAATGACAACAGGATAAATTGACAATAGAGTTTTGAATGGCGTTGGTTTTAATCAACACGTGAAAAGCTAAATTTAATTTCTTTTTGTGCTACGTCGCAGTGGTGGTGTGAGATGTGGCATCAGCTGGACTCAAGTCTAAAATTTTAGAGTATCTTGCCCAAGTAGACGTTGCCACTAGGAATGAAATTATGAAAGCTACCAATAAGAGTGGTAAGAGGCTAACAATGGCACTTGAAGAATTAGTTAAAGAAGGAGCTGTAGAGTTAGTTTCTGAAAATCCCCGGACATACAGGATAGTGCGTGCTAATGTTGTTACAGTTGATTTAAATGACATCAAAAGTTATTATGATTTAAAGTTTGAGATATTCAAGAAGTTGAGAAGTTTTGGCTGGCGGATTTCAACGCATGAAATCGTGGCAATTGCACTAATGTATGCAAGATTTACAAAATTTCGGATTTTGATTTTTGGTAGTCAGGGAGTTGGAAAAACATCTTTGATTCATGCAATCTTTGGCAAGATTGGTGAGCCTATTGTAGTTCAAGATTTGCATTTAAAAAATCTCTATGAAGTTGTGAGGAGTGTTAAAGAGAAGACTAAGGTTATTGAACAGCAATATCGTCATAATTGGGGAAGGGAAACGTTGGAGAGGTTTGATAATTACAAAATCGTTCCAATCTCGCGAATTGCTCCTTCGGATTTACTGTTCAGGTTTGTTCCAATTAGGATAACACAGCCACGAAGACCGGGAAAAGGGTTGTTCAAACCTGTGAGGTTTGAGTTTACAAATGTTCCTATCATAAGGGATATTCCGGATGATGTGTTTTTGAGGCTTGAGGAAGCGTTAAAACACGTTAGGTACTTTACAATTGACCCTACTTGGGTTGGGGAGAAAGTTGTGAAGTTAAAAATGGATGAGGTAGTTAATTACACGGATAACGTGAGTGCTGAATTTTATCGCATTAACGCTAGGTATGACGCCAAAATGGAAAATGACTTTGAACTTGTCAATTGGAAAGTCCTACATGAATATGATTCATTGTATTTGGACATGGCATCAAATCTTCAGCTCCTGCTTAATGCCCTTGAAGTATTGAAATTTAATTATTCATGGCTCAGGGATGAAGAAAAAGCCGTGGAACAAACAATCGACTTCTTAAAAGATGTATTTAACACGTTCACAATAATGAAAGAAGCATAGGCTTAAGTTTTCCTTTAATTCTTTGTTTGATTTTTGGATCTCTGCTTCATGATTCATCACGGAGTTCTGGAATTGATACTCAATTTTTGGAATAAAAACTAAAAAGAGGAGAGGAAAAGTTTATCTTAGGAATCGTAGATTACCGAAGACTTTATCATAGATTTCTTGTATTTCTTCAATTGTGTGATGCGAGTAATGCAGTGCATTGATATCATATCTAATTGAATGACCCAACTGGGCTATCTGATGTAGTCCTCTAGCAACTCCTGAACCTCGTACGTGAAAAAGACGACCCTTGACTGTCTGGTTTTGGTCTGGTGCGTGTTAAGGCGAATCCGCCTGTTTTCAATGTCAATCTCCTTCAGGGGAATCCTTTCGAGTTCGCTGACTCTCATTCCACTCACTGCCATTAGGAGCATTGCTGTGATAAACTGATCTCTTTTCCAGTCCTCAAAACGGTTGCTAATGTGGAGGGAATCAACGAGCTGAATGAGGCTCTTGATGTCATCCACGGTGACGATGGTCAGGTCCACGTTAAGCTCTGTTGGTGCCTTGAGTGATTCTGCCAAGTCTATCCCTGCGATTCTGAAGAGCTTTTTGAGGTATGTGATATTTTTGCGGTAAAAGGAGGGGGAGTATGACTGTCGTATCAGGGTTAGGTATTCTTTCAGGTCTTTCATTGTGAAAATGTATCTTCCGTTGTTCTCTTTCGTGGCTTCCTTCAGGAACATTGTGATAATGTACTCAACGCTCCGTTTGTGGGAGTGGGTGACCCCCTTTGCTTCGAACTCTAGGAAGAGCCTGTTGATGTCTTCCTCTGTGATGACATAGTACTGGTTTGGATTCTGAACCTGAAGAAGGCTTCTGTAGTAGTCTTGTTTACCACTACTGTGGAAAACATGTCCTATGGCTGGAAATGCCTGTTGGGGCATTTTCATGGCTTCTTCTGAAATAAGCCCTGTAAGACCTTCATTTGGCGAATAAAGGCTTTTCCGACGGGCTTTGGATCCCGCGACTCGGGTTCGAATCCCGGCGGGGCTACCAAACCTTTTTTCTCATTTTCTCAGCAATGGAAAGGGCTTTCCCTTCCTCTATCTCCCTCTTCAGCCTCCTTGCTTCTTCCTCGACCTCCCTCATCTTGAACACTCTCGCTATCCTTTCCACGGCCTCCAGCTTCCTTATGAGGCCATCGAGCCACGTGAATACGTCGCCCGGGTAAGTTATCAGGCCGTAGACCTTTCTGAAGTGCTCCGCTATTTCCGTGGGTCCTTTACCGTTCCTCCTCAGGTCGATTATTAAGTTGCTCACGCGCTCCATCGCATGCTCCGTGCAGTCCTCTTCCTCGCAGATAAAGAACTCTTGATAGATCGTGAAGAGCCTTTCGGCCGCATTCGGACTGAGCTCCGGAATCACTCTATCCAGCTCCTCAAGGATGGAAGCAAAGCTGCTTGAGAAGATGTTCGAGCTTATCCTACCCCTAACGGCCGACTCTATCTCCCTCTGGAGCGTTCCGCTCAGATACAGATTCTCGAATGGGAGGAGTTTGACTGCAATCCAGCGGACAGGTTTCTTTCCAAGGCTGTCCCTTATGAAGGCCGCCTCTCTGGGTAAGAGGAAGCTCATACTAACAACCCTTCCGTAGGGCGTTACCTCGACAATGTTGCCCTTCAGCTTCACGAACCCGAACTCCTCCAGCTTTTCAAGCACTTTCGCGGCGCTCTGATTGGCACCGAGACACATCCCCTGAACTTCCTCGATTACATCTAGCCTGCTGAAAACGCAGGAATGTGCCAGGACGTTGTCTTGCTCCAGCTCGTCGCTCCAATCGACCTCCACGGGCTCCACACTGGAGGTAAGGAGCTTGAATGCCACCTCGTCTTCGGTTCTCTCCATTTGAGCTGAATACTTCCTCCCCGGCTCGATAATTAGATAGACCTTGCCCTTCTCGTGGTAGAGGGGTCTTCCCGCTCGTCCAAGCATCTGATGGAATTCTCTAACCGTTAACCACTTGTTGCCCATTGCGAGGCTCTCGAAGATAACTTGGCTCGCGGGAAAGTCGACGCCTGCTCCAAGGGCGGCCGTGGTAACAACTACGTCCAGCATCTGGGCCTGGAACTCCATCTCAGTAATCTTCCTTTGCTTGTAGGGTAGGCCGGAGTGGTAGGGCTTTGCCTTGAGGCCCCTTCCCGTAAGGTAAGCGGCCAGTTCGTGGCATCTTCTCCTCGAAAAGGTGAAGACTATCGTCTGCCCCTTGAAACCTTTCTCGCTCCTCCTCATGGCCTCTGCCCTGCAGAGGTTGGCTATGTGTCTCCACTTCTCCCCCTCGTTGCGCGCAATGATAACGTGCCTCTCCAAGGTTACCGGCCTTTCATCGTAAAGAACGAGCTTCATCCCGAGCCTCTTTGCAAGCTCGCCGGGGTTCCCCACGGTGGCACTCAGTCCTATGAACTGGGCCTTCGGATACAGCCTTCTAAGTCTCGCTATAAGGCCATCCAAGCGAGGTCCCCTTTCCTCGTCGTCGAGGGTGTGTATCTCGTCTATGACTACCGTTCCGACGTTTCCCAACTTTCGGCCAGCTCTCAGTAGGTAGTCTATGCCCTCGTAGGTTCCCACGATTATTTCGGCGTCTATTCCAGTATCCACGACGACGGGCTCTTCCCTGACCTTTAGACGGCTCATACCAACCCTTATGGCCACGCGGAGGCCCAGCTTTGAGTATCTCCGCTTAAAGTCCTCGTATTTCTGATTGGCTAGGGCGACGAGGGGGACGAGGAAGAGCATCTTCTTGCCCTGCATGGCCTTGGGGATACCGGCAAGCTCTCCGATGAGTGTTTTACCGCTCGCTGTGGCGGAAACTACTAAAAGGTTCTCCCCCCCGAGGAGCCCGTTCTTGACTGCTAATACTTGAACTGGCAGGAGTTCTCTGACTCCTTCCGTCCTGAGAACATCTTTGAACTCCTTGGGGATGGGCAGCTCGTCTACCATCATCTTCCTGACCTCTATGTGCTTGGCCTCAAGCTCATCCCACTTGGTAATCTCTGGATGCTTCGCTGGGTCGAAGCGGGGGTCGAAGGCGTAGAGGACCTTATCTAGGTCCCTGAAGCGCTCCAGAAGCTTCTTAGCCTGATTGAACATCGCGATACTGTTGAACCTGAAGCGGAGCTCCTTCTTAAGCTCCTCCTCAGCACAGCGCTCGCAGATGTACTCTCCCCTGTATTTTATCCGGTTGCCCTCCGTGAGGACGGTTATCCTACCCTCAATGAGGCAGAGACGGCAGAGCTCGGCCTTCTCGACACGCTTGTTCTGGAGCCTTCTCTTGAAGTAGTCCTCCCACTCATCGGCGTTCACAAGGACTATCCTAGCCTGCCTGAGGGCCTTCTCGATTTCCTTCGGGTTCCTGTACTGGCTTCCTTCAAGAACCTTGAAGAGCCTGCCGTCCCTCATGATCAGGCGATAAATTTGGTCAGCCTTCAAATTCTTCATCTGGGAGAGCTTGTCAGGCTCCCTTTCAATTACAAAAGCTTCCAGCTCCCCCTTTTTCCTTCCAGGCCTTATAACGAACAGCATAGAATCACCTCACGGGCACTCCGGCCTCCTTGAAACTTTCCAGGACGACGGAGACTCTAATCCTCCTTGCGAGGTTCTTCAGGTGTTTCAAGTTCAGCTCCCTCAGGAAGGAGTTAAGGGCCTCAACATCCTTGAAGGTGGCCCGTATGAGAATGTGGAATTCGCCCGTCTTTTTATAAACGTCAAGTACATTCTCCATCTTTACAAGTCCACGTATCCTTTCCTCAAGATCTTGAGCTTCGGGGTTCACGAGCTCCACCTCTATTAGCGCCGTGAGGAATTCTCCGAGGAATGCCGAATCTATCACGGCGGAGTACCCCTTTATGGCGCCGAGCTTCTCAAGCTTTTCCACCCTGTTCTTCACGGCGGCTGGCGTTAGGTTAACTTTTTTCCCCAAGTCGGTTAGGGTTATCCTCCCATTCTTCCTTAGCTCCCTCAAGATGATCTCGTCAACTTCATCTATACCGGGCATCCTTTTTCCCGCTTCCCTAATATATCCTGGTATTTAGAACGTTTGCGATAAGCCAATAAAGGTTTGCCGAGGATATGAGAGTGGTGATGACTATGTACATCGGGCACGTGAACGATGTTGAGGAGAAGGATGTGCAGGTGGCGAAGGAAACGACCATAAGGTGGCTCATAACGCCCAAGCTTGGGGCCAAGAACTTCGTCATGAGGTACTTTGTGATTAAGAGGAGGGGTGAGATACCCCTTCATCAGCACGATTGGGAGCACGAGATATTCATAGTGAAGGGGGAGGGCTACCTAACGAAGGACGGGAAGAACTGGTTCAAGGTGGTTCCGGGCAGCTTCATCTATATCCCACCGAACGAGCCCCACGGCTACAAGAATGAGGACTCCGAAACATTTGAGTTCATATGCCTCATCCCAGCCAAGAAAGAAGCCGTTCCCGAAGATGAGTGGGCCGAGTAGAAAACTTTATTACTTACTTTTCCCTTATTCTTCTGAACTTTGAACTTCATAGGTGGGAAAGTATGAGGGGGGAGCTGGGGAATACTTATGAGAAGTTCGAGGCCCTGCTACGTTCGATAGGTCTCAAGAAGAACGAGATTAGGATATACCGGCTCCTCCTTGAAAAGGGCAGGGCCATGAGGATAAGAGAAATCCAAAAGGAGCTCGGTATCAGCGAGAGGTCCGTCAGGGAGCATGTCCTCAACCTCTACAGGAAGGGGCTTCTTAAGAGGGAGCTAATTCAGATGGGGTGGCTCGGCTACGCCTACACCGCAGTCTCCCCTGGCGAAATCCTCCAGAAGATAAAGGAAAGTCTAATGAAGAGGATAGAGGAACTGGAAAAGGAGTTTAAGAAGGGTTAAATCTCCCTTACGAAGCCCACTTCCTCGAGTATTCTCAGGGCCCTTTCGAGCTTCTCCCGATCAACTTTCCCGTACTCCTCCTCGAGCGCCCTGAAGGCTTTCTCCTTCGGTAGCATCTCCCCCAGCATGAGAAGCTCGTGGAGGTGAACCGTAAAGGTTCTGTCCTCGAATAACTCCTCGAGCACCTTTCCCTTTTTCTCGTCGATTTCCTTTACCCTCCGGGCGCTGATAATTCCCTTCTCCCTCCATTCGAGCCATGGCTCCGGCTCGAATGTATTGCCGATCTCGAGGCCGAGGAGCCTCGAGTCCCTCGCTAAACCATTCATAACGAGTCTCCCTGCCTCTTCAAGCTTCCTCTCCATGGATATCTCGCCAAGCACCTTCATAGCGTAGCCTCTTGCGAAGCGCTCGAGCTCCCCCTTCCCCGCCCTCGCCACTGCTAAGGCTGTCGCTAAGGCTGCCCTCCCGATTACGGTCATGACTTCGAGGCTCAGCTTCTCGGGGCTGTCCGCGGAAGAGTGATAGAAGCGGTCCGGCCACGTTATTGGCATCGTTCCCGGGACGCCGAAGAAGTTGAAAACGTCGTGGTCGCTCCCCATCTCGTAAGGGTATGCCTTGAGGCGAAAGCGAGGCAGAGGATTACCTGAGAAGCTCTTCCCTTCAACGTTGACCTTGGCGAGGAAGTGCTCGAGAATGCCTGAAACGAGCGAGAACCTTGAGAGCGGGTTCCTCACGAGCATTACCGTCGAGCCGGCCCTGTCGTCGCTTCCAGCGACCATGTCGAGGTTGATGTTGGCGTATATCTCCTCCAGCTCGGCCCTTGAGATGAAGGCCTGCGTTCCGTGATACTCGGGGACCCAGAGGAACGCGAAGCCGACTCTGCTCTTCACGTTCTTGAGGAGCCTCGCGATTTCTATGAGCATGGCGCTCCCGGAAGCGTTGTCGTTGGCACCCGGCTTAGGATGACAGATATGGGCTGAGAACAGCAAGTACGGGGGCTCACCGATCCTCGCATAGACGATTGGCAGGGTGGCTTTATCCCTAACCTCCGTCTCGACCCTGACCTTTACCTGAACGCCGCCCTTTTTTGCCTTGGTTATTAAGTCCTCGGCGACCTTTTCGGGCACGGCAACGGCCGGTATCTTGGCCCACTTAAGGTCTTCCCGTGTCAGGAATAGGCCCACGTATGGGAACGCCTCACCCGTTCCCTTTCTGTAAGCTATAAACGCCTTTGCGCCGGCCTCATTGGCCCTCTTGTAGGCCTCCCTCCATTTCTCGCCGACGAGGACTACCTTCCCTTCGGCCTTTTCCCAGTCCTCCTCCCTGAGTATTGGCAGTAGCTCTCCCTCAGCCTCGCCGGGCGGAGAATGGGCCATCACCAGGAGGGGACTGTCTTTAGTGGTAAGCTTCTTCTCCCCATACTCGACATAACCCTCAATCAACTCCCAGGCTATGGGGGAGCGGAGCGTTAGGTGGAGCCTTTTACCATCGTACCCGTCCCTTATGAGCTCCGCCTCGATACCTTCCTCCTCGAGCCTTGAGAGGACGTATTCGGCGGCTTTAACGATGTCCTCCGAGCCCTGTATCCTGTGGAACCTGGATATTGCCACTATGTCCTCGAAGACCCTCTCTGACCTGAAGGCTTCGGCCTCCCTGAGGAACGCATCCATAGGGCTCACCGATTAGAGATGAACCTCAGCGCTTAAATGGTTACCCCCATGTTACATGTCTGTTCACCACGAACCTCACGAGGAAAGACAAGATAATGCCCACGAGGTTCGCCAGAAGGTAATGGATTCCCAAGAACAGCAGGACCCAGTAAACGACGAACTGGACGAGCGCTCCGCTCAGGGCCGCGAGGTGGAATTTTGCAAGCCTACCTATGAGGGGGCCCCTCCGGAGGTCTCTGAAAGTCCAGAGGTCATTCCATGTGAAGTTGTTGAGGATTGCGAGCTCTGTGGCTGGAACAACGGCTATGGATTTTGGGAGGCCTAGTTGAACGAAGAGCCAGAGAAAGCCCTCGTTTACAAGAATACCTGAGGCCCCCACGAGGGAAAACTTGACGAGCCTGTCGATTTCCCCCTCCCACCTCATAAGCCTGTAAACGTGACGGAGGTAATTTAACATCGTTTTTCCCCTCAGCTTGCTCTTTCCCGCTCTTCTAAGGCCGAAGGAAAATGGTATTTCGGCGACCTTGGAGTAGTGCCCCTTGACGAGGAGCTCCATCAGGATTTTGAAGCCGACAGGGTTCAACTCAACACCTTCAATTACTTCCCGTCTGAGGGCGAAGAAGCCACTGACCGGATCCTTAATCCCCCTTATCTTCGGGAGGGCAACCCTGCCTATCATTATGGCCCCCTTCGATATAAGCCGCCTGTAGAGGGGCCAGCTCTCGACCTTACCCCCCTTCACGTACCGGCTGGCTATGGCGATGTCCGCCCCTCTTTCGATGGCCTCAACGAGGAGGGGGATTACTTCGGGGGGGTGCTGGAGGTCGGCGTCCATCACCACGAGGATTTCGCCGCGCGCCTCCTTAAAGCCCCTTATAACGGCCGAAGAGAGGCCCCTCTCGCGGGTTCTCCTCACGACCCTGACGGGATATATGAGGGAGAGCTCTTCGGCCAGCTCCCAAGTTCGATCGGGGGAGTCGTCATCGACGACTATTATCTCATACTCCCTGTCCGCCAGAGCTTTATCTATGCGAGAGAAGAGCTCTTCTAGGTTGTCGCGCTCGTTGTAGGTAGGCACGATGATTGAAATCATGAGGGGGCCTCCAAAAATGGAAAGGTTAGGATCAATGCTTCCTCACGACGAAGAGGGCGTGATCCTTCTCGTAGGGTTCGAGGTTTAGCCTCTCAACGACCTCGAAGTACTCACCAAGCTCCCTTTCGACCTCCCTGAAGACTTCCTCGGGCTCCTTGGTGACGTCTATGCTCCTGCTCTTCACGGCTATCATGCCGTAGCCTCCCCTCTTTAGAAAGGCCTCGGCGTTGTCGATAAGTATCTTGGCCTGCGTGGGCTGTGCCACGTCCTCGAAGATGACGTCTACCTTCGTTACAAGAGCCCTATATTCCTCAGGCTTCGTGGCGTCGCCAAGGATTGGGATTATGTTCCTCCGCTCCTCGACTATGGGCACAAGCTCCCTAAGAACCCTCGGTGAGAACTCGATTCCAAATATCTTACCTTCCCAGCCCACTATATCGCTGACGTGTGAAGCTGTAGTTCCACTCGCTATGCCCAGATAGAGAACGCTCCTGCCGGGCCTTATCGGGAAGTTTCTCAGACCGTTCATTATCGCGGCCCCGAGCTTGGAGCGGTGTGGGTTCCATATCCTGTACTCCTCGCCCTCCCACTTGATTATTCTCTCTCCGTAAACCCTCTGGCCGGGGACGAGGTTCTTCGTGGCTATCTTCTCGCTTCCATCATCATCGATGACCGTGTAGACCCCGGAAAACTTGTGCTTCTTAATTTCCACCATGTCTTTCACCTCCTACCCCTCTTCTCCTTGCCCTTCTTTTTCTTCTTTTCCTTCTTCTTTTTCTTCTTGAACCTCCTTGGCTCGGCTTTCCTCTTGGGCGGCCTTGGATACTTCTCCTTAATCTCCCTAATCCTGGCCTCAAGCTCCTTCTTGAGCTCCTCGGCTATGTATTCGCCGGAGAAATAGTCGACTCTGGCGGCGATTGCGAGCTTTCCTGCCAAAGCTCTGGCAATCTTACCCCTCTGCCACCAAGGCGAGCGGTTTATCGCTGGGTACTGGTAGATGACACCGTGCTTTGGCGGCTTCGCTCCTGTCCTCAGGTGTCTGAAGAGGGCTTTTTCTGCTCCAAGCACCTGGATGGTGGAGGACGGCATCATGGCGAGCTCCTTCAGCCCTCCGGCGAGGCTTATTAGCCTAGCTGCAAGCTTTGCACCGACGAGGGCCTTGAGGTTCGGCGCTACATCGTCCATCGCCCTGTCTATGTAATCCTCTATCTCCTTCCTGAGCTTGTAAAGCCTGTCTATCTCCTCGGCGAAGTGCTGGATAACTCTTATATCCGTCTCGTCCATCCAGGCACCCATCGTTTTCTCCTTAGCTTCAAGTATCTTCCTAATCTTATCCTCGCTCAGACCGAGCTCCTCAAGCTTCTCCTCGCTAACGTTGTCCCTGTGCCCAACGGCCTTAACGAAGGCCACATACTGTGGGTGCCTTGGAAGTATTTCATCGAGCTCCGGGAAGTGGAGGCTGTACCACTCCCTGAGCCTCGACACGAGCAGGTTTATGACCTTGTCAAGGTCGTCCAGAGCCTCTATGGCTTGGATTACCATCTTGTCCCTTGCGCCGCTTTGCTCCTGTATCCTGAGCCTTGTCAGAGCCACGCCAACTCTGTAGTAGGTGTCAAACCAGTCCTCACCGAGGAACTCCTCAGGGTTCGAGCGGAGCCTTTCGCCCGCGAGGTTTGGGAACTCACTGCTCGCGTTGTAGCCGAGCTCCTTCGCTTTCCTGCTGAGCTCTGAATGCTCAAAGATAAACTCGTCGTAGCCCTTCTTCCTTAGCTCCTGAAGGAGGGCTTTCAGGTCCTCGGTTAGCTCCCCGGTTAGAAGCTTGTCAAGGACCTTCTCCGGGCTCTCTGTGAAGAATCTCTTGGCGATGAGCTTGCCGTCCTCGTCGAAGGCGTAGATGCCTCGAACGTTCTCGGCTATAAACGCTTTCATAACGACCACCTGCTTCCTTATCGAAGAGATGGTATAAAAGCGTTGACCTCATCGTAGAAAAGTTTAGCGGCGGCGGGCGCGCCCAAGGGTGGGAACCCTCCACCGCCCCCCTCCACCGGGGCCTCCCTCATCCCCGCACCCCCGCGAGCGTGCACCGTGGCCCCTACCGCTGCTCCCTTCCGGGCCTGGCGGGGTTCAGGGCCCAAAGGGGGTTAGCGTGGCCCTTCAGCCACGCCTCCCCCACCGGGCACCCCGCGGGACGAGGACTCATCGTTTGGCCCCGGCTTCCGAGGGCGGCTTCGGGAACCGCCCCTCGGGCTTCGGCCCCGGCATATCGGCGGTTTCCGGTTACAGGGGACGCCGAACCCCCCGGCCTAGCCCGCCGCCAAAAGGTTCCTTAGTGGTCCCGATATATAAAGGTTTGGTCCGTCGCTGTTTTTCCAATTTTTGACCGAAAATTTTATAAGAATAGTCTTCCCCAATACCTCCCGCGTAAAATCAGATAAAACTGTCGCCGCTGTGGCTAAAATCAGTGGGGCCCTTGGCCCCGTTTGACATGACTGTGATAAAGGGCTTTTCTGCGTTGTGAGCCCAATTGCATAGTCTACTGAATCTTGCAGGAAAAACAGGGGTGCGGGCCACGAAGCTTATAACCTCATGTCTTCCAAATTTTCTGGGCTATGATGACTGAATCCAATGCTGACCCTCCGGGGATGATTGCCCCCAGAGTGGCTGAGCTAAATATTCAGGACTTCGATGGTGTTGTGGGCCAGGTCTATTATCAATAGCTTGTTAATGAGTGGCTCGCCATGGCCCGTTATTAGCTTGACGACCTCGGCGGCCTGTATGCTTCCAACGACGCCCGCGGTGGCTCCTAGAATTGGGAAGGTTCTTTTCCCCGAAACCCTCGGAAATATTTCCCTTAGCCTCCTTGTTTTCCCCGGGATTATCGTCGTCACCTGACCGTAGAGTCCTTCAACGGCCCCGTGAACCAAGGGAATGCCCTTCCTGTGGACGAAGTCGTCGAGAAGGTATCTCGTTTCGAAGTTGTCGAGGCAATCCACGACGATGTCAACATCCTTGAGAACCTCGTCGATGTTTTCTCCAGTCAAGCGGCCTACGAAGGTGTCTACCTTAACATCAGAATTAAACCGCTCCAGCTTCCACTTAGCCGAGAGTGCCTTTGGCCTTTTCCCCACATCCTCCTCCCAGTGGAGTATCTGCCTGTTGAGGTTGCTGAGCTCGGGCATCTGCTCGTCCACGAGGAGTAGCCTTCCCACGCCGGCCGCGGTCAAATAGTAAGCGACGGGACTTCCTAGCCCCCCCACGCCTACAACGGCAACCTTGGCCTTCTTCAGTCTCTCCTGACCTTCGACGCCGAATATCCTTATCTGCCTGTCGTACCTTTCAAGTTCACTCTCGCTCAGCATTTTCGATCTCCTCTATTGCTCTCTTAATATCATCGTAGGCTTCTTCGAGGGACTCGGGGATTACCTTTGTGTCCGCAATGACTGGCATGAAGTTTGTATCCCCGTTCCACCTCGGGACGATGTGCAGGTGGATGTGGCCGTCTATGCCCGCTCCTGCAACCCTGCCTATATTAAATCCAAGGTTGAAGCCGTCTGGTCTCATGACCTTCTTTATGGCCTTTATCATGAGCTGGGCCAGCTTCATGATCTCTAGCAGTTCTTCATCCGTCAGCTCCTCGAGGTTCCCCACGTGCCTATAGGGGGCCACCATGACGTGGCCTGGGTTGTAAGGGTAGTTGTTCATTATGACAAAGGCGTGCTTCCCCCTATACAGAATTAACCGCTCCCTGTCCCTGTTCTCCTTTGGAAAGTCGCAGAATATGCACCCTTCGTGCTTTGGGGCCCTGATGTATTCAATTCGCCACGGCGCCCACAGTATCTTCATCCGCCCACCCCAATGGAGGCTCGCAAGGATCTTAAAAAAGCTTGGTCCCGCAAACCTTTTAAATGCTCCCCTCAACCGGGAGGTGGAGGGACGGCTGGCCTGGGCTGGCCGTCACCAGGAGGTGGTTGCATGGCGAGGATGCACGCGAGGAAGAGGGGTAGGAGTGGTTCCAAGAGACCCCCAAGGACGGCCCCGCCCATATGGCTCGAGTATACCGTCGAGGAAATTGAGAACCTCGTCGTCAAGCTCAGGAAAGAGGGCTACAGCACGGCGATGATAGGGACGATACTCAGGGACCAGTACGGCATCCCGAGCGTCAAGCTCTTCAAGGACCCGGACAACCCCAACAGGAACCTTACCATAACGAGGATCCTCGAGAAGCACGGCCTCGCCCCCGAAATACCCGAGGATCTCATGTTCCTCATCAAGAGGGCCGTCAACCTGAGGAAGCACTTGGAGCAGCACCCCAAGGATTTACACTCTATGCGCGGTCTCCAGCTCATCGAGAGCAAGATAAGGAGGCTCGTCAAGTACTACCGCAGGAAGGGCAAGCTTCCGAAGGACTGGCGCTACGACCCGGAGCAGGCCAAGCTCCTCGTTCGCTGATTCTCTCCTTCTTATTAAGGTGGTAGGATGGACAAGAATGCCTTTTTGGAGAGGGCCCGGGAGGGTGCCGAGCTAATAAAGATGCATGTGGAGCTAGAACACACCATCAGGATTATCTCCCACCGCGATGCCGATGGGATAACCGCGGGGGCTATCCTCGCGAAGGCCGTCGCGAGGGAGGGCGGCAAGTTCCACCTCAGCATAATCAAACAGGTAAGTGAGGAGCTCATAAGGGAGCTGAGGGAGGAAGACTACAGGATATACGTCTTCAGCGACCTTGGGAGCGGTTCCCTGAACCTCATAAGAGAGCATCTCGGGGACAGGACAGTGATCATAGCGGACCATCACCCCCCTGAGGACGGGGAACTGCCCGATGGACACGTCCTCGTAAACCCTGTCCCCTTCGGGGCCAACAGTGTCCGCGATCTAAGCGGTTCGGGTGTCGCCTACTTTATAGCGAGAGAAATAAACCGGAAAAACAGAGATCTCAGCTACTTGGCTCTTGTGGGGGCTGTTGGAGACATGCAGGAGAACGACGGCGTGTTTCATGGCATGAACCTCGATATAATCGAGGACGGGAAGGCTCTTAGTATAGTCGAAGTGAGGAAGGAATTGAGGCTTTTTGGGAGAGAAAGCCGGCCTCTCTATCAGATGCTAGCCTACGCTACGAATCCGGAGCTCCCGGAGATAACGGGCGACGAGAGAAAAGCCATAGAGTGGCTCAGGAGCAAGGGCTTTGATCCCGACGTAAAGTACTGGCAACTGCGCGAGGAGGAGAAGAAGAGGCTCCACGACCTCCTTGTCATTCACTTACTCAAGCATGGGGCCACGAAGGAGGACGTTGACAGGCTGATAGGCGATGTCGTTCTGATAACAATATATCCCGAAGGAGACCCAAGGCATGAGGCCCGTGAATTTGCAACACTCCTGAACGCGACTGGCAGGCTCAACGCCGGGACGCTCGGCGTCGCCGTCTGCTTCGGGGATGAGAACGCCTTCAAGAGGGCCCTCAAGCTCGTTGAGGACTACAAGAGGGAGCAGATAGAGGCTAGGAAGTACCTGATACAGAACTGGGAGTCCCTCCTCTGGGAAGGCGAGCACGTCTATGTCCTCTACGCTGGCAAGGCCATAAAGGATACTCTCGTCGGGATAGCCGCCAGCATGGCCATAAACGCTGGTCTCGCCGACCCGGAGAAGCCGGTAATAGTTTTAGCGGACAGCGAGGAGAATGAAGAACTCATGAAGGGCTCAGCCAGGACGACGGAGAGGGCCTTAGCGAAGGGATATCACTTAGGGGAAGCCCTTAGGAAGGCCGCTGAGATCCTTGGTGGGGAAGGGGGAGGCCACGCCATAGCGGCGGGTATAAGGTTTCCCAAGGATAAGCTTGAGGAGTTTCAAGAGCTCATAGACAGGCTACTTGGAGAGCAGGTGGGGGCTCATGGAGATAAGGGCCGAGGTTGAGTTGGTCTGGGAGTACGGCGATGCTGAAAGGGCGAGGGCGATAGCGAGGGCCATCGATGTTGATAACGCATCCCTTCCGGAGGGATTAAGGAAAAATTTAAATTTGAAGACGCGTTCCGAAGGGGGGAGGGTAATAACAAAGGTTAAATACCGCGGGGAGATTGAGACCCTCATAGCGGCTTTAGACGATTTGGTGTTCGCGATCAAGGTTGCGGAGGAGGTGTTGTAATGGCGAAGCCTAGGAGGAAGGCTGGTGCCACGAGAGATAAGTGGAAGCTCAAGCAGTGGTACATAATCTACGCCCCTGACTTCTTCGGGGGGCAAGAGATAGGGCTCACGCCAGCCGACGATCCCGAGAAGGTCATAGGTAGGGTCGTCGAGGTGACCCTTAAGGATCTCACGGGAGACTTCACCAAGGGCCACGTCAAGCTGTACTTCCAGGTCTACGACGTCAAGGGCCAGAACGCCTACACCAAGTTCAAGGGCCACAAGCTCGCTAGGAGCTACATAAGGAGCCTCGTTAGGAGGAGGACCACGAGGATAGACGGCATATTCAACATCACAACTAAAGACGGCTACAAGCTCCGTGTTATGGGTATGGCAATAGCCATGCGCCGCATCCAGACCAGCCAGGAGAGGGCCATCAGGAAGATAATGCAGGAAATTATCTACAGAAAGGCTGAGGAGCTTAACTTCAAGGACTTCATCCTCGAGGCCGTGACTGGCAAGATGGCCGAGGAGATAGCCAGGGAAGCTAAGAAGATATACCCGCTCAAGAGGGCCGAGATAAGGAAAATAAAGGTCTTGGCAGAGCCCGAAGCCGCTTGAGCCCTCTTTTTAAATTAATTCAAACTTCACGACGTCGCTGACGAATGTCACGTCTATTCTTTCTGCTTCCTTTAGCTCATTCATTATCTCCTCAACGCGCTCTTCTGCGCCCTTCAGCTCTTTGGGGACGAGCACGTGGATTATGAGGCTGTGGGCTCCTATCCCCTTCTCGATGATTTTAACCTCTTCCCTAGCCTGGAGCCTCTCGATTATGGTATTAATGTCTGTGCCGGGCCGGAGGGACACGGCTAGGATGACGTAGGCATAGCCGAGCTTCTCAAAGTTGGGAATCACGGTAAACTTCTTTATGACGCCGAGCCTTTTGAGCTTCTCCATCCTTCTCGCGACCCTTTGCCGGGTCGTGCTGAGGAGCTCCGCAAGCTCCTTATATGTGAGGCGGGAGTTCTGGGAGAGAACCTTAACGAGTTGGAGGTCCATCTTATCAAGCTTCCTCATCTAACCACCCTTCTTCCTAAAAGAATTGAGCTTATAAAAATCTTTCGAAAGATATCCAACATCACGGGCTAAAGCTAAGGTTGGAGATCTCTTGTTGAATATTTTCTGATGCTTTCCATCAGGGCGTCCTCTAGGTCTATCCCATAGTAGTTGGCTATGCATGCGAGGGCGAAGAGAACGTCACCAACCTCTTCCCTCAGTTTTTCCTCGCTTGGCTCTCCCTTAACACCCTCCATGGCGAGTATCTCGTCAGCTAGCTCACCTACCTCCTCCATCAGGGCTGCCAGCATCTGGGAAGGCGTCCAGTAGCCGCCCATCTTCTTCACGAGAGCATCAACGTCCCTCTGGAGCTCCATGTCCGAACTCCTCCGCGAGCATTTCAATGAACTCCTTTAACCTTTCTTCGTTCGTCCTGTAGAACCTCAGCTTGCCTTCCCTCCTCTCATGGAGTAGATCGAGCTCCTTCAGTATCCTTATGTGGTGGCTAACGAGGGTTTGGTCGACACCAAGGGCTTCAGAGATAAGACACACGCACATCCACCTGTCCCTTAGTATTTTAAGAATTCCATAGCGGATTGGATTCGCCATAATTTTGAGGAACCTCTGGAGCTCACCCCTTGGCTCTAGCTCCAGTTCCTCGTCGAGATCGAAGATCTGGCACTTCTCGAGGCATCCCATTACGGTCTTTCTCTGCCTTTCGTTAAGTCTCTCGATGAGTTCCCTGAGCTTCACCTCCGCTCACCGATGACCACCTTGTGCAGAAACCCCTAATAAACTTTTCATCTGAAAGCCTATAAAGGGGGCCCTTCTAAGTACTGAGGGGATTCGCGATGAGGGTTGTGGACCACATAGAGTTCACGGCAAGGCACGGCCCTTGGCTCGTGGGTGAGAGGCTCGAGGAAATGGAAGAAGAGAAAATCGCCAAGTTTCTGGCGAGGATTTCAAACACGGTAAACAATAAACTTCCCGATTACCTCACGGTTGTCATTGACGTCGAGGGTGTAAGGGCTCTTTTGGGAGAGGGGGAGCTCTGGGAGGTACTCAAGCACTTGCGTTCCCCTGGCACCTCTAGGAAGCTAAACGCTCTCATAAGGGAGGAGGACAAGAAGCTCAGGAAGATCCTAGGGGATGTCGCCAAGGCACTCCTCGTCCGCCTCTCCCTTGCGAACCTCGCTCCCGTGGATTATCCCGTGGAGCCGATATCCGAGGTAAGGGTGAAGCTCCCCTACGAGGAGGAGCACGTGAACTTCACGGCGAAGCATGACCGGTGGATAGTCGTCAAGAGGCTGATGATAGATGAGAAGACCTCTCAGCTCGATGTCGCACGGCTCCTCGCAAGCATAAACGAAACCGCCGTCTCGAAAATTCCCGTTTATGCCCGCATAGACGTGAAGGGCATAAAGAACTATTTCTCCACGTTCAAGAAGGTTAGGAAGGAGGAAGATATAAAAGCCTTGGCCGAGAGCCTAGAGGCGTTTCCGGCTGAGGAGTTCGCCCCGAAGGAGTTTAAGGGGTTCGCCGCAAGGCACGCTTTGGGCGTTGCCCTCTCCAAGCTTGGTCTGCCCCTTGACGTCCCGGCGAAGGTCCTTGAAAAGTATCTGGAGAAGTCGGGATGATGAAGCCGAGGACACCTGAGCGGTGATGACTCTTCGCTTCGCTGACCGGGGGTGAATCCTGTGGAAATCCTTTCCACCCTCGTCTTCTTCGCTTACGCACCTGCCCTCGCCCTTCTCTGGTATTTCTACCACGAGGATCGCCTAGAACCGGAGCCCAAAAGGTACGTTATAGGAACGTTCTTGCTTGGAGGCACCATATCCGTTCTTGTCGCCCTTGTCTTGGAAAGCATCCTCGTTCCGCGCTGGTTCTCCCTTCCAACTGTCCTTCCGGCCACGGTTCTCTACATGGCCCTCGTAGCAGGCTTCGTCGAGGAGCCGGCGAAGGCCCTCGCTATAAGGTGGCCCTATCGGGCCGGACAGATGGACGGGATAATGGACGGCGTCGTCTACGGCGTTGCCGCTGGACTCGGCTTTGCCGCAACCGAGAATCTCCTCTACGGGCTCGGTTATGGTCCCGGGACGACTATTGGCAGGGCCTTCTTAACGCCCATAGCCCATGCCACGTGGAGCGCCCTTGTGGGCGTTGGGTACGGCCTTAAGGCCGAAGGGAAAATCAGATCAACTCTTCCCTACTATACCCTCGCCATATTCCTCCACTTCCTCTGGGACTACTACGCCTTCCTGAGCCTTGCGGTACCTGCCTACTATATCCTCGTTATATTCCTCCTCCTCGTTAACTTTGCACTCATCAGGTACCTCGTGATCCTTGGCCAAAGGGAGGACTTGGAGAAGGCTTGGTGGTACTGGTTCGTGGGGGGCAGGTGGTATGACTGAGCTCAAGGCGCTCGTGGAGGAGGCCCTCTTCGACGTAAGGCCCTACGTGGAGTACTACAACAGGCTCAGGGAGCTCGTTCTCGGTTTGCTAAGTGAGGTGAATGGTGTTGAAGCCCTAATCGCAAGGCTCGAGGAGGAGGCCAGCAGAGTAAAGGAGCCCTTCAGAACCGATATCAGAATACTAACGATGAAGTTGAGAGGCCTCGGCCAAGGCTGATGTCATCACCGGTCGGCCGGTTGATCCGTCGTCATCGGCCAAAGGTTAATTAACCCCTTTCCTCAAATCTTTTTTTGGGCCGATGATGGCAACAGGGTAGCTGCCGAGCAGATGAGGAAGCCGTTCCAGACTGAGGCTCTTAAAGTTTTTAAGTCAAAATTCCTCATATTCACTGAGGGTGGTATACGTGGAGCCTTATCAAAGCATCGGGATCAGGAGAAGGCTAAGGCGCTTCTTCCGCAGGGATGGAAGGGCCCTGATATTTGCCATGGACCACGGTTTCGAGCACGGGCCAACTGATTTCGAGCCGGTCTGGGAGCACGTGAACCCAAGGGTGATCATCAGGAAGGTTGTGCGCGCTGGAGTGGACGGCGTCATGATGCTCCCCGGCATAGCCAGGATCGCCGGCGATGCCGTTAAGCCTACCGCTGGGCTCATGATAAAGCTCACGAGCAAGACCAACCTGAGGCCAAAGGAGGAGCAGCTCCTCCAGAGCCAGCTTGCCTTAGTCGAGGACGCCATTAAGCTCGGCGCTGACGCGATAGCGGCCACCGTTTACTGGGGTTCCCCACAGGAAGATGTCATGATGCGTCAGTTTGCCGAGATAGCAAGCTACGCTCACGACCTCGGCTTTCCAGTGGTTCAGTTCGCTTACCCAAGGGGCCCCTACATCAACGAGAAGTATGGGAAGAAAGAGGACTATCGCGTCGTCATGTATGGGGCCAGAGCCGCCGCCGAAAGTGGTGCTGACATGATAAAGACCTACTGGACGGGCTCTAAGGAAACGTTCGCCAAGGTAGTCGATGCTGCTGCGGGTGTTCCCGTTCTTCTGAGTGGCGGAGCCAAGGCTGAGAATCCCCTGGACTTCCTCAAGGTAGTCTGGGAGGTTATCGAGGCCGGAGGAGCTGGAGCCGTCGTCGGCAGGAACATTTTCCAGAGGAAGAACCCGGAGCCCATGATAAGGGCCCTCATAAGGGTCATTCACCGCAACGAGGACCCAGAGGAGGCCGCGAAGGCCGAGGGGCTCCTTTGATGAATCTTTATAAATCCTTTTTCGGGATCAGCTTTGGTGGTGCCATGGAGCCCCTCTACACGTTTAGAACATTCGACATGGAGCTCCCCCTCGTGAATCCCGAAGAGGCGGACTACATAATCCTTGGCCTTCCCTTCGACGGAACGACGAGCTATAAACCGGGGGCGAGGTTTGGCCCTCTTCTCATAAGGCAGGCGACTCTGAACCTTGAGAGCTACGTTCTCGACTACGATGTTGATGTCGCTCAACTTCGAATTGCCGACGTTGGTGACCTGGTTGTGATGGCTGGTGATGTAGAGGGAACCCTTGAGAGGGCTGCAAGGACGGTGGAGGAGCTAAGGGAGATAAACGGGAGTGCACTCCCAATCTTCTTAGGCGGGGAGCACTCCATGACCTACGCCCCCGTTAGGGTTCTCAGGCCCCGAAGCTACGTTGTCTTCGATGCCCATCTCGACCTCAGGAACGAATACGAGGGGAGCCTTTTCAACCACGCCTGCGTGGCTAGGAGGATAAGGGAGCTCGGCGTCGAGGTCGCCATCTTCGGCGTCAGGAGCGGGACGAAGGAGGAGATCGAGTTCGCGAGGGAGAATAACGTTGAGTGGGTGCATGCGAGGGATTACAGTTTCGACGCCTTCGTTGACCTGGTGTTATCCTTGCCGGAGCCGATATATGTTTCAGTTGACATAGACGTTTTCGACGCTCCCTTGGTTCCCGAGACGGGGACGCCAGAGGCCGGTGGTCTTCGCTTCTGGGATGTCGTGGAGGCTCTCGAATGGCTCACGGAGAGGAAGAGTATCGTTGGTTTTGATATAATGGAGGTAGCGGGGACCGAGATAGGCAACGTGACTGCCTTAACGGCCGCTAAGTTGCTTTTCTACTTTCTGGCAATGACCGCGAGGTGAAAGCCCTTGCTTTTCCTCGCCACCTGCCCGCCGGGGAGGGAGGGCGACGCGGCCCTCGAGCTGGAATGGGCCCTGAACGCCAAGGTCAGGAGAATGAGGTGGAGGGGAGTTCTGATGGGGGAGACGTCCCTTCCGCGGGAGGAGGCCATTGAGAGGATTAAGGGCTTCGAGACCTTCGCCCTCCAAAGCTTTATTCCAATAGACAAGTTTGTAAGCTTTGACGAGCTTGAGGATAGGATTAGGGAGATAAAACTGCCCCCAGGGAAGAGCTTTGCCGTTAGGGTTAAGGTGAGGGGGGCAAAAATTGGGGAGAAGTTTCTCGAGAGGAGGCTCGGAGGCATAATTAAGGCGGCAAATGGCAATCCTGTAAACCTTGAGAGACCGGATATAATTGTTATGATAAACGTCCTGGAGAAAAGAGTCGGGATATCGGTTTTAAGACCCGAGGAAATTATTAGGAAGGAAGCTAGGGATTAAAGCTCAAGGCATGCTTTTCTGTAAATGGGATCAGCTATGACGTATAGGTTCCCCTTTTTTGATACAAGGTAAAGCTTCTTCAGCACGGAAAGAAAGTTGTGAAGGCCGGACTTCGAGGCACCAAGCTTTAAAAGCTCACTCCATTTTGCTCCAAAGGCCATTGCTCTTAAGGCTTTCCTTGCCCATTCCGGCCTGCTCCTTAGCAAGTTCTCAAGTTCTCCCCTCGCTACCTTAACTCCTTCCCCTATGGCATCTTCGAGGGCCTCTCTGTGCCTCATTCCGGTGCACCTCCTTAGTCCGTAGAAGCTCAGCCATCCCGGCAGAGTTCCAAGTTCTTCAACAACTTCCGAAATTTCCTTTGTCGTGTATTCCACCCTACACTCGCTTAGTCCACTTTCAATGAAGTTTATTGCTGTTTGAATATCCCACGGACCTATTTCGACCTTTATTGGGCTCCTCCCATACAGTGGATTTTTTGGATCTGGGTTCAGTAGTGAATCCATCAATCCAATTGCGGAGCCGGTAAATATGAACTCTACATCCCTCTTTGTGTTCCTGACTATAGAGAGAACGTTTAAGAACTTGTTAACTCCCTGCTTCACGTCTTGGATTTCATCAAATATAACAACACTCTTTTTTAATCCCAAGAGAATTTCCTCAAGGAGTAAGGAGGGCTTTTCAATTTCCCTCTCGACTTCTATGGGACCAAGTTTAATTCGCTTAATCCCCATCAGCTTGGAACCCCCAAGTGCGTTGAGTATTCGAACGGTTGCATCCCTTAGGCTCTCGGCCCCTTTAAAGTTCACGTATACAACTTTTTTGCCAGTTATGTTGGCTGAAACAATAGCTAAGCTTGTTTTCCCTGCCATTCTTGGCCCTAAAATTGCTACCCAAGCATTGTTCTTGAGAGCCTTGGTTATTGCTTCGAGCTCCTCCTCCCTATCGTACAGCTCCTCCCTCCTGTGGCAGGGTCCTTGGAGGAACAATGGGTTCACCCGGTGAACTGGTTCACCCCGTGAACTTATAACTTTGGCGGTACAAGATATATCGTTTTATCCTCTCCTATGCCATCCATTAGCCCGCGGTGTCTCCTCACGCAGCTCTCGCATCTTCCGCAGTGTATTGGCTTTCCGTCCTCTGTGAAGCCTTGCGGCATGTAGCAGGAGTTTGAGTACTCGTATTTCGCGTTTAGCTCCTTTAGGAGCTTCGCTATGCCCCTCTTGTCGAGGTTTATGAGGGGAGCCACGACCCTTACGGGGTTCATGGTCGCGTATTTGAGGGCCTCGTTCACTCGAGCCACGAACTCGGGTGTGTTGTCCGAGAAAGTCTGCCCTTCCTCGGCGTTGAAGCCTACGATTATATCCCCGCCACCCAGAGCGTCGAGAAAGGATGCCGCCACGCTTATCAGCACTAGGTTCCTCGCCGGCACCCAGACGCTTTTTGCGGTCTCTCTCGCCCTTTCGATGTCCTCCAGCTCCTTCACCGTGACCTTCGGCGTCTCGCCCCCCACAAGGCTCGTTCCCTTGAGCTTCGAGAATTCCTCGAGGAAGTCGAGCCTTACTATTTTCAGCGGAACGTTAAGTTCCTTGGAGAAGAACTCAGCTACTCTGTTCGTTGCTTTCTCCTCGTTGCTCCCGTAGTTGGCGGTGAGCATTATAACTTCCTCGTAATGCCTCTTCGCCCAGTAGAGGCAGGCTGTGGAATCAAGGCCGCCACTGAAGAGCACGACCGCTCTCTTCATCTTCTCACCCCTCTACAATAAGAGAGGAGAACTTTTAACCTTCTCGGCTCGAAACCTTTATATCTGTCAAATCACGAGCACTGGTGGTGGTGTCATGAATATCCGCCGCTTCATCCCGCTAATCTTGACCGTGGCTCTCCTCGGGGTGCTTCTAAATTCCCTCGCGGTTCACTACAGGGGTGGCGAGATATATGAGGCCGCGAACGAAGCAATGAACCTCCTCGTGAAGGGCTTCAATGTCACGATAGAATTCACGACGCCAGACGAGAGAATCCTCCGGGGGGAGCTCTTTGCCGTCAGGGGTTCCACGATAGTCGTCATAATAAATGGCACCGATTATACCCTCGGGGGACCAGAGGCCACGAAGGAGGACTTCAGGGCGAAGGAGATAAGGGTAATTGCCAGGGGAAAGGTATACGTTTACGAGGTTCCACCCACGGAGGGCGAGGCGGAGGAGGCCTTCTCCCGTTATCTAACGGAGGCCTACTCTGAGAGGTTTTCGGGTCTCATCTACATCGAAGGTAACGTAACATCGATCGAGCTCGGCCGCCTCAAGTATATGGCCGACTACAAGAGCTACGGCTCCCTGACGATTCTCCAGCTTGGGGAAGGTGGGGCGGTGATATCCACCAACATGGTTCCCATACGCTTCCTGATGAAGGGTCTCGCCGGTCACAGGGTCTACTTTTACGGAATTCTTTACGTGAACTCCGAGGAGAGAACGCTCCCCCTTAAGCTTATTGAGGTGAGGACGAGGTGAGGCTCCATCACCTGATTCCAATAATCCTTATGATTTTCGTGGCCTTGGGTATGGCCCGACCCAAGACGATTCTCGTGGTTACAATCTTCTCTCTCTCCATGATCTATGGCTTCCACGTCGGCGGGAGGATAAGATGGAGTGAGAGGCCCCTCCCGGTCAGAGAGGATTACATAGTGAGCGCCTTCTGGCTTTCTCTTTTAATAGTTCTTCTCCAGCTTCTAATGCTCCGTCAGGTCCCTCTCCTGGATCCCTCAATCAGGACTCAGCTGAATCCAAGGCTTACGGCCCTCACGTACTTTCTTGGAATGCCTTTGAGCGTGTACCTGTTCCTCAGGGGTAGAAGGTATGCCCTTCTATATCCCTTCGTCGTTTCCCTCTACGCTTATCGGACGCCGGTCTTGGTTTCCCTGATTGCCCTTGGAGCGGCCTATTACGAGGAGAAGGGCCTGGATAGGAGGACGTTGCTCGTGGGTGTCCTGGCAGCCCTCTTATTCCTCCTCCTGAACTCCTTCCGGAACATTGGGCTTGGCGACCTCCTAACGAGAGTAGTGGCCACGACGTCCGTTCTCGACGTCATAGTTTGGCGTTGTTCTCCCTTCGGCTTCTACCACGGTGTCCTGCAGTGGGCCGGTGTGAGGTCATACTTCCTCGGGGGGTATTCCCCCAGGATGCTCATATCAAAGTACCTTCTCATCAGGGACGTCACGACAACGGCGACCCTTATCGGTGGCATCTACCTTGACTTTGGGCTTCTCGGTGCTCTCGAGCTCTTCCTCCTCGGTTTCTACTACGAGGTTTTGGGTAGGGCCAAGGATTATTTCACGAGGGCCATCTACTACTCCACCCTCGCCTACGGCATAGTTGGTGTCGAGACGGGGATACTCGATCTACCCGTTTACGCCCTGTTCCTCCTTGGCTCCTGCCTAATACTCAGGGGTCTTATAACCGTGGACGTGAAGGTGAAGCGCCTTGGATAGGGCCTACATCCTCTGGGCGGTGATGGTAGCATACATCAGTCTCGCCATCATCTCTAAGCTCCACTTTGACCAGCTACCTCCACCTAAGCCCTGTCCTCTCCTCTACGCCCTTGCCTTCACGTTCTCCATGTTCCTGGGTTACCATTTCGCCGGAAGAAAGGTTCCCGCCTGGGTTTTTGTAATACCAGTTCTCGGAATTGCCTTGCTCGTGGGGCCCCTTGGCTTTCTCCCTGCGGTATCCTTTCTGGGTGCCGTTGTCTGGCTTAAAAAGAACCCTGAATGGTTTACAGGGAGGACCGAGTTAATGTGGAAGATCCTGGTGGTTTCGGCTCTTCTCCTACCCCTTCCTGTAGCTCTTATGGGAGCCATTCCCCTCCTCGATCCAGCTACTAGGTACTCGCTCTTGAAGCTTCCATACTTAGCCTCCGCGTATCTTTTGGTCTTTGCCCTCTCCTACAAGCCCGACTCCAGGATTCTAATTCTCGGTCTCCTCATCGCCCTCGTCTCAACCTTCAGAAGCTCCGCCCTTCTACTTCTCGCGGCCTATGTGTTGAGGAAGGGGAAGGTTGAGGGCAGGGTTCTTGGGGTGGCCCTCTTTCTTTTGCTCATCATATTCCTCGTGAGGCACGTAATAAACGTTATGACCTACGGCATCTGGCGATTTTCTCTGTTCGAGGAGCTCCTCTACAGGATTGGCTTTACTTACTCCGTCTACGAGCGACTCTTCGAACTAGGGATGCCCATCGGTAGGCTTGAGCTCCTCCCTTCTATCAACCCAAGACTGCTCGTCGGCAGCTTTTTTGGGAAAGCGAGGGAGTACACGTACACGATATTTGGCCAGCCCGTCTACGACTTCGGCATTTTCGGCCTTCTGGAGAGCTTTTTCCTTGGCTTTGCCCTTGGAAGGGCCGTGAAGAATCCTGTTACTGGCGTCTCATCCCTCTCAATTCTCCTCGTCTCTGTGGAGAGCGGCCTCGACGCCTTTAAGGTTCCCGCCATATTCGCTCTCGCAATCTTGTCCGAGGTGAGTCGAGAATGTGGAGGGAGAAGCTGATACCGGCCTTCCTATTCCTCGTAACATTCACGGCCGGTCTGCTGACGTTCCCGCCCTGGAAGACCCTCACTTACGACGAGGCCCTCTACATAGACATCGCCCGGAGTATAGCCGAGGGAAGGGGCTTCACATACCAGGGCGTTTACATGATGTACCGCCCTCCCCTTTACCCCTACACCCTCTCCCTTATACTCTATTTCCTTCCCTACGGCCACCACCTGGCTGTGGCTAGGCTAGTTTCACTGCTTTTCCACTCCCTGACGGCAGTCCTCGTTTATTTCCTGGCCAGTGCCTTACTTGGGGATAAGTGGAAAGCCGTCACCGCCTCCCTCTTCTACATCTTTAATCCGCTCGCCTTCACGATGGCCACTAGAGCCCTCGTCCACGCAGAGTTCACATTCTTCTACACCCTTTCCCTCTACATGCTCTTCACGGCCGGCGATTGGAGGAGAACCGTTCTGGCGTTCTTCTTCGCTGCTCTAGCTGTCCTGACAAGATACACGGGCCTGACGATCGTGGGCGTAATCTTCACTTACCTATACCTCACGGAGCACTGGACTTGGGTTAGGAGAAGGGAAATTTGGCTTGGTCTCGCGGTTTTCCTCCTCACGCTTTTCCCCTGGCTCTATCTTGGCCACCTCCACTACGGCGGCTTCTTGAGACCCTTCGAGGTTGCCTCAAGAGTTGTCACAATGGATAAGCCAATTTCAGCCTCGGACTTCCTAAGAATGCTTATCAAAGACATCGGCTTCGTTCTGCCACTTCTCTCGGCAGTGGGATTCGTGACACTGAAAAAGGATAGGATTGGATGGTTCTTAATCTCTTGGCTTACCGTTGGACTTTTTGGTATACTTACGGTGATCCACAAGGAGACCCGCTTTGTGACTTTTCTTTCTCCGGCTTTCGCCGTCCTAACATCCCTTGGCGTTGCCTTTCTCATCGATGTTGCAAGGAGGTTCGTGGGCATCCCGAGGAAGTTCCTAGTCTTTCTGCTCCTCTCGGGTATTCTCTTGGTTCCGGTGGTTTACTCTGCCCTTAGCCTGAAGGACGAGTGGGACTCAGCTTGGTTGCCCGAGAATGAGGTCCTGTCATGCGCCGTGGCCTACAAGGCCGAAAAGATACTTGTGTCTCCCCGCCTATACACCCTCGCCGGCTACTACTTCCCGGACGCTGATGTGAAGATGCTGCTTTCTCCTGATGACGTTCAAGGGGCAGAATACGATTTAATAATTGCGAAGGGAATCCCTGTACCTGAGGGGTACTCAAGGGCTCCCTGTCCGGGGCCATACATGGTCTTCCTCAAGAGATCAATGAGCACATCAAGGCCCTAGGTCGGTTGTGAACATTGGAGGACTAAGCTATTCACGTTAATTTTAAATAAGGTCCTTCCATACCACTCCCGGTTATTTTCAGTTGGAGGTGGGAACGATGGCGTACAGGTTCATAAAGTGGTTTGAGGAGCTAAGCAAGAAAGATGTGCCTCTTGTTGGTGGAAAGGGTGCGAACCTTGGCGAAATGACTAGGGCCGGAATTCCGGTTCCGCCCGGCTTCTGTGTCACCGCTGAGGCCTACAAGTACTTCGTGGAGAACACTCTCGTTGAGGACGGGAGAACGCTTCAGGAGTGGATTATGGACGTAATCAGCAAGACAAACGTCGATGACTCAAAGCAGCTCCAGGAGAACACCGCCAAGATAAGGGAGAAGATAATCTCCATGCCTATGCCCGAGGAGATAGCCGAGGAGATAAGGAGGGCCTACAAGGAGCTCAGTCAGAGGTTCGGACAGGAGGAGGTTTACGTCGCCGTTCGCTCTTCTGCCACTGCTGAGGACCTTCCGGAAGCGAGTTTCGCAGGTCAGCAGGAGACCTACCTTGACGTCCTCGGTGCCGACGATGTTATAGACAAGGTTAAGAGGTGCTGGGCCAGCCTCTGGACAGCTAGAGCCACCTTCTACAGGGCCAAGCAGGGCTTCGACCACAGCAAGGTCTACCTCAGCGCCGTCGTCCAGAAGATGGTCAACAGCGAGAAGAGCGGTGTCATGTTCACCGCCAACCCGGTTACCAACGACAGGAACGAGATAATGATAAACGCCAGCTGGGGCCTTGGTGAGGCAGTCGTCAGCGGTGCCGTCACCCCCGACGAGTACATCGTCGAGAAGGGCACCTGGAAGATTAAGGAGAAGGTCATAGCCAAGAAGGAGGTCATGGTAGTTAGGAACCCGGAGACTGGTAAGGGAACGGTTATGGTCAAGGTCGCCGAGCACCTTGGTCCTGAGTGGGTCGAGAAGCAAGTCCTCACCGACGAGCAGATAATTGAAGTTGCTAAGATGGGCCAGAAAATTGAGGAGCACTACGGCTGGCCTCAGGACATCGAGTGGGCCTACGACAAGGACGACGGCAAGCTCTACATCGTCCAGAGCAGGCCGATAACCACCCTTAAGGAGGAAGCCAAGGCCTCCGAGGAGGCTGAGGTCGAGGAGGCTGAGGTCATCCTTAAGGGCCTTGGAGCATCCCCGGGTATCGGCGCCGGCAGGGTTGTGGTTATCTTCGATGCCAGCGAGATCGACAAGGTCAAGGAGGGCGACATTCTCGTCACCACCATGACCAACCCGGACATGGTTCCAGCGATGAAGAGGGCTGCGGCGATAATCACCGACGAAGGTGGAAGGACCAGCCACGCCGCCATAGTTAGTAGGGAGCTCGGCATTCCGTGTGTCGTCGGTACCAAGGTCGCCACCAAGGTCCTCAAGACTGGTGATTACGTCACCGTTGACGGTGCCAGGGGTCTCGTCTACAAGGGCATAGTCAAGAGCCTCGTCAAGAAGAAGGAAGAGGAGAAGGCTGCCGGCGGTCAGGTCGTCGTCAGCGCTCCGATAATAACCGGAACTCAGGTCAAGGTCAACGTTTCCATGCCTGAAGTGGCAGAGAGGGCTGCAGCAACCGGTGCTGATGGTGTCGGCCTGCTTCGTGCTGAGCACATGATACTCAGCATTGGACAGCACCCGGTCAAGTTCATCAAGGAGGGCAAGGAGGAAGAACTCGTGGAGAAGCTCGCCGAGGGCATCGAGAAGGTTGCGGCAGCATTCTATCCGAGGCCGGTCTGGTACAGGACCCTTGACGCTCCGACCAACGAGTTCAAGGAGATGCCTGGCGGAGAGGACGAGCCCGACGAGAGGAACCCGATGCTAGGATGGAGGGGCATAAGGAGAGGTCTTGACCAGCCCGAGCTCCTCAGGGCTGAGTTCAAGGCCATAAAGAAGGTCGTCGAGAAGGGCTACAATAACATCGGCGTCATGCTTCCGCTCGTCAGCCACCCCGAGCAGATAAGGGAGGCCAAGAGGATAGCCAGGGAGGTCGGCCTTGAGCCGCACAAAGACGTCGCTTGGGGCGTCATGATAGAGGTTCCCGCGGCGGCAATAATCATTGAGGATCTTATCAAGGAGGGCATCGATTTCATCAGCTTCGGAACCAACGACCTTACCCAGTACACCCTCGCCATCGATAGGGACAACGAGCGCGTCGCCAAGCTCTACGACGAGACCCACCCAGCTGTGCTTAAGCTCATCAGGCATGTCATCAAGGTCTGCAAGAGGTACGGTGTCGAGACCAGCATCTGCGGTCAGGCTGGAAGCGACCCGAAGATGGCCAGGATACTCGTCAGGCTAGGTATCGACAGCATCAGCGCCAACCCGGATGCAGTGCAGCTCATCAGGCAGGTCGTCGCACAGGAAGAGAGGAAGCTCATGCTCGAGGCAGCAAGGAGGCAGCTCTACTTTGAGGAGGAAGAAGAGGAGGAGCTCCTCTGATCTCCTTTAAAATTTTGATTTTACGTGGTGGCAAACGTTTCTCTGAAAATCCTCTCTATTTCCCCCTTTGCACTTTCAGTGGGGCCGTTTACAATAACTTTCCCATTAGAGATCATTATAATCCAGTCTGCAAGGGGAACTAAAGGTTCCCACATGTGGCTCACGATTATGAAGTTCACACCAACTTCTTTGAACTCCCTAATCACCTTGATGACCCCTTTAACGTTTTTAAAATCTAAGCCCGAAAATGGTTCGTCTAATATTACCAACTTTGGATTTCCAATGAAGGCTTGAGATATCGCCAAGAGCTTTCTCATTCCTGAGGAGTACTTGTCGATTCTAAGATCTAGGAAATCGATGCCAAAGATATCTGCAACCCTATCAACGTCTTCGTCTCCGCTTCCTTTCTCCCTGGAAAATAATGAAAGCCATTCCCTACCAGTCACAAAGCTGGGAAATGCTGGCGGATCGTGCGAGAATCCAATTACTCTCTTTATCCTCTTGCTTTTCCATGGATCCTCCCCAAAAACCCTTATCTTTCCCTTGGTAGGTCTGTATATTCCAACTATAAGCTTCAAGAATTAAGCTTCAAGAATGTTGATTTCCCTCCACCGTTCGGACCGACTATTAGGGTTATACCTTCGTCAATCTTAACCGAGACGTTGTCTAAGGCACATATGGGGCCAAACTTTTTGGTTAGGTTCTCCGCGACTATCATGTTCTCTTCCCCCACAGCAAGAGACCAAACAATACTAAGCCTGATAATATACCTACAGCATACATTCCCCTTTGAACAGCATGAGAAGGAGCGTTTTTTCTAAGCCTCACAACGCAGGTTGTGCCCATTTGTGGATTTTCGGAATAAAGTATATAATCTCCCTCATGGGGAAACTGAAATCGAAGGGCAAGTTTTCCAGAGAACTCCTCATAGAAGACAGCTTTCCTGCTAAATCTATCCATCATTACTACGTCTCCTTCTCCCACGCACTTGATCTCAGCGAGAGAAGACGTTGGCACGAATATGCTTATGAAATATACCTCATCTCCTAATCTTGAAGTTAGTGGGGAAGGTTGCGTTCCCTCTATTTTGTCGGAGTACCTTGCATAGCCCAGCTCCATGATTCCAGGAAGAAGAAGGAAGAATACTGCTAAGACCTTTAAAAATCTCACCTGACATCCTTCCATTCAGAAATTCCCATTGAGAGTATTATCAATGCTAGTGGAACTATCACACCCCAGGTTATCATTTTAAAGTTTAGTGCTTCTTTAAAATTACCTATAATGAAGAGGAGGGGCGGAACTTCTGAGATGGAAATAAAGAACGGAAGGAAAAACAAGGATAAAGATATTATTATTGTTATCAGTATGTTTGGGCTTATCAAAGAAACTAGAGACACAAGGGACGTTAAATACAAGATCATATATAGGCTCAACAGAATCCTGTACACCACCATCTTAGAAAAGAGGATATCCGGGATATATTCGATCAGTGAGAGGCTTGCTATTATAGATACTGAAAAGAATGGAATGAAAGTTAAAGTTAGGGAATAAAGGAGCAACACCAGATACTTTATCCCGAATATCTCCCACTTCTTATATGGGAGGGAGTATATCGAATTAGCGTAACCCACATCTCTGTCCATCCTAAATATGACCGATCCGAGAAGCGAGATGAATAAACCCGATATTATCCAGAAGCTTCCGTTGCTCAACAGTCCGGAGATTACTCTAATTATGTGGGCCCCCAGGATAGAGGGAAAAGATGTTAGGGACTGGGAGTGTAGGATCGTGTAGCTTGCCGTTAGGTGAAGATAAGCCGAGTGAAGTATGAAAGTATTGAGGATCATTCCAGCCAGCAATATCATTAGGCGGGTTGGTTCATTGAGCTCCCATTCTTTTAATGTCATATTTTGTTCCTCCTAATGAGCCAACCTGTTATGAGAATCAGCAGGAGAACTAAGTAAATGTAGGCAAGTTTTGATCTATCTTCAGCGAAAGCTACAGGCTTTATCTCTCCCAAGTTTGCATTCGTGTCCAATAGAACCAGCCCTCCTCCAACTTGGACATCCTTCCGTTTCCACTCCTCTTTGCTGATCTCATGCCCCTTTATATCAAAACCAAATAAAGTTGGAAACCCAGCGGCTTTAGCATCTGGGAAGTGAGGTGCGAAGAAACTCAGCAACAAACCCGAAGACCCATCGTACATCATGACGTCCTTTTCCACTATCTTTCCGGTGGGCTTCTCTATAACTCCAATCGTTGTCCTTACAGTGACGATGGGAGGCTTGAACGTTTTATAGTACGTTATTAATGAAGAGTTTGACGTTGTAATTCTCTCTATCTTTATTTCTCTACCCTTGCTGTCAAGGCATAAAGCTAATAGTGAATGTTACCGTAGAATTTCCAAATGCTCCTATTTCGAAAAGTTTTCCAGAATAGTTGTAGAGTAAAATCAATGTAGCGTCACCAAATCCGGGTGAAGTGGCATTTACAGGTTTTGTTTGATATGTGACGTATTTCATGTAGACTCCGGGCTCGATCCAATATGGTGCTCCAAGCGAGAGGCCTGCAGAACATTGCAAAATTAAAATTAAGAAAGGTAATAGCTTTCTCATATTCCTCCACTCCTAATAATCATTATCCGACAACAGCTCTAGCCTTCCATCACCTGCCCACTCCGTTTCCGTAAGATATGGTTTCCGCCCAGTCAAAACCGGAATTTTACATACAGTTATGAATACGGATTCTAAGGCGCCTGGCACATCACCCCCGTTATGGATCGAATCCATGAGCTGAAGGAATGGATAGCAAGGTGGGCCTATGAATTTACCACTAACATTATGCGTATATCCTGGCCCATACCTGATCTGGGGTTATATACAGGGCATCCTGATCTGTATCCATTTCCCAGAAGTAGCACTGAGAAATTGTCTCGTCCTTGGTGGGTTCTACTACTTCAATATTATTGGATGCTAATGCACTGTTGTTAAAGATTACCTGCACAACTAAAAATAATGATATTACGGATATCATTTCCTTTTTCACTTCATCTCACTTAGTAATTATTAGAACAATAAAATCTTATAAGTTTTACTGTATTTAGTGCGGGTTTTTTATAAAAGAGTATGATATTAAAAGAGAAAGAGATTAAAGGCATCCTGGATATAAAGGCTCCATAGACCGGTGGATGAAATGATAGTGGCAATAATAGACGGCTACACAGATGAGCCAGCCGGTCTTGGCGTTCCTCCTTACCTCGGCATCTATCTGAGATACGCCTACGGGGCCGTAAAGAAGGCGCAGAAGGACGCGAGCATCTTCTACCTGACGATAGACGACCTTAGGGCAACCTTCGAGGGAGAAGACGGCATAAGGACGAAGAACAAGACACCAAACTTCCCGAAAGTCCGTGATATCCTTGATAAGGCAGACCTGATAGTCTACATCGGCGGCCTACACACGCCCGGCAAATACCTCTCCGCGGTTCCGGGGAGCGTTGAGGAGGTTTCCCGCTTCCTGAGGCCCTACAAGGCCGTCAAGGTTCTGGGCGGCCCCGCCTTCATGGGATCCGCCAGGATGGGCGGCGTGAAGATAACGTCAAGGGAGCTGAGACTCGCCGAGGAAGTCTTTGACCACGTCGTCTATGGCGACCTCGAGGCTTTCCTCTTCGATCTACTGAGCGGTAAAGAGCTAGATCCCTTCCGCTTCAGAACGTATGAAGAGCTTCGCGACTACGCCCTCTTAGGGGCCGAGGTCGTGAGGCAGTTCCCCGGATATCCGGCCTTTGTGATAGCCGAAATAGAGGCGCAGAGAGGTTGTCCAAAGGCCATGGGAATTGGGGGCTGTTCGTTCTGCACGGAACCAGTTCGCTATCCCGTCGTTGAGAACAGGCCTCCTGAGGATGTCGCCGCTGAGGTAGGAACTCTCTACGCCCTCGGAGTAAGGCACTTCCGCGTCGGAAGGCAGAGTTGTATTTTCTCATATGGGGCGAGGCCGAACGGCAGGGTTCCGATACCAAATCCCGAGGCCGTGGAGAGGCTCTTTCGGGCCATTCGGCAAAAAGCTCCCCATGTGAAGACGCTCCACGTTGACAATGCTAACCCGGCGGTCATAGCCAACTACCCGGAGGAAAGCAGGAGGATAGCGAAGACCCTGATTGAATACGGCACGCCTGGCAACGTTGTGGCCTTTGGCCTTGAGAGCGCCGACCCGAAGGTTGCCAAGCTCAACAACCTGAACGCGACCCCCGAGGAGACCTATGAGGCTGTGAAGCTCCTTAATGAAGTTGGTGCCAGGAGGGGTCCTAATGGCATGCCCTGGTTGTTGCCTGGCATAAATATAATCTTCGGCTTGCCCGGTGAGACGAAGAGGAGCTATGAACTGACCTTCCAGTTCCTTAAGAGGCTACTCGATGATGGCCTACTCGTGAGAAGGATAAACATAAGGCAGGTAGTCGTCTTCCCGGGAACTCCTATCTGGCATATGCGTGACAAGGTGAAGACGGAGAAGCACAGGCACCTGATAAAGCATTACCGCTACAAGATAAGGCACGAGATAGACCTGCCCATGCTGAAGCGCATAGTTCCTGTCGGGACGATTCTGAGGGATGTCAGGATGGAGGTTCACGAGAACGGGCTCACCCTTGGCAGGCAGTTCGGTAGCTACCCCCTCATCGTCGGGGTCCCCAAGCCTCTCAAGCTGGACCGCTACTACGACGTTATGATAGTTGACCACGGGCTTAGGAGCGTTACGGGGATTCCCGTGCCCATCAACGTCAACAGGGAGCCTTCCAGGGTTTTGGAGTGGCTGCCCGGTATAGGGAGGAAGAGAGCCGCCAAGATAATAGCCAAGAGACCCTTCAGGAGCGAGGAAGAGTTTCTCAGGCTCGTGCCAGAGGAGCTTCGGGAGGTTTACAAAGGCAGGGTGAGCATTGATTAACATAGAAGCGTCAATTTCGTCTTGGGTACCCGCTGACTTTTTAAAGGTTCTAACCAACGTAGCCCAAGGGGGTGTTGGCATGGACAAGGTCTATCTGACCTGGTGGCAGGTTGATAGGGCTATATTCGCCCTTGCCGAGAAGCTCCGGGAATATAGGCCGGACGTCATAGTGGGGGTTGCGAGAGGCGGCCTGATACCAGCCGTGAGGCTCAGCCACATCCTCAACGACGTGCCCCTTAAGGTCATCGACGTGAAGTTCTATAAGGGCATAGACGAGAGGGCCGAGAAGCCCGTCATAACAATCCCGATTCATGGTGATCTGAAGGGGAAGAAGGTCGTGATAGTTGACGATGTGAGCGACACCGGAAAGACCCTTGAAGTTGTCATCGATGAGGTCAAAAAGCTGGGGGCCAAGGATGTAAAGGTCGCCTGCTTGGCCATGAAGCCTTGGACGAGCGTCGTTCCAGACTATTACGTTTTTAGAACTGATAAATGGATAGTCTTCCCCTGGGAGGAGTTCCCGGTCGTGGTGAGGGAGTGAGGTTTTCTTCTTCTACACTTATCGTATCCCCTGTTGCATCGTCATGCAACTCCATTACCCGACCTTCTTTTGGCTCGTTCTAAGAGGAAAATCACAGTTAGAATAAATTAATACTCGAAAAAAAGGAAGAAATCTTACTTATAATAAACGGAAAAACTTATAAGGAGAAGTTGCACAGTGTTGAGTGCAGACAACTTAAGGAGGTGAACCACGTGAAGTGGAAGCCGCTGTTCGCAGTCCTGCTGGGACTGCTTGTCGTATGGACAACATTCAAACTGGATGCAACGGACATTGTTTACAGCAAACCTTCGATCCAGACATTACTTACGTTCCAAAATAGATATAACGGTACAAGCACATGTACAAATTTTGATCCGGATATTGCCCTCTATGAGATAAATATGACAGTTCAAAAAATCACGTTAGATATTAACCAAAAAGAAAATCTATTACGTAGACTCTCCAAGGAAGTAAGAACTACAAGGGATTTCCAACTATTGAAGGAGATAGTTGAGCTTCATAGGGAGATCGAAGTGTTAAAAAGCAAAAGGGCATTTTATCAAAGAAAAGGACAGAGCATACGATTATATAAGCAATATCTAAACGGTGAGTATATGGGACTAACAAGTGAGGAGTTGAAGGGATACAAAGACAAGATACCCAACCCCGAAGACGTAAAAACTCCCAAAGACGTCGTAACAAAGCTTTCTATTATGGGTGAGATGACTTTTGATAAAATAGTACTAATTGATAATGAGATAAATGAGATACTCGAAAACACCACCAATTCAAAAAATGCTACGGAAGAGGTTGTCAATAGAATCTTTTTACTGATAAACAATCAGTCAATATTGTGGAACCAACTCAGGGAATATGCAGCATTAAGAGATGATTTACAAACTAAATCTTTGCTATCAAATAGCAACAGCTTAGCTATTAGCGGCGCGGGTAATCATAATTGTCAGTTAAAGAGCAATGGAAAGATAAATTGCAGAGAAATCCAGAGAGGTTATTATGAGGATTTTGAATGTTGTCTGAGCTTTTATAGGATCCTATCCCCACTTAAAAGCTACCAAACTTACACCTTTGTTGGCCTCACACCAGTTGCCGTGTGGGTTGGAATGTACAGTTCAGAGTTCCCAAATGTGGACTATCACATTGGAGACTGGTGCACCTACACATTTCCCCCAGATAACAGAGAATCGACAATCAGGGATATCTATTGGGAGACCGCTCGAGAGATAGGCAGAAACTGGGGACTCAACGTAAAATCTATCCAGATAAAGTTCTTCTACTCAGCAAGGGTATACCGCCAAGAAACAAGGAAATATGAAGAAACAAACTTAATCTTCCAGTATGATTGCTATTTCAGCGGAGAGAGCGTTAGATGCCTACCCTCCCCAGCGTACAGAAAATCCCTATTCGCAGACCCTCAGAGCCCACCATATAGATACACTACTAAGATAGTCACTAATCCTTACTGGCTGGTATGCAAGTCTGGAGGAAATTGCAATGGATACGGTTGCCAATACGCAAAGTGGGCAAACGCACACTGTGGAGGATGCTTCGCGCCAGATAAATCCGCCAGCCAATATTTTGCAAAGTCCTGAGGGGTGAGATAAAGTGAAAAGATGGATTTCATTTTTTATTCTCTCCCTATTGTTATCCCCTGTGTATTTAAAAGACACACTCTCCCAGAACTGGGAGTTCAGTGATGCAGTTATCTCGAACGATGGGCTCTATGCCTTGACCAACGAGAGTGCCATAATAAAACTGGACAACCACGGCAATAAAGTGTGGGAAGCTAAAATCCCAGCGGATATTACACTTAAACACCTTATCCCTACAAAGGATGGCGTTCTTCTCGCAGGTGAGATTCTGGTCAGGCTCGATGGGAATGGAAATCTGTTGTGGGCAAAGAACGTCAGTACAGACGTTGTGACTGTTTTACCCGATGGAGAAGTTGCCTTCGCAAATAAAAACATTCTCGGGCTCTTAAGCCAGGATGGAAATCCCCTCTGGGCCCGCAGGTTAGTTTTGAAAACCAATGAAACCTCTCCTGGGAGGGGAATAGATCTAACAGCCGTTGTCCCACTCCACAACGCCATCTTATTAATCGGAATTGCAACCATTCCAAACGATCCCAAGTCCCACCTTCTTATCGGGGCAGTCTCGTTAAACGGGACTCTCCTCTGGGCAAAAGTTTTTGATACAGGCTACTACGACCGCCCGGACGTTGGGGCGAGCTTTGAAAAAAGCGGCCTTGTGGCTGGTGTTTACGGTGGCGGGAGCGATGCACCGTGGATCTCTGAGTACTTTGTCCTAAAGGTCTCCCCGGACGGTGAAGTTGAGTGGTTTAACTCCTACTACTGCCCCCACAAGGAAGAGTGGGATGACTTCTGGAGCATGAAGGTTCTCGGAATGGCTTGCAATGGCACCTGTGCCGTTGGAACAACGACCGGAACTTTCATAATTAACGCCAGTGGGGACATTGAGCGGTACTCCAACGTTACCGGAAAGTCCCTAAGAATCTCAAATGACTCCATACTCGTGCTCTCCAATGGGACTTTAATCATGGTTAATCCTCGCAATGGAAGTGAGGGGAAATGTTACACGGCGAAAGTCGAGTTTAGGGAAATGCCGATCAATTTGACTATTGCGAAGGCAGAACTCAAAGTTTCCGATGTTATGGTCGAGCCAGTCATCAAGAGGTATGCAGCTGATGATAACACCGAACCAGGTATGGAGGGCAAAAGGGGAGATGACAGACTCAACGTTGCTCTCCCTGCAGTAATACTCGCCGGGATTGCGTTGGTCATAGGGATCCTCCTAAGGAACTCCAGATGATAGGTAAATTCGTTCTTTATGCCAGAATTGCATTTCCATGCAACTCCCTTACTCGGACTTCTTTTGGCTCGTTCTAAGAGGAAAATCACAGTTAGAATAAACTTATACTCGAAAAAAAGGAAGAAATCTTACTTAAAGTAAACGGAAAAACTTATAAGGCAAAGTTGCACATTATTGAGTGCAGACAACTTAAGGAGGTGAACCATTTGAAGTGGAAGCCATTGTTCGCAGTCCTGCTGGGACTGCTGATGGTTGGAGTGACCGCAGGAAGCGCGGCAGCGATGTCAAGTTCCGCCCACGCAAAGGTAGTAGTTATGAAAGAGTTCCCGACTAGACTCTTAGTGAATACTCCTACAAGACAGGTCTTTATTTTTGGAGACATACTTATTGACTACAAAACCAATGGCAATGAAGCAACGATACTAATCAAGAACACAAGTATAGATAAAAATAGTAGATGTTATTTATATGACCTCCACCAAGATTGATAACTCATACATATTGACAGTCAGAGATTCCTCAGGAGCCAATTACTCCATAAGGACTCCCATAAACATGATAGCCCCTGGATTGAGAACACAACAGTTGATATCAAAGCCATTAATAAATAAAGAGCCTTCCATTACCATAGCTTATAATACACAGCAACACTACTGGTGGGATGGAGTATACTTTGTCAAAGGCTACATGATACGATACCCACATCCAGATTACGAGTACTATGGGATAGAACCATGGGACACTGTTTCAATCAAAGGCAATAAGCTTACACACCTGCACTTCTCCAATGCAAAATCAGCATTCATCCTTCAGGTTGGGCCTACTGCATTAGGAGCCGCCATAGGTGCTTACTTCGCCAATGTGCCGGGAGCTATTGTTGGAGCTATAGTGGGCTTGGCAGGGGGATAGCATTCGGACACTACCTTTTAGATGAATATGGTTGCTTGTGGGTATGGTTCGCTTGGAAATGGGAATATCACTGGCGCTGGGTACCCCCGGGATATGTGTACGAACCCGTTCTAAAATACCTCAGAATAGCCAGCTACACACTTAAAAATGATTATCATTTACCGAATCCTTGAGGTGAAAAGCATGAAGCGCTGGACTTTCGTGCTTCCATTCATTTACTTCCTCTTCCTTTTTGCACTGGCATTCATGGACTTTCCACAACAAATCAACCGCCAATGGATGTGGGTTCAAATTGGTGGACTAATTTTCATGATCGTGCTTGGGGGATACCTCGATGGGAGCATTCCAAAGGGGGAAGTGACAGCAATCGGGGCATTCACGCTCTTGTGGCTTGCCTTAGCCTTCATCATTAACATCAGGTGGGAGTATTTCACGCTCCTCGGCCTCATCATAGAGCTGGCTTTGGTGGTTCTCATCGAAAAATCCTTTTGACGTCATGAAGAAACGTTGAGTCGAAACTCCTTTAACTCCCACATCTAATTTTTCTCGGTGGTGGTATGAGGGCCTTCATAGCCATAGACGTGGCTGACAACGTCAGGTCCGCCATAGTCAGAGCCCAGGAGTTCATTGGCACAAAGGATGCCAAGATAAAGTTCGTCGAGCCCGAGAACCTCCACATAACACTCAAGTTCCTCGGAGAAATAACGGAGGAGCAGGCTGAGGAGATAAAGGCCATTCTCAGTAGGATAGCGGCCAAGTTCAAGAAGCATGAGGTCAGGGTGAGGGGGATTGGAGTCTTTCCGAACCCTAACTACGTTCGCGTAATCTGGGCGGGTGTGGAGAACGATGAGCAGATTAGAGCTATGGCGAGGGAGATAGATGAGGCCTTAGCCAAGCTCGGCTTCAAGAGGGACAAGGAATTCGTGGCCCACGTGACGATAGGTAGGGTGAAGTTCGTCAAGGACAAGCTTGGCCTCGCCGAGAAGCTCAGGGCCCTGGCTAATGAGGACTTCGGGACCTTCAGGGTGGAGGCGATAGAGCTGAAGAAGAGCACCCTCACGCCGAAGGGTCCCATATATGAAACACTCGCGAGGTTCGAGCTGGCTGAGTAATCTCAGGGCAGGAAACATGCCTCGAGTATTTGGTCGGGAATCCTAATAGAACACATTCCTACCTTTCCTGATCTTTTCGAGAAAGGAGGAATCACCGAGTGCTTTCAGAAGCCTTGCTAAGACGCACCCCAGAAAGAAGTTAACTTCATGGGGCAGAAGTTATATGATTGCTTTCGAAACATCTTTAAGCTCTTTGGAAGACGAGAGCCCATGGATGTTCATGAAGTCATCGAAAGGGTTCTCGCGAGGGTTAAGCCAGGAGAAGGGGAAAGGAAGTTAGTCGATTCCATAACGCGCGAACTTATCAAGATCGCTGAGGAGGAGATTGAGGAGTTTGGCTTGGACGTGAGGCCCGTCCTCGTTGGCTCCATTGCGAAGGATACCTACCTGTCTGGGGACCATGACGTTGATCTCTTCCTGGCCTTTCCCATCGATGTCCCTCTCAAAGAAGTCAGGGAAGAGGGTTTCCGGCTCGCAAGGATGATAGGTGAGAGGCTGGAAGGGTATGAAATCGGCTACGCGGAACACCCTTACGTCAGGGCCCGATACAGGGGCTTCCACGTTGACATCGTTCCCTGTTACGATGTGAAGGACTGGAGGGAGGTTAGAACGGCAGTTGACAGGTCAATCCTTCATACACGGTGGGTCATCGAGAACCTTGGGGGAAGGAATGACGAGGTGCGGCTCCTCAAGAGGTTCTTCAAAGGGTTAAGGGCATACGGGAGCGAGGCCTACGTCAGGGGATTCTCTGGTTACCTGGCCGAGATCCTGGTTATTCATTACGGCTCCTTCTTGGACGTCTTGGAAAAAGCTGATCTGATGCTGAAGCAGAAAATAATAGATCCCGCCCGCTGGCTTAGGAGGGAGCCTGAGATTGCGATGAAAACGGTTGGGAGGGAGATTAAGGAGGATAATCCTCTTATTGTGCTTGATCCGGTTGATCCGAGAAGGAACGTGGCTGCAAATTTGAGCTGGGAGAGATTCGCGCTCTTTTACTTCGGTGCCATGAGGTTCCTCAAGAGTCCCTCTGAAGAATTCTTCTTCCCCAGGACGGCAGTAGGCGATTACAGGGCTGAGCTCAGAAGGAAGGGGACACACCTCGTGACGCTTCTCTTTGATCCTCCGGGGCTCGTGGATGACGTTCTCCTTCCCCAAATTGAGAAGAGCGCCCGTGGTATCGCCCGGGCCCTTGAGCTTGAAGGATTCACGGTCCTTGGCTTCGACTACGGGGGGGACTACATATTCATCGAAGTCGGTGAGCTCAGCAGACCGGCCGTTAGAGTGAAGAGAGGGCCCCACTTTTTCACGGAGATGGGCCGTCGCTTCTACGAGAAGAATGAAAGGACGTGGGTGGAGGGAAAAGACCTGATTGCCGAGAAACCCCAAGAGCCATATATTGTGGACGTGATAGAGGAAATACTGGAGAGGGGGAACGTCGCTCTGGGCAAGAACGTTCGGGAGGCCATAAGGAGGGCAGACATCCTCGTAGACTTCGTTCCACGCCGCCTTGAGGAATCCGCATACCTGTTCCTCTCAAGGGAACAGTTCAGAGTCTAACCCATAACGTTTATTAAGAAGCGCGAAGATTTCCTATGGGGGGAAGATGTTGAACAGCATCATGGAAGTAATGCTGTCATTTTACCCTGGTGAAACGGTCCTCGTGGAGTATACCTCGGATTCATCCCCTGAACTGCTGTTCTATATACTCCTGAAGTCGGGCAAGGAGGTTCTAGTTGACGACATAGCCGACACCTTCCCAGAGTTCTACGAAAGACTTGTGGCCATGGGCGTTGATCCCGAGGACATCCGGGGAGTCAAAACAATCAAGATCGGAGGTGTCAGGGAATATGGCGACGTTCTTGGCAGGGTGGACCTAGACAAGTACGCTCTAGACTTCAGGTATTACTCTTACGTGTTCTCCAAGATTAAAGGGGATTTCTTCCTGAACCCTGTTCTCGGCATGCACAAATTGCTTAGTCTCACCACCAAAGAGGAGGCAATGAGAATCGTAAAGAACATAACATCCTTCGTTGGGAACAGGAGGAGGATAGCTTACTACTTCATAAACGTAGATTCCTTAGAGGCCAATCAGCAGGAAATAGTGGCTCTTCTCAGGGAGGTGTCAACTTCGATCGTTAGGTGGGCGAGGAGAAAGAACCTCACCCTTGAGGTTGTAAAGTCCGCCAACGTGGGATTAGAGGGTATATCCATAGAGATCACTCCTCTGGAGATTCTGGGAGCTCCAAGGCGAGCTTCTCAACCGTGAAGCTTTCCCTCTCGAAGTCTGCAATCACGTAGTAGAGGGTTCCGTTTTCCGCGGGGTCGAGGGGAAGGAAGGTGTACAGCTCGGCTGTGGAGGATACGAGGGCGAAGAGGTCGGCGCCGTAGAACTCCAGGACTCTCATGTAGTTCTTCTCGCTTTCTTCCTCCCAGTGCTCCTCTCTCATGTAGGCCGTCCCGAAGACCTTTACATCCCCCTCTGGCGTCACGAAGACACCCCCCGTGTTCAGGGAAGTTATGACGGTGGGCTTGAGGAGAGCCATCCTCTCGAGGATGGAGTCCTTTTCAGTGTCCCTGAGGAAGAGAGAGAGGTAGAGGCCGGCGACGAATGAGTCTGAGACATCTTTGAATTCCTCCTTCGGAAGCCTAAGTCCTTCGAGGATTAGGTCCTTTCTCAGGTCGCCGTTGTGCATGAAGAAGAGCTGGTAGCCGTGAGGGCTTGGGTAAGAAAAGGGCTGAACGTTGAACAGCTTCTTGTTCCCCTGACTTGCGGCTCTCGCGTGGAGAAGGAGGACAGAAAAACCTTTCAGGGAGTCTTTCAGCTTGTAAGCTTTGTCATCCTCAAATATAGGCTTCGTCGAGCGGTAGTGCGTGAGACTCTCCTTCGTAAGTAGAACGTATCCCCATCCGTCCTTATGCTGGTTTCCCTTCCCTCTCGCGGCCTTGTATGGGTCGTTTTCGGCCGCCTTTATTGTTGCTTCGACGAGGGGCCTCATCCTGAACCCCTCGCCGACGGCAATGAGGATCCTACACACGAGATACCACCAAGCTTTTTATCTCCCCACCCGTTAAAAGGGTTGGGGCTGCAGGCATGCTGGAGCTCCTCAAGGATGTCGTGATGCGAATCGAGGGACACTTGGATCTGTACCTTCGAAACGAAGAGGCCGTTAAGCAGCACCTCATACTCCCTGTTCTTAGGGCCCTCGGTTGGAACGTGGAGGATCCTGGAGAAGTGCGACCTGAGGAAAGGACATCGGAAGGCAGGGCGGACTATGCTCTCATCAAGGGGGGCAGGGTCGTAGCCTTTTTGGAGGCGAAGAACCTCAGCGTGAACGTCCTTAAGGAGGACGTCCTCCTTCAGCTCGGAAAATACTGCTTTAACATGGGCGTCAGATACGGTATCGCGAGCAACGGGGCCGTCTGGATTGCCTTCAAGTCCTTTGAAGAGGGGAGGAGCTTAAAGGATAGAATACTCTTCGTCGTCGATCTGAGAGAGGAACCTCTTGAGAGGGCTACCTTGAGGCTTTCGCTCCTGTCCAAGGGCAGGATAGAAAGACTTGAAGAGCTCTCAAGGGCTCTTAGGGCCATTGAGGAAGGGACGATGCAGCTTAAGGGGGCCGGCATTGAGGATGAGAAAATAGTCGACTACTTGCTCTCTTTGTCCCTCAGTGGAAGAGCGGTTCCCGTTGACTTATTGACGGGCAGCGAGAGGCCGAAGGGTGTTTACGTGTTCGAGGGTACGTGGAAGTTCATCCCTCTCGAGGAGAGGAGCGTGAAAGGAGTGCTTCTGGCAGTCCTCAGGTTTCTCGCCTCATCGGTTTCTGAGGGCAAGGAGAAGAGAGCCCTCCAGAAGGCGTATGAAGAGCTTAGGGTTAGACCTCTTGACGTGGAAAAGGTGCGCTTCCTTCTTAGGGGTATCGAAGAGGAGAAGGGAATAAGGATAAGGGTGCTTCTATGATCACTTCCACGGCAGATCCCCCTTGAGCTTCCACATTCCGAGGAGTTTTCTGCTCCCCCAGGTGGCCTGTATTTCGAAGACGACGATCATGTCCTCATAGACGTCTATTAGGTTGAAGCTGTTTCCGAAGGGGTTCCTGTGGAGCTCCCAGCTTACGCTTCCCGCGTTGATGATGGGTGTTCTCTCAACCCTCACGGCGTGGGCATTTCCACCATGTCCCGTAAGGACGAGCTCTGTCTCATCATCCGTCACTATCTTCAGGACGTTGCCTGCATCTTCCAGGAAGCCCAGCTCCCTGCTCCTTGGTATGGGAACTATGTTATGGTGCATAACGACGACCCTAAACTTCTCCGAAAAATCCTGAAGGAAATTCTTGAGTATTTTCTGCCCAATCCTTCCAACGACTCCTATCGGGGTCTCGTACTGGGCGCTGAGAATTGGTATGAAGACGAAGTCTCCGACTTCCACGGGCTCTGGCTCCCCGAAGTGTTCCCTGAAGAGGTCGTAGCCAAGGTATGTTATGTCGTTGTGGCCGGGGACGAAGAGCTTTTCCGCATGAACTTTCTCGTAGAATTCAACCGCCATGTCATAGTAGCGTTCTATTCCCTTCTCAACGATGTCCCCACAGTGGATGACGATGTCGGGCCTGTACTTCTCGTTTATAGCCCTTATCGCGTTCTCTAGGATTTTCCTCCTGAAGTATACCCTGTCGGAGACATTGCTCTCGGCGATCTGAACCATCCTGAGTAGCCTCCTACCTTTCGGCACGAATATCTTGGGCTTAATCGGCTTGTACTCCCTTCTGACCTCCTCGCCCGTGACCCTCCTTATGACGACTTTCACGCGCCCGTCTCCGTTGATTTTTATTATGTTGTAGCTGTTCACGTCCCCTTTCCTCGTCTTTCGGCAGGATGTGCAGCCTGCATTGGCTATAACGAGGTCTTCGATTCTGTAGACGTTGGGGACGTGCTTATGGCCGCAAAGATACAGGTTCACGTCGTGGCTGAGGAGGAGGTCGAGAACATCGCCGGCGTTGAAGAGGACGTTTCTCTCCCTACCCGTGTCCGGAAGGGGGACGAGGTGGTGGTGTGCGGCCGCTATCTTTATCCTCTTGTGGCTGTACTCCTCGAGCTTTGCTTTGAGCCATCTGAATTTATAGCCACCAATCCTCCCGTCGCTGAGGTCAGGTATCGTGGAATCCACCCAAATTACGACTCCATACTCCCACTCGTAAACCCCGAAGAGCGGCCCGATGTATCTCTCGAATAGCTCATAGCCCACGTTCCTCGCGTCGTGATTGCCCGGTACGACGACCAAGGGCTTTTCTATCTTCTTTAGGAGGTAGCTTGCGTGCTCGTATTCTTCGCGCAGGCCGTTATTTGTTACATCGCCCGTGTGAATGACAAGGTCGAATGGTCTCGTGTTTATCTCGTTGACTATGAGGTCGTAGGCGTAGGCCTTGAAGGCGCTCTCGTTCGTGATATGGGTGTCGCTTATATGGGCTATCAGCATGAGTCATCACTCCGTTGATATCGCCGTTTCCAGCTTTCTCCTGCTGGCCTCAAGGAGGTCGCTCAGTGTAAATATGCCGACTATCTTGCCCTCCTCCTCCACGAGGATGTGCTTTATCCTGTACTGGGCCATGACCTTGAGGACCTCGCCGAGAGGTGTGCTTGAGTTCACCGTTATGAGGTCTTTCGTCATTATCTCACTAACGGGCGTGTCGTAGGGCAGGCCCGGGACGATGACCCTCCTTATGACGTCGCTCTTTGTGAAGAAGCCGACCACGTTTCCATCATCGTCAACGACGACGAGGGAGCCCACATCGAACTCCATCATTATCTTGGATGCCTCTTGAACGCTGGTCGTCGGTTTCACACCTATCAGCTTCTTGGTCATGTAAACCTTTACGGGAGCGCGCATGTCCATATTCTCACCACAGTGTATAGGGTGGAAAGGTATATTTACCTTGACCTCTTGAATTAGTGGGGGGATTTGCATGACGAGGAAGCTCTACTACGAGGATGCTTACCTTAAGGAGGCGGAGGCGAGGGTTCTTGAGGTTAAAGATAGGGCCCTCCTCCTTGACCAAACGATATTCTACCCCACAGGCGGTGGCCAGCCTCATGACAGAGGGACGATAAACGGTGTTGAAGTCCTCGACGTCTACAAGGACGGCGAAGATGTCTGGCACGTGGTTGCGGAGCCGGAGAAGTTTAAGGTTGGAGATGAGGTCGAGCTAAAGCTCGACTGGGATTACCGTTACAGGCTCATGAGGATACACACGGCAATGCACCTGCTTGAGCACGTCCTTAACGAAATTCTTGGGGAGGGCAACTGGGAGCTTGTTGGGAGCGGTATGAGCGCTGAAAAGGGTCGCTACGACGTAGCCTATCCCGAGAACCTGAACAAATTCAAGGAGCAAATAATCGAGCTCTTCAACCGCTACGTGGACGAGGGAGGCGAGGTCAAGATATGGTGGGAAGGGGAAACGCGATACACGCAGATAAGGGACTTCGAGGTAATTCCATGCGGCGGGACCCACGTGAGGGACATTAAAGAAGTGGGGCACATAAAGAAGCTCAAGCGATCCAGCATAGGGAGGGGCAAGCAGAGGCTCGAGATTTGGCTTGAGGATTGAGCACTTCTCACCTTCCGCTGCTATTTTACTTTCTATTCAGAATTTCCTCCAGGATACTGGCTAAAATCTCGTCTACCCAGTCCATCATGGCTCTGACAAAGGCCCACATAAGCCACAGCATAGCCAGCCACACGAGGAGGCCCATGAGCACGTCTATCATACTATCAGGTTCCACTTGGGGGCAGGAACCGGAAGCCTGGCAGCCCAGAGAGAATCAAAGCTCTTCCAACAATCCTGTCTCGCTGTCGTACTCCAGCTCGACTCCAAAGACCCCAAAGACATCGTAAAGGTCATCGCTGTGGTGCAAGTGCTCTTTCAAAGTCCATATCGGCACGTTGACGGTGTGTTCAATCACGTAAACTGCCGCTTTAAGGCGCTCCTCGTGGCTCATCTCCTCCCACCTGCTCGCGTAGTCTATGGCCTCATCAAGGAATGGCCTCGGAACGGCGGGCAGGGTTATGAAAGCGTCCCTCGTCGAGAGGTACTTTTCAGCCAGGGACCAGCGGGTAACGTCCCTCAGCTTCACCAGCGGCGGCCTGCCGTTGATAGCTCTCTCATACCGACCCCATATCTCTTCGTAAAACCTGTCGTTGATTCTTAACAAATCCAGCTCGCTCCCGATTTGCTCAAGCTCCCCCAGGAGGTTTAGGCTCGCGTTGAAAGCTGCCCTGTCGTAGGGGAGGTACGCCCTCTTTCCTTCAGGCTCGAAGATGTAAACCCTGCCCTTTTTCAGGCCCCTCCGGTTCACCCTGCCGAAGCGCTGGACAAGTGCATCGATCGGCGCGGCCTCCGTGTACATCACATCGTAGTCTATGTCGAGGGAAACCTCCACCACCTGAGTCGCCACTAGGATGCCTTTCTCGATTTTCTCCACCAGTCTCATCTTTTTCCTCTTGTCCTCGTTGATGAAGCGGGAGTGGAAAAGGTAAACGTCTTTTCTCCTTCTCCTCAGCTCCCCGTAGATTCTCACAGCGCGCGAGACCGTATTTGCAACGACCAGAACCCTTCCATTCTCACGTGCTATCTCGTCTATCGCGTTCATCAGAGGTTCGTTTCTTACCCTGACTTCAACCCTCTTCCTCAGTCTGTATCTGCTCTCGACGCTTTTCGGGGAGATAAGAGGCTTCAATCCTCTCTTTTCAAGCTCTTCCGCGAGGAGGTTCGGCAGGGTCGCGGACATGACGGTTACCCTCGTGTTGAGGTGCTTTATCGCGTGCTCAATGGCGTTGAGTATGAGGGATAGGGTGTAGGGCGTGTATGCGTGGATTTCGTCTATTATCCAGTGGGCGTTTCTCAGTGCAAACTCCCTGACCGGAAAGCGCGGGTAGTTGAGGAACGCCAGAAGAACCTGGTCAACCGTTGAGATGAATATTGGCTTCATCGCGTATCTGTGGATTAACTTCTTGTCGAGCTCTCCCCTGTGGTAGAGGCTCAGGAAAAGCATGCTGTGGGAGAACGAAACTTTGTCCCTTCCAAACATCGCCTCGAAGCGCGTTCTCATGGCCTCGGTCGTGGTTATCGTGGGGAGGGAATAGACCACCTTTGAAACGCTGTCTGGCGTTGCTAAGAGGCTTGTCTCGGTTTTCCCGTCACCGGTGGGCAGCCTGAAGTAGCCGCCGCCCTTTCCGATGACCGCCCTCTGGTAGGGCCTCAGCTCGTGGCCCCTTCTCCTTAGGTATTCAATAACCCTCTGGTGAACGCTGTGTCCGGAATCCAGATGGTACGACTCCGCCCCGAGGCCCGCACTGTCCAGCCAGTCGGCGAGCCTTAGAACGCCGTTGAAGAGGGTGTACAGGTTTCTGAGCTCAACAGGGTCAAGCCCATGGTCGTAGATTAAATCCTCGTAAAAAATTGCCTCCCGAAGGTTCCTAACGGTCTCTGCTGGGCTGGATATAACTTTCCCGTCCACCATTAGCTTTTCGTTTTCCTCTATCTCCCTCTGGTAGAGCCCCTCGTGAAGGTCGCTGTGGTGGGTGAGTATCGAGAGCAGCGCAATCGTCCTGTAGGGCTCGTCGCAGTCGAGGAAGAGAGACGCAACCTCAATGCCAAGGTACGCGTGGGGAGGTGCCCTCTTTCTCTTCCCTTCCAGCTTGGCCTGGAACCTGTCGTCGAGCTTGCCAACGTCGTGGAGGAAGGCGTGCCTGAGAATGCAATCATCGAGGGATTTGTCGTGGGGTATCCTCTTCAGAAGCTTCTCCGCTTCTCTTCGGACGCCGAGGGAGTGCTCGTATAAGCTCTTCCCAGGTTTGGCCATCCTCGTTTTCATTAGCGCAATCAGCTCCTCCCAGTCCATTGCCTACACCCAGCAGAAGTCCCTGTACGCACAGCGCCGGCAGTAGGGCTTTTTCTCTGCCGGAGGTGGTCTTTCAAGGGATATAATCCTTTCGATGTCTTTCAGGGCGTCTTCGAGTACCGTGATGTCCTCCTCAGTTAGGGTTATTTTCTCGCGCCGGCCCTCGCGGGGGTATGAAATCACCCCATCAGCTTCCACCCCAGCTTTGCGGAGGATGTAGAGGTAGTACTTCAGCTGCCATCTGGCCGGCTCCTCAAGCTTGGAGCTCTTTTTGATTTCAATCACCAACAGTTTGCCGCGCCTCCTCACAGCATCGAGCCTGATGTCGCCGAGAAATATTTCCTTCCAGTCCCGCTCGTGGCTCTCCCTGTGGATCAGCCGCCCTATAAGCATGTCCTCGTTCTCAAAGTCGAAGTTAATCCCCCTTGAGAAGAACCAGAGTTCCCTTTTGCAGGTGAAGTAGTACTGAACCATAACGCCGGTTGTCCTCAAATTATCTCCCCCGCAGGGTTCTTGTCGGTCCCGATTACGTGGAGGGTGAAGTTCCCAGTTGGGAGTTCATAGATTAGGACCGAGTCTCCGTCGCCAATTAGCCCCTCCAGCGTCCGCTTTATCTCGTAGAGCTGGGCCCTGCTCACTTCCCCCTCAAAGACGCTGTTCTGGCGCCAGTGGAGGTGAGTCCTGAGAAAGCGGTGAACCTTCGCGACGCGCTTTACGTCAACGTCGTAAACTACAATGATGTACATCACCACCACGCCCGTAGGGGCCTGTAGGTGGAGTCCCCGAGGATGTGCCTGACGAGGGAGTATCCTTCGAGCCTCATCAGGTATCGAACTGAAACGTTCCTCCTGAACCTCGGGTGGAGGACCTTCCGGGTAAGCTCGGAGTTAAGCTCGGAAATGAATACCCTAAGCCCTTCATCGTTCAGCATGACGCCAACGTCCCTGTCAAAGTGCTCTTTTCGAATCCGTTTTTTGTTAACGAGCCTTAAAATGACCCTGAAAACGGTTATCGGCTTGAAGATATCGGCTAAATCGAGGGCTAGGGAGTAGCGCCTCTCAAGGGGTTCGTGGAGGAAGCTTATTGCCGGGTGGAGATAGGTCTTCCTTATCTCTGATAGAGCGACCGTGTAGAGAACAGAGTTGCCGAGGCTTATGAGCGCGTTAATCTCGTCCTTCGGCGGTCTTCTCGTTCGCTCGTTGAACTCGAAGTGCTTGAGCAGGGAGGCGAATATGCCGTAGAACTCCTTCCAGAGCCCGCTCTCAGTGCCCATGAGCTCCGCCGGGCTTTCACCCTCGACCTGAACTTCCCTGATGTGGCTGTAATCGGCCTCGTAGGACTTAAGAAGGGCCACCATCGAGGCCCTTATCCCCTCAAGGAACTGCCTCGCTATGTAGAGCCTCTTTTCAGGGTCGAGGTGGTGCTCTGCCTGTTTTATGACCACCGTCCCGCTTATTTGGCCTTCAACCGGTATGTATGAGCCCCTGTAGTAGCCGTACTTGTTGTAGAAATGCACGGGAACGTTCTTCTCGGAGAGGATCTTTATGGCCCCGCTCGTCAGGGAGACTGGCTTAAAACAGTGTATCTCACTGGTGGAGTTGATGGGTATTGCCCTCTTCAGGTTCTCGTTCTCGAAGAACAGCGTGTTGCCCCTCCTCTCAAGGACCCCCATCTGGGTGATGTAGTAAGCCTTCTTCACACGCTCAACCCTCCGAGAGTATGGTGAGGAAAGACGATTACGTTCTACGGAAACTGATGGTTCAACATCGGCAACGTTGACGGGAACAGGAGCCCCTTTCCACACGATTCCGTTCTACGGAAACGGGTCGGTGGAATGAGGCAAGGAAGATCGTCAGTTTCTTCACCTTTCCACACGATTCCGTTCTACGGAAACAACCTTTCTTTCCATCGACCCAATTTCGACGCTAAAGCTTTCCACACGATTCCGTTCTACGGAAACACGCCCATCTGAGGCCTCACGCGCCTCACGCAGTGCTTTAGCTTTCCACACGATTCCGTTCTACGGAAACTTCTGCTCTAATCCACGCGCAGTGGGATGAGAAAACCCTTTCCACACGATTCCGTTCTACGGAAACCGGTCATAACACTGTCGATTTTCATCGTGAGCATGTCTTTCCACACGATTCCGTTCTACGGAAACAAGACCGTGTGGGGGGCTGCAATCCGCTCTGGTAGAGCCTCGATGTAGACCTTTCCACACGATTCCGTTCTACGGAAACGGGGCGCAATTTTCGATACAGCGCCTCCACGCCCCTTGCTTTCCACACGATTCCGTTCTACGGAAACAGTTGTATTTAGTTCGTATAGAGAATTCAGGAAGAATTTCTTTCCACACGATTCCGTTCTACGGAAACAAAGAACTTTGAGATTGAAGTAGTGTTAGGGGGAGTGGTAACTTTCCACACGATTCCGTTCTACGGAAACACGTCCAAGCTTGTGTTTGTGACGTTCACGTTGATCGACGACTTTCCACACGATTCCGTTCTACGGAAACAGGATGATAGGGGGAGAAAAGTCATTGAAAAAGTGATACTTTCCACACGATTCCGTTCTACGGAAACACTTCACAGCAATCACCTCCCTTCATCCAAAATACCTACTTTCTTTCCACACGATTCCGTTCTACGGAAACCCTTGGCGTGTTCCCTTTGTTCTTCAGGTAATGGTATCTCGGAGCTGGTATTTAAAGTTTTTTCTCGGAACCGGTAGCACTGCACTTCATTTATAAAGATGGCCCTAAAATTTTAGGGCGTTTAGATAGCTGATGTCGTTCTTATCTACCCAATCAATTCTTGAAGGGCAAAAATAAGCTGTCGAAACCAGTTGCATTGGATTTATGAAGTCATAATGCCGTGTTTCTGGGTTTGATTGATTTTCGTCTATTCTTAGGGGTTTAATCTCCTCCATGCTGTCTCTTTTTCCACATCAGAGTGCGCTCATTTCTTATTTACTTCTGGTTAGGTAGCGAGACCAACCCGAAATTCGAATCTTGGCTGAAACGCTAAACTGGCTGAAGAGCATAAAATTTCTTAAAAAGCCCGAAATAGTACTCCAACGGGAAAACTGGGGGAGACCAAAAATCAAAAGCAGAAATTAAAATACAAAAACGGGTTCTCCATCGAATAGTAGCACGTCCACCTCGTTAGCCAGTTCCACGTAGCCCCCTGCGAACGCTACCACCCGCCTGTAAACTGCCCTCCTTCCCTTTCCGCGGTAAGTAAAGTTAACCGGCATCCTGTACTCCCTCGGCGTCAGGTTGTTTTTCCTGAGGACCATGAACCTCGCGCCCCTGGCGTACTCATCCCCCGGAATAAGGCTTCTCAGCGTTGATTCTTTGCCCTCCTCGGCACTGACGATCCTGGCGTACTCCCTCTTTGCTGGGTAGAACAGGCTCTCGCTGTCTCCCATGTATGGGGTGAAGACCGGATCAAGGAGTGCCTCGTATGCCCGTTCTATTATATTCTCGTCCCCGGCGAAGAAGAGCCTGTAGTGTGGCTTGTGGTAGAGCACCTTGGTTATTGGGTATAGCGGTGAGCCGGGGTTTTTGAATATTGCCGCCGTCTCCTCGACCCTCGCCCCGGGGTCTTCGATGATGACGCCGTAGCGGAGTTCTCCGAGCAGCTTTTTGAAGCCTTCCTCGGATAGCCCCATGGCCCCAGCGAGAAGTCCTATGGCGGTCGTCCTCGGCGGGAACGGATAGCTGTCGAGGAGAAGGGAGTTGTATGGTATCCTGAAGTGAGCCTGGAGGGGTCTGGCCTCGATGACGAGGCCCAGCAACTCACTCACCGAGTTTAAGTTCTTTAAGCCTTTTTCTGAGCTCCTTCATGCTTAGGACTTCGACGTTCTCCATGTCCTTAAAAGCCTCCCTTAGCTCTTCGACGTTGGCGAACCTGCTCTCGAAGAGGCCTATGTAGAGCTTTTCGATATTGTCCTTGAAGGTCTCGACGGTCTCTTTCAGCCTATCAATGTCGAGAATCAGCTTCCCATCAACGTAGCCCGGCTTAACCGAAAGGGCGTCCCCTATAACGGGTATCTTGCGCCTCAGCAGGGCCACCACCATGACCTCCGGGTAAACCTTGGTGAAGAAGTTGCTGAGCTTTGCACCGCCGTGGTAGTTCATTATGGCCTCAAGGATTGCCCTCAGCCTCCTCTCTCGCTCCTCCTTCGGTAGGACGTAGAATGTAACTTCCCTCCCGGTGACGTCCTTTTCCTTTATGGCCTCAAGGCCGTCGAGCTTTGGAACTTCAAGGCCCTCCTTGAAGACGCCGAGCCTGTCAAGCTCGATGAAGAAATTGCCCCTCATGACGTTGGTGGTTATCTCGGTCTCGTAGATGTTGTGGTTGTCTCCAGATGGATCGTAGCGGACTCCAAAGTCCCTGTCCTCCTGATACGGGAAGAGGGATATCATGCCGTTCGTCCTTACAACGGCCGTCCTCCTAAGGGTGGCGTTCTTTCCGTCGACTTTCTTGGCTATCATGTAGCCGAATAGGTCGTCATCTATGTATTTATGGGGCTCACCGAGCGATACGATGACCTTCTGGCCCCTTTCACTCTTAGGAACGACCTGGCTCAGCTCCCAGCCGAGCTCCTTCAGGAGCTGCCTCAGGTGGTACTTGACGCTTTGGCCAGAGACCCTGACGTATTCCCTCCCGTCAACCGGGTCGCGTACCTTTTTGAGGACGGCTATAACCCCCTCCGTCCCGTTCGAGTTCAGGTTTGCACCCTCGACCTTGGTGAGGGTAACCACCTCGATGGCCCTCATTCGGACACCCCCTTCTCTTTTTCGTAGAGCGCGTTCAGCATGCCGTTCAGGAGAACGGCCTTAACGACCTTCCACTCTCTCTTGTTCTCGTAAATTGGCCTCAGGTCGAGGCTTATCTCAAGCTTTGCCTGCAGCTCGACCAGCTTGTTCAGGAACTCCTCAAAGCCCCTCGCCCGGAAGAGCTCCCACTGGTAGCGCTCAAGGTTCGTCCCCTTCATGGCCTTCCCAAGGGCATAGCCAAGGCCGTTTATCCCCTTGAAGGTCTCAACGTCCATAACATCACCCCCGAATACCTCCAAAAAGCTGAGCGCCCAGGCGTGGTAGTAAAACGGTAAAGGAAGTTTCGCCTTTACACGCTCCATAAATATGCGGTTCAAAAGAACGAAATCGAATCTCCCGCCGAGAAGTTTCCCTATGAACTCCTCCCTTTCAAGGAAGTTCTTCGAGCGATCTTTTTTGTTCCTCGGGATTTCCAGGTTCTCGTAGAAAAGGTAAACCGCCGAGTCCCTCTGCCCAAGGTGCCTCCTGCCCCACCGGGTTTCTTTTCCATGTTCTTGAACTCTCTTCAGAAAGTCCATGAGCCTTTCGAGCGTTGTCCCCTCTATGATTCTCTCCCTGTAGAACTGGCCCGACCCGTAAATTAGGTACGCCCTGACAGTTCTTCCAGACTCTAGGGCATCCCGGAACATTCCCCTGTTCCTCAGGTGCTTCACGAACTCGTGGAGAACCGCGAAGAAGGCCTCGTTCGGATGGTACCTGCTCAGGGTAAGGTTGACCCGGAGGGAGTAGCTCTTCTTCCCGTTCTTTTCTTTCACCTCCACCGAGAATCTCTCGAGCCAGAAGCTCCTCTTGAAGGTGTTCTTGAACCTCCTGAGCTCCCGCTCCGGCCCGTCGAAGAAGAACTTCAGGGTCCCATCTTTCATCGGGACGACGTATAGGTAGGCCATTGCGGAGTACAGCTTAAAGGCGTGCTCCATACAGAAGGTCAGCCTGTTGCCCTCGTTGACTATCGAGTCAACTTTCCTCTCAAAGGGGAATATGAATGCCTTGTTGAGGACGACCCTGGTTTCCTTCCCGCAGATGGAGCAGGTTCCCTTTTTGTCAGGTATCAAGGAGGGCAAAAGCTCCCTGGTCTTTCCGGACAGTTCGAAGCCGAACTTTCTCAGGATCGCTATTGCCTCCCCTTCTGAGCCCACGCCCACCCCGCACGCCATCTCATCTACCGGCCAGAGGTAGGTCTTCCGTATCGTCTCCTCGGTTATCTCATCAACGCCCTCCTCCTTCAAGAAGAGTTCCCCATTCCTGAGATAGGCGTCGAGCACCTTAACCACCCAGAGAACTGCTGACTATCTCTCTTATTCTCGGCAGGATTTCGTTAGAATACCTCAAAAACGTGTGTTCCTTGGCGGTCTTTTTGATGTCTTTCTTATCCCATTCTTTCATGCACACCTCTACGGAATTGGCTTCAAGTCCTGCATGAGCCAATACATTGCGCGGTTTAATCTGGACGTTTGCCTCAGAGAATCCGAGGAAGTCCTTCAAGGACATCCACCCTGGAAATGTTCCCGCCGTGGCATATTTTATGGCCATGTCCTCAATTTTGCCCAGCTCAACGTTTACCCTCTCTAATGTACTCCCCCAGAACAGCTTCTTTGAGATGGTGTAAAGTTTGGCTATGGAACAGGGGACATCTATTTTTGCGCTTTTCGTGACCTTCACCTCAAAGAGTAGCTTCATTAGCACACCGAAACCTGCATCATATGATAGCTTCCTGGTAACCGAGTTCCCGTCTATCTCTATCCATGACTCCCAGGTTTCGAGGAGCTCCCCTATTATTCCCTCAATCTCAGACTCATCGGGGAATGTCTCAGCGAAAAGGAGGGGCATTCCGAAGAACAGGGATCCAATCCATGCGTCCAGACTTTTTTTGGATGCTTTAATCTGCTTCAGCGAGTTAAGGCTGGTTTTGAGCTTCACAAATTCCTTCCAGGACATGCTGTAAGGTTTTAGATAATGCTTATCCCCTGGCAACGGTTCAGATAGGGGCTCTGGAGAGATGTGTGTCTTCTCAATAACGTTTATCGTCAGCTCCCTTGTAATCCCTGGAACGTATGGATCAGAATTGTAGGCTGTAAACTTCACCTCATTAGTTATTGCCGCAATTCCGAGCAGGTCTTTAAGCACCCTGTAAGTGAGAAGCGTTATGTAATTCAGCCCGTGCGTCGAGTCAAAGTGAACCTCAAGGTTCTCGTTTGGGGGGACTATCTGGGCGAGGCTGTGGAGGAGGTAGTAGTAGGCGTCCATAGCATTTCCCCTGAATGTTCCATGGACAAATTGGCCTATTCCCGGCGCTATTATTAGGTCCACCTCCCTTCCTGCCTCAATCCTGTCAAGGAAGTCCATTACCCTGCTCCTCACGTCCTCCCGGAGAGCTTCAAGGGATGAGAAATCCTTCCCGAGGGTGTCTGAGAGAATTATAACCGTCCAGTCCGGTTTTATGGCCTTCTGCAGGATCGGAAGCGTTGAGGGGCCGACCGATGTTTCCTCCCCGAAGCGGTACTTGGTTTCTTTCCACCTCTCAAAGTCACCCCAGGAAACCACGAGCAGTTTCATTGGAGCACCACCCATCCCATAGGCAGTCCATCAGCGAGACGTCTCGTCTTGGGGAAATAGCTTGAAAGCTTCCCGCTCTGCGGGTTCCTGCCGAGGCCGAGTTTTCTCCTAACGCCCTCCCATTTCCCCTCTTTCCTCAACAGAATGCCCACCGTTGTTGCCAGCCAGCCACTGCCCCATCCCAGCCTTAGGAGGTGGCCGTCATGGCTTTTGAGCGAGGAGTAAAAGGACTTGACATTTGTTTCATATTTTCCGAACCTGCTGAGCTCCGTAAGCTCGGTTTTAATGACCTCATCGTAGAACTCATTCACGGCTTTCCAGAGGAAGTCCTCGAAGACCTCCCACGGCTTTCCGTAGTTCTCAAGGCACTCCCACAGGAGGCCGTTGAAATGCCCGGAGTTCAGCCTCAGAACCTTGGCCTCAATTTTCATCTCTATTTCGGTGGCGGTTCCCGGCTCAAGGGCCTCCACCCAGATTGGTATTGGCTGGGGATTTCCGATGACGTCAACGCGGTAAACCGCGAGGTGCCTCCTTCCTACTGGCTGACTGTCCCGAACGATGAGCGCCCTAAGGGGGTCCCTCTTTGGCTCATACCTCACGCCGGAGCGCCTGTCCGGTTCCATGCCGAAGACTATGGCCTCAAGGAGGTCGTCGGCGCGCTTCCTATCAAAGTTGTACCTCTTCCCCCTCTGTTTTGCGGCCTCTTCTTTTTGTAGCTCATTTAAGAGATACTCGACGTAGAACTCAACCACGTGATTGCTCCATCCTATTTTTTCCGCGAGCTTTCTATCAAATCTGGAAACAAGGTTCATCGCGGTTGCCGAGTCTCCACACTCCTTCAGAACCTTGTAGAGCACCGCAGTCCTCAGGGCGCCCTTAACGCTCGAACCCGGGACGTAAGGCCTTTCGTTCAGCTTTATGAACTCCCTTATCTGCATGCTCTCCTTTCCGGGGGTTCCGTGAGTTCTAAGGGTGTAGCGGGCGTAGTCCTTTGGGTTTAGGTTTAGTTCATCTATGTAGCCCTTCCAGACGTAACGGTCGCCCGGCGGATTCTTAAGTAAGTGCAGGATTTCTTCGAGGCTAATGCCAAGGTTCTGGAGGTCGTCGATGAGTTTATCTATATCGAGGACGTAAACTCTATCCTGCTCGGGATATATGTCAACCGGCGTGAGCTGGTTACCGTTGCCTATGTGCAGGGGAGATAGAACCCTGAGCATCATTTCAGACCCTCCATGTCGGGGAGAAGTGTGGGGACGGGAAATGTCAGACCGTAGATGTGAACCCTAAATGACAAACCAAGGTCAAGCTCTTCGAACCTGCCGGGGTCGTTTTTAACTACCGAGCCCTCCTCGATGAACGTCATCTTTGGCTTTCTCCTTTCAAAGCTCCAGCCGCCTTTTCTAAAAATCCTCCAGAGAACCGGTTTTTTTGTTGGCAGGGCGTTGGAAAGCGTAACTTCGTACTCACTGTCAGGAGCGTCTATTTTAAGCTTGGAAAACTCTGGCTCAAAGAGGCCGAAGCCCCAGGTTGACTTCCCGCCGATGCCGGTATCCCCCAAAAGCCGTACCGCCGGCTCTATGTAGTCCCTGAAAACATCGTCCGGCCCGGAGTAGAGGAAGTAGAGCCCTGCACCCTCTCTGAACCTTACCTCGTCCCAGAAGTAGAGGGCGGAATCGTTCGTCACCCTGTCGAGAACCACTCTCGGGATGCTCACCTTTTCGTAGACGTTCATCTCAGGGGCCTCAAATGGTTCCAGGCGAAGGGCCCTTTCGAAGTTTCTCACGTCTAAATATTTGGCTCGTCTTATCCTCTTGGCCTCCCCGTATTCTTTTCCAAAGTCCACCAGTTCAACGCTGAGGGGCTTTGGGAGGTAGAATGTATCGTTGAAATAGGGAAAGGCCGAGCTTATCCTTGCCCCCCCTTTGAAGGCATCAACGAGCTTCTCGACGGCCTTGTTGTCATAGAGCACGGCCACCGCGCTGGCAATCGCTCCGAACAGCGTGTCTGCCTTTGGAATCTCAGTCAACGGCCCCTTTGGTCTCAGCAGGATTGCCCTGAACTCCATCACCGGGCCCCCAGCTTGCTCTCCACCTCCGAGAAGAGGCCGTCGAACTCACCCAGTATCTCTCCGGGGGATTTGTTCTCTGCTTTTATAGAGATTACGTGGTTTTTGTCGCCGGTTTTGTAGTATTCGGCACTCCTGAACTCAAACCCTTCAAAGATGAACCTCACCTTTCCGTAGCCCCTTGAGCCAGAACCGCCGAGGTAGCTGTCCTCAAGGAGCGCCATCGCGGTGAGGAGGTTCTTAACGTCGTCCTTCCACTGATTAAGGTCTTCGACGTTGTAGATTATTTCAAACTCGAACTCGGCTCCAGCGACGACGCGCTCATTTGTCCTCGGGTTGGCTTGTGAGGTAACACGGTCTATTCCAACCTCAATCTTGGCTTCCGTTAAAGGTTCACCTGCCCTCCATTTATCCTGCCATTCTTTAGTCAGGAACGCATCCCTGACTATGACCCTCGACGGGAAGTTGCTATCGTTTCCGCTCGCTCCGAAGAGCCTGCAGACTGGACAGTTAAGGGCGGTGTTGTAGTCCGGGCAGACGTGTATCCATCCCCTGTTAATCCTCTTGTTGAAGAACTTTCCGCAGTTTTCTTGGTTTTGGGGCCTACAGCTTCCGGGGGAGTAATTCGAAAGGGAAGGGTACTTTGCCTTCAGGTTATTGAGCTGGGAATTTACAAGCACCTCAAAGAGCGCCCTGAGGCGACCTTTGAGGGAAGAGCCCGGAATGTAAGGCAGTCCCGTGTGGGGATCCTTTATGACCGGGTTGTCTATTCCTCCAATCTCAGAAATTTCTCGTTGGGCTCCTATGTGGAGGCCAGTCACCGCCCTAATCTTACCCCGGAGGACGAGCTTTCCATAAAACCGTCTGTCCATCACTCTCTACCCCCGAAAAACCTGTGATATGCAACAACGGCCTGAAGGAAGTCATAAAACTTCTCAAACCCCTCCCTAGTCGGGTTCTCCATGAGAACCTCGAGCATTGGGTCCAGAACACTGTGGAACGCCTCAAGAGGATCCTTAGATCGTCCGGTCGCCTTTCCAACGGTGTAGGCAAGGAGATAGCGCATTTTAACGATGTCGTTCTTTATGTCCAAGTCCCCCCTCTTTACCTTCAGTTCGGTGGTTCTCGCCATCTCAAGGGTCTTCCTGACCTGGTTGGTCTTCAATCCCTGGGCAACGAGGTAGGCCGCAACCGTCACGGCATTTGCGAGCCTTTTGTCCGGGCTCCATTGTATAAAGTTCTTTGCGTCGTTGACAACCCCAGTGAAATACGGCTGTATATCGTTTCTATCAAGTTGCTTGGCTTCGAGAGCTTTTTTTATTCCTATAACATCGGGAGCTCCACCAAAGAGTGAAGACGCATCAACTCGGGAAAAGCTTCCGCTTCCCCGGTAGTTCCTGCTCTGTTCCCTATATCCATAATTTCTCCCGTAACCCACATCCTTCACCTCCTAACCGCCATGAGTATAACCTTCAGAACGCCATCAACCCAGTAAACTGGCTGGGGCTCACCTTTTTCAACGGCCTCAGCGCTTATCCCGACGAGCTTGGGGAAATAATCCGAAATGTCGTGCCTGCCAAGTAGATAAGCGATGAGATACGCCCAGCGGACGTCGTTTGGGTTCCTCACGTAGAGATCCCTGAGCTGGAGAAGGGTCATCAGCAGGCCTTTCTTTGAGTCGAATGGCTTTTTCAGCCTTCCGTTTCCGGCGTAAATCCTTTTGGCGTACTCCTTCCATAGCTCCATGTACTGCTCCCAGCCATAGGAGAGCCTGTGCCTTTTGTCAGGACGGTTTCTGTCGATCACGAAGACCCTGTTTCTCCCCTCCTCCTTCGCCACTTCAAGCCTCTCGCTGACGGTTTCGGCCATGCGATATATCGGGGTCTTGGGGTTGAAGTAGCCGAGTCCAACGGAAAGGGTAAGGCCATCGCCGGTGTACGCCATGAATGTCTCCCTGATCCTGAAGGCAAGCTCAAAGACCTGATCCCATGCCCCGACGATGAAGAAGTCGTCCCCGCCGGCGTAAACAACGACGATGTCAGGTTTTTCCGGCCAGTCCCTGAGGGAAGGCAACCTGCTGATGTCGATGGCATAGCCGGTCTTTCCTTCGATTATCAGCTTCAGGTATCCCTTGAAGAAGTAGTCCACGAAGCGTGAGGCCGTCGCGAGCTTTGAGGGGCTGTCCATCTTCCCAAAGAACTCCCCGAGCTTATCAACGTCGCCCTTTAAAACACCGAGCCTTTTTGTTCCTATTGAGGCTTTAGCCAGCTCCTCAAAAGTAGCAACGCCGATCTTTCCGGGCTTGTAGTAGTCCGCCACGAAGTAAGGGACGAATATTATGTCATCGGGCAGTTCTTCCGGCGGTTTCAGGGTGTTCTTGAGAAGGAGGAACTCCCCCCTCGCGGTGCCACCGTAGTAGGGTATGAAGTGCCTGAAGGGGCCGTGGGTGATCGCCTCTTCCTCGCGGGCGACCCTATCAAGAACGAAGCCCCTGATTTTTGGCAGTTTTTCGCCAAGCTCCGCAAGCTCCTTGCACGTTCTACAGACTTTAACTTCGGGGTCTTCGCTTAGTTTGAACCGCTCCAGCTCTTCAGGGGAAACTTCTCTTCTGCAGACGGCACACTCTTCAAGTTTTCCGGATTTTCTGGCCTCAAAGACTTCGTCCAATTCTCCAAAGCGCCTCAGCTTTCTGAGCGTGAGCTTTTTCTTCAGCCTTTTTCTGGCCTCCGCAAAGAGGTTTTCCCCCTTTTTCCTGCCGAGTTCCTCTCCTGTTATAGGCTCCCACTCAATGGCTAGGTACAGCCTGCCCTCAAACTCCTCCCAGAGCCATTCGGCGACACTTTTTCTGATTTTCTCGAGCTCTTCAACAGCCTCAGGCGTGTTCTGGGCTATGATAAGGAAGTGGCCGCCGGCGTTGAAGATGACGTTGGCCCTCGTGAGGCCGAGTCTTGAGAGTATTTCAAGGACGACATCCCAGCCTATTAGTTCAAGGTAAGCGCTCCTCGCGCGGAGGTACTTGAGGGTGCCCTTACCTGTTACGCCGTATATGAAGTCTTGTATGCCCGAGAAGTCCCCCTCAATGAGGAGGAAGCGCTTCTCCCTTCTGCACACCCCAGCCTTCACGTCCTCTGCTCCGCACCCGGCCCTGAACATGGCCAGCGCTATGGCCGAGGTCATCCTCATGTGGTCGTAGAGGGAAATAACGTTCCCCTCGCTCGTAACGGAGCTGACAAAGGTCAGGTGCCTTTCCAGAACTGGGAGGAGCATGTCCACCTTTAGAGGGGTCCGGGAAAGCTCGGCCCATAACTTCTTTACGAGATCGGAGTATGTACTGCCCTTTATGGAAGGAACATCTCTGGGGACTGGAAGCTCGTTTCCAAAGTCCAGTTCCTTCCATAAATATGCTTTTTCCCTGTTGAATACCGAGTATAGGGGCCTCGATGGTTGTGGCGTCCCTTCTTCCCTCTCCGCTGAAGAGAGGTTATCCGCTTCGTATACTATCCACAGGGCGTTGAGTATGTCCTCTACACCGAGGCCAAATCGCCGGGGATTCAGCTTCTCTATTCTGGCCCTTATGGTGGCCTCGTTCATCTTGTCCCTGTGATGGAATTCCGAGAAGAGTGACAGGAGCTCGAATTCTTTCCTTCCGGTGTTCTTTGCCAGATCTCTGAGAAACTCCGCCCCCTGCTTGGAGTGGTCTCCTGAATACATATTTGCCCTCTGCACGGGCTTTCCAATGTCGTGGAGCAGACCACCCAATGTTACAAGGTCATCGAGCCTCAATAAATCACCTCCTGATGGGATTAATGAACCCAAAACCAAGGCTGTTCTTCTCCCCCAGGCCGGCATCCATTATGAACCTGTAAAACTTCCGTTCTTCTGCCTTTATTCTCTCTTTTTCAAGAAGCTCCCAGTTGGAACCTATAACGACAAAGGATGTCCCATTCTTGACCACCTTTACATAGACATCCAACTTACCGTTTCGCCTGACTTTTGGTATTAGCCTGTCGAAGATTGGCCCTTCAAATACAAATGGTTCGCCATAGAAGGCCTCATACTTTTTTATGGCGTTCTCCTTTAATCTCCATAAGAAAAAGCCCAAGTCTCGGTGGTAATGTAGCTTAAAGTACTCTCCTCTATCCTTGTCCTTGTAAAGGACTATGGGGGAGCCGGTTTGAAACCTGTTTCTAAGCTTGAGAGAGAACTTCTTGACATCCAGAACCTCGAACTCGTACTGGCCAATGTGTATCCAATCTCTGGCCCTGATGCTCTCGTGGAGAGTGTTGATGAATTCCTTGTCTGGTGAGGATATCAGTAGAGAGAGCCTCCCCTTTGAATCCACGAAGAAGTCTGAAAACGTGAAAAATTTGAATTTTGGCTCGTCATGCCTCTTTTCATAGGGGGAACCCTTTAGCATGTTGTATATGAACCCTTGAACGGCATGTTTATTAACCTGTTTGACTCTCCCGTTTTTACTCAGTAGGGAGAGTTTCAACCTCATCTATATCACCAATCTGGCTTTATTAATTTACTAAGAAAGAAATAAAAGCTTTACTGTCGAATTCGGGATGAGTAAAAACTTTAGCTAATTATCTAATAGGGCAAGAGGGCCTGTATGAACCTTAAATCAATCCATATAACCTTAGCATCACTGTTCGCAGCATTAACTGCGGTCGGTGCTCAAGTTCTCTGTTCTTCTCTTCGGACTCCTCCTCGCTCAAGCTAGGCTTCCTTGCGATTTCCCTCTACGTTTTCATGGGTGCCTTGGGGCTCCCCGTTTTCGCGAACTTCTCGGGTGGCATCTCCCATGTCCTCGGGCCAACGGGCGGCTACATCCTAGCCTTTCCAGTCGCGGCCCTTATAGCAGGTATCTTCTATGAGAAAAGCCTACCATGGAGGTTTCTTGGGACCATCATCGGGCTCGCCGTCATATACCTTCTCGGCTGGCTGAGGCTGGGCCTCTTTTTCGGAGATTTCGGAAAGGCCTTTGCCGTCGGCGTGGTTCCATTCATCCTCCTTGACATCGTAAAAGCTGCCGTCGCGGTCGCCATTGCCCAAGCTATTAGAAGACGTGCAGGGCACTCGCTTTAAAACTAACCTACACCTCCCCCCTTCCTTCAAGCCAGGTTCTATAAGGGAGGAGCGGGTTATCAGGCTCTTCCATTCCAACAATCCTCGCTTGGAAGACGTTCCTCATAGGGCTCCTCAGGGGTTCCCGGGCCAGAACTATTTCTTCGGAGCGCCGAGCTCCTTCCTTCACTGCTTCATCTTCCCGGCAACCCTTTGTTGCTCGCTTGCCCAAATCACTAACCCTTCTGACGGCCATGACGCTTCCGCTGGCCTCGTTAAATGCTTTCGATGATCAGCATTAAGTCTCGGAAAGGTTATAATACCCAGCGGTGATTATTTTGGGGGATTGGCATGAGGCTCGTGCTCATAGACGGGGAGCACTATCCTGACGTCATCCGCTGGGCCCTCGAGAAAGTGGGGGCTTGCTGTGCCGTCTTCGTTGGTGGTATGGAAAAGATAGGGGGCATAGAGGATATTGAGAGGGTCTTGGGTATTCCTGTTTATCACGATAGGGATTATCTGCGGGCCATAGAAAGGGCGGTCAGGGAGAACGGCGTGACCGAGGTGATAGACCTTAGCGACGACCCCGTCCTAACACCCGAGGATAGATTCAGAATAGCCTCGCTTCTTCTCCGGATGGGCGTTGTTTATAAGGGGGCTGACTTCGAGTTCAGGCCCAAGGAATGGAAGAGGCTTGACATTCCCTCCCTAGCTGTAATAGGAACAGGTAAGAGGGTTGGGAAGACGGCCGTGAGCGGTTTTATCGCGAGGACACTGAAGGAGCTCTATAGGGTAGTCGTTGTCACTATGGGGCGCGGTGGCCCCGAAAAGCCAGAACTTATAAGGGGGGACGAGATGAAAATAACACCCGAGTTCTTGCTTGAAGTGGCTGAAAAAGGGAGGCATGCGGCCTCTGATCACTTCGAGGACGCTCTTATGGCCGGCGTCCCGACCGTTGGATGCAGGAGGTGCGGTGGAGGACTGGCCGGCTTCTCCTTCCTTGACATCGTTGAGGAGGGAATAAGAGTAGCTAAAACCCTAAATCCCCAGCTTATAATCCTTGAGGGATCGGGGGGGACGTTTCCAAACGTCATGGCCGACGCTTTTATCGTCGTCGTGAGCGCCCTTCAGGGCGTCGAGAGTGTGAAGAGCTACTTTGGTCCCTTCAGAATAAGTCTTGCTGACCTTGTCGTTATCACGATAGCCGATGCTGTTCCCAAGGAGAAGTTGGAGGAGCTCAAGGGGGTCATTGGTCGTATAAACCCGCAAGCGGACGTTCATCTTACCCGCTTCACTCCCAGACTCATCGGCAAAGTGGAGGGGAGGGCGGTCGTCATCACAACGTCTCCAAGGGCCGCGGAGAGAGTCGCCAAAGAGTTGGGGGAGCGAGGAATAGAGATCGTCGGATGGAGCGGAAGCCTCGCCAACAGGGCCCAGCTGAGGAAGGAGATGATGGATTTCCCACAGTATGAGACCGTAATAGTTGAGCTTAAGGCGGCGGCCGTTGACGTCGTCGTAAGGGAGGTCTTGAGGGCTGGAAAGAAGGTTGTGTTCCTTGATAACGAACCTGTGAACATGGACGGCAAGGATCTTGCTGGGGCTGTAAGGGAGCTTGCACGGAGGGTTGTGGGATGATCAGAGTAGTTGACGAAAGGGGCAAGATCTCGCTACCCTTCTCACGTGGCATCCTAACGAGATCAATAACCTCCGCTGGCGTCGACGTTGATATAGCCTACTCCATAGCCATTGAGGTCCAGAGGGAGCTTGAGGGTAAAGGAAAAACAATCGTCACGAAGGACGAGATTAGGGAGCTTACTTATAGGAAGCTCCTTGAGAAAGGGTTCAAGAGGGAGGCAAGGCGCTACCTCTTCTGGAGGAAGTTTAGGAAGATGAAGATACCGATAATAATCCTTCTCGGGGGGCCTACGGGCGTCGGCAAATCGACGATAGCTACAGAGCTTGCCTTCCGCCTCGGTATAAGGAGCGTTATAGGAACAGACTCCATAAGGGAGGTCCTTAGAAAGGTCATAACTCCTGAGCTCCTTCCGGCGATTCACACATCCACATTTTTGGCGTGGAGAGAAGTTAAAATGGTTCCGGAGGGAATTTCTCCGGTAATATATGGCTTCGAAGCCCAAGTAAGCGCCGTTTCCGTAGGAATAAATGCCATCATCGAGAGGGCCAGGAATGAAGGGCTTAACGCAATAATAGAGGGAATCCACGTCGTGCCAGGTTTCGTGAACATGGAGCACGACATGACCTTCACCTACATGATAGTGGCAGGGAGCAGGGAGGAGCTTGAGGCGAGGTTCTACGAGAGGACCCGCTACAGTCGGAGGTCAGCTGAATACTACGTCTCCCACCTTGACGAGATAATGGAAATACAGGATTACTTAATCAGGAAGGCCAGGGAGCATAACATCCCTGTCGTGGAGAACGTGGAGCTGGAGAGAACTATAGGGATCATAATGGCCGACCTAATGGAGAGAATAACGGAAACGCTGAAAAAGAGGGGAGAGAGTTATCTCCTCGACCTGTAGAGCAGAACGGGAATTAAAGCTAGGCCTACGAAAAACACAGGCCCACAGATGCCTCCTTCCGTCTCCTCAGTCTTCGTCTCTGTCGGCAGCTTGAACTTGATGTATTCCTTGGTTAGATTCTCCATCATCTTCTCGATGTCCTCCCTTGGGGTTCCATAGCGGACATGGAGGCTGAGGGATATGAGGATCTTGTTCCCTTCTTTGTCGACCGTCATCTTGACGAAGTTTCCCTTGAGCTCCCTGCTGATGGGCTTCGGAACCTCAAGAATTTCCGCGCCCTCTGGTAAGTTTATCTCGATGGTTACCGTCTGATTTATCTCATTTCCTACCCTAACGAAGGCAGAACTCTCTAAGCCGAAGGTGGGATCAACCTCAAAGACATACTCTCCGTTCTTCTCCTTGACGAAGCCTTTTGTTATGTAGTTCTCCTCTATGACGAGAGGACCCTCAGAATCGAGGCCTAATATCCGAGCCCGTGCCTCATAGACGGTTACTCCCTGCTTTATCAAAGCATCTGTTCCCGTTTTTACTATGGAATCCGTTACGTTGGCGACACCTCTCATCAGTATTTGTAGCTTCATTGAGTTCACATATTCCTGCGGGGCTATGTAGCTGGTCTTTATCGTGACGTTCTCCCTTCCATCGGGGAGAACGTCTATTCTGACGTGTCTGCTGAGGGTGTAGGTGAGATACTTCTCAACGCCTCTCTCAGAGGTGCGGTACCTTACGAAATAGCCGGTATAGTTCCCGAAGAGCCTTTCTAGACCCTCCCCCGTGAGTCCCTCCTTCACGAAAATCTCGGAGGTTACAATAACCGTATTGCCATCAACCCTACCTTCCACCGAAAAGGTGCTCCCATTGAACTTGGCCGAATACTCCTGGGGATATTCGAGCACTTGGGCATCCTTTGGAAGCTCTATAATGAAGGTGACCCGGCATTTGTGGGTGTAAGGGATCTTGATGTCGCCCGTTAGCGCCCCATATCCCCTTGTGGGGTCCACCATTAGCTCCCAGTAGTCACTATAAGAGAAGTATCTGGCAAAGTCTTCAGCGAACCCGTTCACGATGACCGTCATGTTCTTGGGGGTGAAGCTGGTGACGTTTACTGTGACGTTCTTCAAATGGATTCCCAGCTGGTAGAACCACCGCATTATTGCGGCCTTTTGGGTCTCTCCATAAAGCTTCATGGCCCGCTCGATGCTTCCGTTGGCCTTGCCGAGGATCTCATCATATGTCTTAGCTATCTGCTCTTCAGAGCCGAACCAGAAAGTTATTACTGTCAAGTTGGCTGAGCCATCTGCTCCAACCTTAGCCTTCACTATGTACTCGTCCTCGTAGAAACCCCCCGCGGCAACAAGGGGCCGGAGTAGCAGGAGCACAAACAGTAGGGTTGCTACTTTTCTCATGCGGTTTACCTCCCCGCTTCCATAGGACCACCTGATATTTAACACTACCGCTGGGCGAACCTTATGGATAGATCACCGTAGACGACCTTGACAACCTCTCCCGAGGGCTTTCTCACTATCAGCCGCCCAAACTCATCAATGTCCTCGGCTATACCCTCGATATCCTCCCCGACTACGATGACTGGAACGCCCAGTATCATACGAGATTTTGCCTTTTCCACGATGGAGGCGGGCCTCTCCTTAAGAAGGGAGTATGCCTCGTCGAGCCTCGCGATAAGGGTCCTGAAGACATCGACGAGCGGGACGTTACTTCCCAGAACATCCTTCATAGATATCGCCCCTTCTGGAACGGGATTGTTGACGTTGAGGCCTATTCCGAGTACCACAGTTCCTGCCTTTCCCTCCGCAAGTATCCCGGCGATTTTCCTACCCTCCACGAGGACGTCATTTGGCCACTTGACTTTTCCGGGTATTCCGAACTTCTCGAGGGTCTCAACCACCGCCACCGCTCCCATGAAGACGACCTTTGGCAAGTCCTCCAAAACAAGTGGGGGCCTCAATATGACGCTCATCCATACCCCTCCCTCGGGAGATTCCCACCGCCTTCCAATTCTCCCACGTCCTCTGGTCTGTCTGTCGGCCACGATAACAGTTCCTTCATCCTCGTGGAGCGCGAGGAGCTTTGCTAGGTCATTCGTGGATTCGACCTCTCTCAGGTAGATAACCTTTCTCCCCACGATGGACGTCTGGAGGCTTAGCATAATTTTCACCCTTCTTATCTCCACCGCAAGGTTTATAAATTCCTTCACGCCCCATTAACTTCGAGTGGGGCGGTAGCTCAGCCTGGGAGAGCACCGGACTGAAGATCCGGGTGTCGGGGGTTCAAATCCCCCCCGCCCCACCACGTTTTGTGCGGTGGTAGTCTAGCCTGGTCTAGGACGCCGGCCTTCCGAGCCGGCGACCCGGGTTCAAATCCCGGCCACCGCACCACAATCTGTTTTTGAAGCCTTGAAAGAGCATCTTCTTGAGAAACAATTGCTGCGAGAATCATATTAACCACCTGCGACAAGTTGTAACCTCTTTTGCGAACTTCCCCGACCAAACCCCTATACAAGTAAAGATGATACCGTTTCTTCTGCCAGTAATCGGCTGAATCTCGGTTGAGAGCCTTGTTATTATTTTGTGCCTGTTGTCCCAAAATGACCCACCATTGGAAATATGGCCGGTGAAGTTTATATGACTGTTCATGAGGATTACCTCAGAATTGCTCTCCATTTTTCTATCATTGCGCCGAGCTTGAGAGCGAATTCATCACTTAAGATGTAAGAACCGTCTTTGCCCCTCTTGAGCATGCCGAGACTTATCATCTTCCTTAATGTCCTGTAATACCTCATGCGTTCTGAGCTGTCTTTGATTATTTCTTTATATTCATCAGGATATATACGCTCATTCTTTTTGATGTAATCTACAATGCGCCTTGCCATGTCGCCGTTCTCTCCAAATACAAGATCAAGGATGTTTGTTTCATAAACTTCAACCATATCCCTCGGAATTCTCACAACAACATATGGAGGGTATTTCAATCTGCGAGGCATATTCACATCACCCCGATACTCATTCCCGCAGTATTGATTTTTGATTTGTAGGGCCCTGCAGGAACATGCAAATTTATGCTCAAACTTGTGTGAATATTTTGGTGCTCATGCCGAATACCCTTGTTTGTATGAGGAAGATGTTGAGAGAAAAATGATAATAACATTAGGGTGTTATTATTCATGGTTCTTTTCCCTCCAAGAAGTTAACATTGGGATCACCTCAATAGGATTGATAGGTCAGTTTTCAGGTCTTCGAGGGTCTTCGAGACTATGGTATCATCGAGGTTTATGATGGCGTATGTGTCTTTTGCTGAGCCATTATGCCTCTCTTCCAGCCGAGCCTCCACCCTGAGGACGTTGAACATGACGAAGTACTTCCCAACCTGGACGAAGTAGTAGATGGGAATCTCCATCCTCTTGGCCAAGGCTCTAAGCCTTATGAACTGCTTGCCATTAACTTCAAGCTCCTTGTTCAGCCAGGCTTCCTCGGCCGTGAACCAACTCTTGAACTTCAACTCAAAAGCCGCCAGCGGCTCATCAGACTCCTTATCAAAAATTATCGAGTCCAGGTCATAGAGGGCAAACCTGTCCGGGAACAACTGTTCGATGAGACTACTGAAGAGGTACTTGTTCTCGGCACTTTTGACCTCCCTCTTCATGTAATCAAAGAAGGGCTTGTAAATGGAGGGCCCATAGCGGGCCGCCTGACGAACCATCGAAGCACGAGAAGCCATCAAGCCCGCACCTCCTCGCAGAAATAATGCCAATTTATCTTGTAGTAGATCCAGACCTCGTCCACCCGAACCTTCCTGTTGAGGTCCTCCTCCGAGTACTTCCCCTCCCTGAACCCACTCCTCGTGAACCTCTTAACCCTCCCATCCCTCAATGCAACCGAGACAACCCAAGTACTCTTATACTTGAACAGATCCTTGATAGTTGTAATATCACCAGGCCTAGGCCTCCTCCTCGGCATTAAATCACCCCCTCAAAATCCCAAACTTCCTCAACAACCCCTTTACTGTTAGTAATGCCCCCAAGTAGCCATCCCAATAGAAATACTCCTCCATATCCTGTTTTATGAGAAAATACTCCCTTTTCCTTCTAGCTTCTAGTATCTCCCTTTCAAGCTCCCTTCTCAAAACTTCCAATTCCCTTGCCTCAGCCTCCCTAGCCTTCCTAACCTCCGACGCCACAAACTCCCAAAACTCCCTACTAACCTCCGAACTCATACAACCACCCCTACTTTTGTTGTCCGAAAGGAGTCCACGTCAGGAGCGAGCCTCCTAACGCGCCAAGCAAGAATACCAACATCCAACTTCTTCTCAACAACAAGCCCAAGCTCTTCAGAAACGAGATACTTCCCCTCATCCCTGAACCAACGCCTAAGGAAAACCTCAGCCTTCTTCTTGAGGGTTTCACCCATTTCAGACCAGCCAAGCATCCTAAAGAAATCGATGAGCTTGAGCTCACTATGAACATCAAGAATCCTCCAAGCCTCCTCCCTAAGATCAAGAGCCTCACGCTCGCGCTTAGAAATGCCACCATACTTAGCTAACTCATCCTGAAGCCTCTGAACAAGTTTCTGAAGTTCCTCAATTCTCTTCTTCAGCTCCTCATTTTCTCTCCTGAGGTTCTCTAATTCTATAGCCTTGACAACTTCACCCTTATAGGCGCGCCAAAGCATCGTGAAAACTTTACCATAACTAAGCTTCCCCCTGAACTCATCTATCTCCTCTTTTATTTCAGCTTCAATGGTCACTGAAAATGTGCGTGGGTTCTTGTATTCTGGCTTTCTTGCCATAGGTCCTCACCGAGATTCCCTTTTGACCAAATCATCCACTTTTTCCAAGAGCCAAGCGAGAAAATCACCGCGAGTCAGTCCGAGCTCCTTTCTCATATGTTCGAACTTTTCAGCTACCTCAGGTGCAACTGAAATCGTTAGTAGTGCAGGCCCATACTCATACTTTCTTGGCCTTGGCATTTTAACCACCTAACAATATGTTCGTCATAACGATTTTGTTGTTATTTATTTAAAAACTTTTCGTGCATAAAAATATACATCCAGCTTTGGCTAATGTATCTAGAACAGCCAACCTATGATGCTGAGCAATAATACTAAAATACTATTATTTATTGCCGGATAAATTGTTAGTTAAACAATTTATCCAAGCAATTAGAGAGTAGTATTCTGTATATTCTCGGCCACAAGCTGATGTGTATTTATAAATGCAAATCCTGTGAAAAAATTCTGAACATTACACTGCGACAGAGTAATGTTCATGATTTTCTGTTAGAAAACTGGTTTATAAATAAAGCACTGCCATAGAGTAAGTATCAGGAAAATAGACTGCTTTAATCGCTTGGATAAATTGTTTAACTAACAATTTATCCGGCAATAAATAACATATTATATGCACCTTTAGCAACCATAGCAAGAAGTCTTTTTTCGTCTTCATCCGAGATGATTCTATAGTCGTTGGCTCTTAATGCTCTCATAATTTTGAGTCCTCTCTCACCTACAACATCTTCAATCCTAATAAAGCCGATTAGGAGGACCTCCACAAAGTCTCCATCTGATATATCCAATTCCTTCCTAAGTCCAAGGGGAATTGTCAATACTCCCCTAACCGTGAGCTGAGCTATGAACCATCCTCTCCCTTTGATTTGTCCGTTTTCTATTTTTCTGATGATTAGTTCAACGATGTCATGCTGATCTATTCCGAAATAATCTCTTTCGTTCTTTGGTATGGCTATTCTACCATTCCTATACACTTGTGCATGGAATTTCGCTAGTGGTTCGATGATTTGCTGGTTTTCTGGCATGCTGTTGCCTCCTTTGTAATTAATGCGTTTTAAGTATATTGGGGTTTCGGTTAAAAATGTGTTGTTGTGGGGGATAATGTTAATAAAGTTTGGAGTAAAGGAATTTTTGCATTATAGAAAAAAGTGGAGGTTGTCTGTATGGCTCGGACGTCTACATTTCTTATTGTTTTGTTGTTGGTTTCGTTGGTTGCTAATGCGGCGCTTTTAGGTGCTTTCATGGGCATGAACTGACCTCCTCCCCGTCAATGGCGAGGGGTTAACTCGTTGGAACCCTCGCCCTTTAGGGCGGGGAGGAGGTCAGATTAATACACTCTTAGCAGCCATGATTAAGGTGTATTTTAAGGATGTTTATGGTGATGCTAGGAAAGTGTTTGAAGGATCACCTGAAGAAATGCTTTCATGGCTTGAGAAAGATACAAGTCGTTGAAGTTGTCGTGAGTAGTAAGCTTCATTAAGTTTTTTGCATTATTTTATAGTGAGGGATGGGTATGAGTGCTAAAAGTCGTGAGGATGAGGTCGTTGCTGCTATTATCGGTGGGGGAATCTTGGGTGCTATCATTGCTGGTGCGCCGGGAGCACTTATTGGGGCAATTCTTGGAGCGTTAATTGCATCTTCTGATGAGGGTAAGAAGAAAACACGGAGTAGGTCTAGGTGATTTTTGTGAAGTTGGATTTTGTTACATTTTCAGCGTTGTTAACGGTTGTTCTAATATTCTATCACAAACAAAGAAATAAGGTCGGATTAAAAGATATTCATTTGAGGACGTTCATAATGTATTTTATTAATGCGAATGCTTTTGTTGCTAGTTTGATACTGCTTATATATGGTGCCTTTGGTTGGCCTGCAAATGCGCTTGAAGTATTAGGTAGATGGCCTCTTTTCTTTGCCGGTGGTGCCTTGTTTAAGGTAACTTATGATGCAATTCGTTCTGAGCTTGAAAATATTCAAAATGAACAATAAATTAAGGCAGGTCGTTGATGATGCAGAGTTTCTTTATCTCAACTGCAACGTCTTCGAGGAGTTTGCGTCCGTACTCGGTTCCCATGAGCTCCCATGCTTCGCCCAATTTCTTTTGAATCTCCTTCAAAATCTCCTGATTTAGCTCTTTCTTTTTCTTTAATCCCCATGTGCTATTTTTCTTCTCTTTCTTACTCTCTCCAATTTCCTCAACTTCTCTGAACTCTTGGCTTGCAATCTGCTTCAAGAGCTCCTCTGGATTGCTGCTCTGATCCATGAGTTCCACCTTCTCACTCTCCTATTATGCTTTTCAGCTCACGCTTGACTGGATTCTCATCAAACTCCATCTCCGTTCCTCCAAATCTTTCCTCAGTCTTTTTACCTTGCTGCTCTTTTTCTTTCCAGTACACTTTGACTCTTGGGTTAATCTGGAGTGCTAATTCAACTTCTTTCTTGCTCAACCTCAGTAGTTCAAAGTATTTTTCTTTGTACTTATCACGCTCGGCTTTTACTGCTTCGTAGGCTTCCCAACCTGCTGTAATTGCTGGATGGACGACCATAGGGATGGCTTCTTGGATTCCTGTTCCTCTGTATTCTGTAACAGATTGACAGTAAACGGTGATTGCTTCGTTGTTGAATTGCACTATTTTTTTGTGGGCTTTCAAAATTTTGTGTGGTGGTTGTTTGCCGAAGATTCTTGCTAAGCTCCACCAAATGTGGTCTAACCAGCTTGGTTGTCTTTCTTGGTAGTAAATCCAGTATTCGTCATAGTTTATCATATAGCTTTCTGGATAACCGAGGATTATGCTGCCTTCTTCCGGCGTTACGGCGATTAGGAGTTTTTGATAAGTTGGCTTGATTTGGCTCATTCTTTGTGCTAAGATTCTTTGCTGTCTTATTCTTTCTTCAACTCTTTTCTCAATCTCTTCTTCGAGGTCGAATTCTTTAAGGCTCATGAAGTAGCTTGCGGCTTCTTCATCGCTCATTACAATTCCTCCAGCTTCTCGCTTTGTTTTCTTCTTTTTCCTAAATCTGTCAAATATTCCCATCTCCACCACCTCAAAAGCTTTGATTTGGGCGAAAATACATTTTAACCGTAAATTCTCTATCAAAAGAGAACCAGCCTCTTCCTTTCTTCTTTCTGCGTTTTACAAACTCTTCAAAGCTGTCGTGTTCGATTGGAATGTTTAGTTTGTCTCCGTCCATGATAGCGACTCTTAGAATGTCAAGGTCTTTTGGGCTTGCGAGGGCTCCGATGACTGCTATGTGTGTCGCTCCCATTATTAGTGACATTGGGAGTTTGTAGAGGTATTGCGTGCCTGCAACAACGTTGACGCTTAGGCTTCTTCCTTTTCTGTATAGTTCTTCCATTGCCAGCCATGCAAGGTTGTGTCTGGATGCTTCGCCAGCTGTTCCGATTAAGTCCTGTATTTCGTCGAAGAAGATCCAGATGTCGACTCTCCTCTTGCCTGCTATTACCTTAAGCTTTTTCCAGAGTAGATAAACTATCAACCTCTGCTCTTCTAAGTCTAAATCTGAGTTATCTGAGAAATCGATGACGTTGATTTTATCAGTTGTGAGGTATTCGGTGAATGGCTTGTGTTCCTGTCCGGTTTTTGTTAAGTTGCCTTTGAGGTAGAGTGGATCGGCTTTTATTTCTTCTAAGATTGATTGTAGGCTTTCGAGTGTGCTTTCTCTTACTGGTTCTTGGGTTTTGGCGAGGTGCAGGATTCTGTCTGGATCATGGATTTTGTAAACTTTCCAGTATTTTCTGAGTATTCTTCCATAGGCTGTGCCTTTTGGGATGTCGAATTTCTTTGCGAGCATTTCAAAGCTGATGTCTTTGAGGTGGATTTTTCCTTCTACAACTTCCGTTTTCGGCCCATTGTCGAGCTTTATTGCGTAGATGTTTCTTGTTGGTCTGAAGACTATTCTCCGCACTGGATAACTTCTTGGTTTTAGCCCGTGCCAGGTGAATATGTTGACAGGATAAGGTTTTATTGAGACGAGTGTGTCCATGAGGATGTAGTTGGGCAATCCCATTGCAAAGTCGCCTGGAAAGCCGAGCATGTGTTTGAGTTGTGGGTGTTGTTCTTGTAGTTTGAAGTATTGGGCGAGGAATTGGTGCCGTCTCTCTGCTTCTTCTTTGCCGAGTTCTTCGATTCTTTTCCTCCAAAACTGTTTTAGTCTCTGATATTTTGAGTAATCATATTTTCTTTCGAAGATGATTATCATGACGTCTTTTCCTTGATTGTGGTAGTATTCCCATAGTGCTTCGGCAAGGGCTTTCATTGTTGAGGTTTTGCCGTAGCCTGTTCTGCCGAGCATGAAGATGTGGTTTGCTTCTCCAACTTTCAGAGGGATGTAAAGCTTCTCTTTCTTGTTTGTGTTCATGAGCCTGCCAAGATATGGTCCACTGCTCGGATCGAAATAAGGAATATCAACGGCTTGAGTTGTGGGTTGTTTTATTGATACTGCCATTTAACTCAATCCTCCTTTTTCTTTCCAGATTTTCTTTATTTTAAACAAAAAACTATACCTCTCCGTAAAAGATTAACTCAGCTTCCTTTATTTTCCTTTATCACCTCTCAGCTTCCTTTTACAATTGGGGGTCATAATGGGTACTCCCAACTCTTTTTCCCACGGTACAGCAAGAAGCCAGCAAGCCCTACAATTAGTCCTGCAAAAATGAGTGTTTTGATGATGATGGAACCGATCAAGCGCTCTTTCTTTGCTTTCTCGATGTAGCTTTTCTCTGATTTTTGCGCCTGCTCTTCAAGAAGCTTTGTGATCAGAGTTCTGTACTCATTATTCTGCTGCTCTAAGAATTGTGCTTTGGCTTTTAACTGGTTAATGAGGTTTGTCTGGTTTGCTATTTGGGCTTTCAGCTCTCTGTTCTCTTTCGTCAAGTTGTTTATTCGGGCTTGAAGCTTTGAAACATCTTGGGCTTTTGCTTCCTTAAGCTGCTTTTCTAAATCAGAAACCCTCCTCTTCAGCTGCTTGTTCTCGTTCTCTAAGTTTTCAACCTGCTTTTTTAGTTGTTCATTCTCTTGCTTCAGCTTTGCATTCTCTTCTTTGAGCCTGCTAATTTCTGCAGAGTAATCTTTGACTGCATTGAAGCTTATTGTGAATGGTTCATCACTTGAGATGCTCAGAATGGCGTAATCATTGAATTCACTAACGCTGATTTCAAGCCCTTCAAAAGTTTTAGAGCTTCCGGCGTAAATCAGCCCTAATAACTGTCCATCTTTGTAAATTACTGCTGCCGTCCTGTTGTCAGCTTTATTTTTGTCAATCTGGATTGTTAGGTCATTAACATAAATTTGATCGCCAACATTCAGCTTTCCAGTCCAGGAGTATGTTGCAGACGCCAATGTTCCTAATAATATTATAATGAATATTGGGGAGAGAAAGCGCTTCATGTCACGGTCACCTCTAAGGGCTCTGTGGATTCAAGCTTGATGTGGGCGACGTAGTAACTCGTTCCTGTAAAGACTCCGTAACCGTAGAAGTGAATGCTGTCGAGGGTAATGTTTGCCGGCTCATAGTAAAGCTCAGTCTTGTTTGTTTCTAAGTTAATGATCCAGAAGGCAAATTTTGACTTGGAAACATCGTAATCAGGCTTGATAAGCCATTTTCCGTTGACTGTGACTGTTTTGCCGACTAAAACGTCATCCTCCCAAGTGTACAGTTTTGTTTCGTTTGTGGTGTTTGAAATCGTGAGGTTGCTAACCTCTTCAGTTAAGTTTTCAAGTTTGCTCAGGTTGATTATTATCAAGGAGCCTTCTTTTCTGATACATCCAGATGAAGCTACAACTAATCCGATGAGAAGCAATAACACAAAAATTCGCCTTATTTTTACCACCTCCTAATTAGTGTTAGAATGCCGGCAAGAACCATGTAAACGAGTGCTGAAAAGCCTCCCACTACCATTGCAACCATTAAGTCAAGGAAATCGCCAACAAAGCCAATCACCATAAATCTTGCAAGCAGCCAGTACGCTATTGTCACGATTATGAATATCTTGAATGCATTCTTCAAAATCCTCATTTTCTCACCTCAATCCAGCAATCCCTTAATCTTCACCAAACCCTGCTTTCTTTCGACATAGGCCAAGCCTGCAAAGAATTTTGAGGAGCCTTTCTTGATGTAGAGCTCAAAAACCCAATACAGCTTGCCATTTTCTTCTTTCTCGCTCATGCTTTTGATTTCGGGCTCGATTCTCATGTCATACTTCTTGAGCTTGAGATTGTATTCTGCAAGGTAGTTGTTCAGGATGTTCAGGGCTTCCTCTGCCGTGATCGGGTAGTCCTCAACATAGTTTCCTTCAAAGCGTACAATGTGCCCGTCAGCAAACTTCATTGTATTGTTCACAACGATGAAGCCTTCGGTAGGATAGCCAAGCTCGTATAAGCGTTTTTGAAGCTCGTTCTCGGCGAATGTCGAATAGCCGTAATAGAGCAAAAAAACTATGCTGACTATCGCGAAGAGGCGGAGAATCACTTTGGAAAATGAAGGAGAGGGGCGGTGGGCGTACATTTCAGCCCACCTCAGCCGCTCACAGTCTTAGTCTCGTTCGCGTAGAGCTGTATTGTGCCGTTTGCCGGCACTCTGGCCATGTTGCCGCTGATGTCGTAGACCTCGGCATAGACGTCGAGGTATGGGTAGATGGTGTCGGTGGTGTTGCTGTCGACGGTGAGCGTGTAGGTGTACGGGCTGACGGTGAGGGTGACGTTGCTGAAGGTCACGTTTGTCAGGTTGCCGTCTGCAGTGATTGCATAGAATAGGATCACTTTGTCTATGGCATCGTTGTCGCTGGCGTTGATGAGGATTGTTGCATTACCTGTCGTTGCATTATACTCGATTGTTAGCGTTGCAGTCGGAGCAACGGTATCGGTGACGGTTACACTCTCATAGCCGGTTGATGGGTATCTGAAGACCTTTGTGGTGCCGTCTTCAACGTATTGAATCTCAATGTAGTAATAGAGGACATCTCCAAACTTTGTATCAACTGTGTACTCGTACGTGCCGTTCACGTCGGTTAAGGAGACTGCAGTGTAGCTTGCATTTGCAGGATCGGCAACGTTAAGGGCGTAGTAGAGCTTGACGCTTGTGATGTTGAATTTGTCAGCATTTGCTATGCTGAAGCTGATTTTTACATCCCCAACATCGAGGACTGTTGCAACAAGGTTTGAAATTCCGAGGGTGTAGGTTTCTGTTGCTGTTGTTTCGTTGCTGTTGAGGCTGTTGTTTAGGTCTACGAATCCACCGACGCTGAAGCCGCTGTATGCCCAATATGCTATAACTCCAAACAAGACTATCAAACCAAACGTTACCAACTGCCTTTCCTTCTTTCTCATCCAACAACACCTCCGAGTTTGTCAGCAAGGGTTGAGATTTTATCCAGGAGAGCGGAAATGTCAAGCTTATCTAAAAACGAAAGGGTGTTCAACACGGCATTTGCAATATTTTCTGGAAGGTAACCAGCTTTTGCGAGATAGTATGCGCCAATAATTGCGATTATCAGAAATAATGCTGTTTTAAGCAGGTCTTTGAGTATCATTAGTGCGAGGATTCCAAACACTGCAAGCACGAGTATTCCCGTTGCATCCATTATCTCCTCCCCCCTCTCAGTGCTAATGCACCCAAAATGGCGGCAACTGAAAAGCTCACAACGCCTTTCACGAGTTCATAGATTGTTGCAGATGGATCGCTGGTCATTGCGAGCATTGCTATGCTGCCGATTGTGAGGAATGCTGCTGCATCCCAAACTCCCCAATCATCCAAATCTGCAATCCTGTAAACTGAAAGCCCGATGAGGGCTGAAGGGATGAATAAAGCCCAAAATCCGCTTAAGCCTAAAAGCTGACCTACTGAAGTTACTGTATCCTGCCAATAGAAAATGCAAAGGAGGTAAGCGATGAGAGACACTGCAACTCTGCCGAGCATTGCTGATCACCTCACGAAAGCAGTAGCATGGTTAGTTTTGCAATGGGTAGGCTGAACGCTACGCCAAGGTATTGTCCACTTGTTGCAATTGTTGCGGCGAGCCAGAGGAAGAATATCAGTTCGTCATCGCCGGTTTCTGGTGCTACAATGTATAGTGCGTAGGTTGCTGCAGCTAAGAGCACGCCCGTGTTGTAGGCTCCAACTGTCATTGTGATTGTGCCTGTCATGAAGTAAAGCACTGCCACGAAACCTATTCCTGCGATTATGAGGCTCATTAAAACCTTATTCAGCCCGAATTTTGATCCATAAGCAAAGCCGAGGAATTCGTAGTCCATCTTGTCAGAAAGCTTGTCAAGAATCTCAATGGCTATGATGACGTAGATTGGAGTTTTAGCAATAGCTTCAACATACTGACTTACTGTAATGTTCTGTCCGGTAGCCCATCTAAGGAGGAAACCTCCTAATCCGGCAACTAATACAAGCTTAATGAGGTAGTTTACATTATTCAGCTTCTTTGGAGCGTTCATTAGCCAATCACCCCTGGCAGAATTGTTATGAATTTTCCAGCAGTTACAAAAGTCTCAGCCAACCAGAGCCAGAGGAGCCATTCACTTGTGCCAGTGTTTGGCAGTAACGTTATCAAAGCCACAACTCCAGCCACGAGTACTGAAGCTGCCGATGCTGTTGCAATGTTTCCAGTAATGAGCCATAGGAATGCGAAGAAGAACACTCCCGTTGCTAGTATAGCGTAGATTAAGCCGAGCATGCGGTTGTTTGGTTTCTTTATTATTTTGTCATATAGTTTTCCACTATCAAGGCCATAGTCGAAGAACATTGCGAGTATTATAGCAGTCACTGGAATGCTGGCGAATGCCTCATTGAACTCTTGTGCTGTTACATTGTGCTTGCCGGCATACCATGCTATTAGAGCCATTATGCCCGTCACTACCAGCCGAAAACTCCATTTTGAAAAGGTTGGGCCGGCTTTCACCGGCCCATCTTTCTTATCACCCATCTTACCACCTCATAAGCTAATTCCAAACATTGGGCCAATCCACCAAACAAACACAATTCCAGCGACTATGAGGGCGCCTACTCCACCAAACAGTTGCTTGGAGATGTATATTGCGGCTATTGAAGCGAGTATCTTGAGTAAGAATGGTAGTACTTGCTTTATGTCGCTCCAATCTGTTGGGAATGAGAGCCATGAGAAGCCTTTTATTTCCTTGACGTTTTGCTCTATCTTAGAAGCATCTTCAACAAGAGATTGCGCTTGCCCTTCTTGTCCATAATAAGCGAGCTCTGCAGCCCTAACATAATAATCTCCAATTACTTCCTCTTCTTTCACAATCTCAGCATACTTAAGAACATCTTGGGAGTTGTCAGTGTTCTTGAGCTTCTCGGCATATTTTATAGCTTCTTTGTAGTGATAAATTGCCTTAGAAGCGTATTCAACAACTAAATCTTTGTTCTCAGCTTCACCTTTTTCTTTCCAAGACTGTGCAACCTCTATCTTGCTTTGTAGTGAGCTAATCAAGCTGTCTGCGATAGCCTTGAGTCTTTGAGCTTCTTCCAATGTTATTGAATTATCTCCAACAAGATTTCCAATCTCTTCGATGTATTGATCCATTGTAACTTTTCTTGTTGGATCAACTGGTGCAATTGCTGGCTCCATGAGTATCCAAACTGGAATTTGGGCCCCATCGTCTCTCTGAATCCATGCCTTAACAACGATAAATGCTCTATATGAGATTGTGCTATCGTCAGCATGGTATGTTACTGAACCTTGCAGAAGTTTTCCAGCTGATAAATCTCCCAAATGAGCAACCCCTTCAAGTGGAAGAGCTGCCGCAAGTTCCCAATGACCGTCTTTCGTAATTCTGTAAACTACGATTCTTGCCTCGTCAGTTATTGCCGGATTAAGCCCTCCAAAGTAGCCAGGATTACCTTGGATGTATACTTTGTATGGTGCGGTTGCGCTTAGTATGTGGAGAGGTGAGCTCCAAAGTCTTGCAACCAAATTTGAAGAAGCTCCTGCTGCCTTCATTTGGAATGCTGTAAATTCACTTGCCTCTGGAGAGTCTTGGTAGTAAATCGGCAAGCTTCCAGCAAATCCCGAAATTACATAAGTTCCTCCTCCAATGTGTCTGTAAGCGCTCAGACTTGTAAATACAGCATGGATAGGCTCATTGTGGTCAAAGATCCAATTTCCACTTCCATCTTGGTAGTATATTTTCCTGTATCCTGAAACTTCCGCAACAATCTCAAATTTTTCTGGTGTTGCGTTAAATATGTCCTTGACTAATTTCTCATCTGCAAGACCATTAAGCACGTCGTTTATGTACCCTACATAGGGATCAGGCCCTTTGAGAATAGTTGGAAAGCTCCACACAAAGCTCGTTGGTGGATCTAAGCACTCTTCATCCTCTCCAAAAGTCCACGTTCTCGTCCAATAGATGTTTCCATTTTCATCCTTTGCGTAAATTTTTACACTTGTTAAGCATATGGGATCCTTAACTTCTGAATTCCCTCTTGGCCTTAGTTCGAGCTCTATTGGGAAGGCACTAAAGCCGTAGATTTTTTCGGGCCCTTTAAGCACTATGTCTGCAAATTCTCCGCTGTCTCCACTGGCTTGGAAGTCATAATTAATTATACTACTCTGGAGCTTTGAGATGAGGATTTGCAAATCCTGCAATGCAGCCATATCAGCCTCTCTTGTTAAATTGCTGACGAGGGAATTCTTGATGTAATAGTCACTTGTGAAGTTGGCTAATGTTACGTTCTTTCCTGTATCGAGAAGTCCAGAGAAGTCTGTTTCACTTGTGCTTAGCCCAAGCCATTGACCAAGCTTTGTGTTTGCTATTTTCTCCTTAATTTTCTGCTCTAAGTATGACCCTCCTATGAATCCAATTACTCCGCCTGCTAATGCTCCAATTGCTGCTCCCACGGGCCCTCCAACCATTGCACCTATTGAGGCACCCACCTTCGCTCCAGCTAAGGCTCCACCAACACCACCGAGAAGGTTATTCTTCAGGGTATCAAAGAAATTCACAACTGCTTCCCAATTCGGCTTAGGCCATTCCCAAGCTGCAACCGGTTCAGCGTAAATGCTGATGAGGAGCATGAGCATGATTGCAATTCCCGCAACTTTCCTCTTCCTCTTCTCGTCTTTCACAATATCTTCATCTTCTTTCGGCCTGAAAAGTGAAAAGAAGAGCCCCATCCGCTCACCTCCTCCTCAGCACAAACACCAGTAGCAAGCCTAGGAGGACGTAAGCCCACGTGGAGGTGCTAGAGCCGCCACCGAAGAGCGTGAGTCCTCCAGAATCACTTATTATGACGGCAACCTTATCGCTGAAGACTACAGCATCCCCTTGGAGAACTTGGACGTTCAATTCATACGCATCATAGGTAAGCTCGGAAGGCACTGCAAATGCAATGCTGACGTCTTTCTCAGTAAGCGGAGCAACTGAAATGCTCTGGTTAATATCCTTCGGCAGGAAGCCACCGCTGACGACAATCGTGTAGTACTGCACGCTGGAGCTCGGGTTCTTGAAGTGGAGCGTGATGACTCCCTCGCCGCCCTCAGAGACGGTAAGGGTCTTGGTAACGAGGGTGATGGCAGGATTCACCTGGACGGAATAGACTGCTGTCTGGCCATTGAACTGGAGTTCGAGCGTGTAGGAGCCCTCGCTCGGGACGTTGATGCTGAAAGTGTGCGCCTCGTACGGGCTGAAAGCGTAGCTGTCAGACCAGACTTCATTCCCGCTTGAATCTTTGAGTACAGCCGTGATTAGGTAGCTCTGCCCACTGCTCTCACTGATTCTCAGCTCGTTCGTGCCCACCTGCCACTCGTTTGGCATCTGGACGCTGAACGGGAGCGGCTCGACGGTGTAGGTTACCTGTTTCGTCGTCGTGTAGGTCTGGCTCATTATCGCGTCGTTGCTCGTGAGCGTAATTGTGAACCCGTGAGTGCCGACCGCGCCGGCCTTGAACTTGATGCTGACCTGGACAGGTGAGGTGATGTCGCCGAGGTAGTACTTCCCGCCCTCGGGAGAGATGAGAGAGCCGTCTTTTCTGACTTCTATGATGTCAGAGAGGCCCGAAATCGAGAGATAAGTGTTGTAGGTCGCGGAAGTGTCGATGGGGAAGAGGGTGAAGGTGAGCGTGTAAATCGTGTTCTCATAGACTTGAATATCGCTTGGGAAGTTCAGGAACTTGAACGCTGTTGAAGAAGGATACATTTCAACGCTAACGCTCATATCGCTCTGAACGTCAATTGTCAAAGTAGTGCTCCAATATCCGCTTTTCTCAAAAGTCAAAGTATGAGTGCCCTTCGTTAGTTCAAGCGTCCCGCCGTCGTCAATTGTGCCGAGGACATTAGAGCCTTCTTTCACCGTTACCCCGCTCAGGGGCTGGCCAGTTAGAGCGTCCTTAACGCTGAAAGTAACAAGAAATGCAGGCGGAGACACGCTAAAAGCCCCTTCGAAGTCCGGCCCCGTATCTCCATCAATCGCATTACTCCACGAAGTCTTAGAATAAGAACCGTCAAAAATAACATACAAATACGCCCACCTGCTTATCCCATACATTATCGAAGCTCCTACTTTCGCCTCGTGGGCACCTTCCAGAACACCAGTTTTCAACACATAGGCATTATTATTATATTTTACACCATCAAACACTGCATAAGACGCCGCATTTTCCCCATTATTCTGTGTTGCTAATAGAATAGTCGTCGTTCCAGTTGAATTAAAGCCCAACGTCTTAAAAATCACTCCATCGTGCCCGCTGATACCATACATATAAATTACATTCCATGTTTTTGTTAGCTCGGGATTATCTGACGATAATACACCGTTCTGGTATATCCCTAAGTCATTAACAACTCCCGCATTGTAAAGGTCAGCTATGACTTGAGACGCATACTCTTCAAAAAGCGGCTTATATGTCGTTACTGAACCACCAAGGTTCGGAGACGCTGGCATGAATATTCTGAGAATGTCCTCTTTCGTATTAGCTGAAAACTCAAGCACTAAAGCAGAGCTGCTAACCTCCGCAACGACTGTTATCTGTCGTGCAAATGCCGAACAGTTAACCAACGACGTTACGTCTTTAGTGTAAAATCCAGTATTATTATCAAACGTCCACGTGCTATCCAAAGCGTTTACATTGAAAGAATGTTCAATAGTGTAATAAATAACATAAGTCCCCCCAGCCTTTACCGTGCCCGTCCCTACTGTTAGAGTGCCAAAAAGCAACAATAAACTAAATAAAACGCTTAACGCCCTTCTCATCTCCCTTACCCTCCCACACTGTAGTCAATTCCAATTCCACCAATCAAGCTCAAGAGGAGTGCAAGATTCTGAACGTTGTTCTTCAGAGCGTCAAAGAGCGCAGAAAAGCTTCCAGCCTGCTGTGCTAATGAGATCAAGAACGTGCACAGCAAGATGTCGTAAATTAGCACTCGCCAGCCCGCCGAAAGTGGTCTTATGTAAACAACGTTTTTGTTCCCCTTGTTTGTCAAGAGCCAGTGCATTGTGATTCCAGCCAAAGCCCCAAAGAATGCTGCCTCCTTTGTTATCATCCCCCATGCAGTTTTTGCAAAAAAGCCAGCTATCAGAACAAAAATCAGCAGTTGAATTGCTGAGTTTGTGTTCATGCAACCGCCACCTGCCTTGCCCTCCTCAAATCCTCAAGAACCTGCTTCAATTCTCTTTCAACCCGAATCTTTTCCTCAAGAATCCTGTGATACTCCTGCTCAAGCCTTGCCTTCCTCTTCCGCAACTTCCTAAGCCTCTTTTCGAGCTTTTCCACAGAATTCATACTATCGCCCCCGGGACCCAAGACAACCTAAAACAGAGAGTATGCATCTGATATTTAAGAATATTAGAAAAGGGCTGAGGAATGCTTAGATAGAGATTAAATAAAAAATGCAGAATTTATCCGATGATTTTCTTGTAGAGCTCTCTAATTGCCATCCTAACCACCGCCGACTGGTTGTTCACTCCAGTCTCCTTTGCAAGCCTCTTAATCATCCTTAGTGTTTCCTTATCGATGCTAACAGACCAAACAAAAGCACCAGAACCATTTAGCTTTTCCCGGGCCATCCTCCACTCACCTCCTTAAAGTCTTTTCATATTTATTCATCCACTTTCTCCTCTCCAACCACCAGCTAAGCTCGAAATAAAACAAAGAACCCATCACGAGCGCAAGAACAAAACCAAAAAACACGAAGACAATCCTAAGCAAAAACTCCATTGCTAACCCTCCAACACCTTCTTCAACTCATCAACCACCCGAGAATAAGCCTCGTCTGCCTCTAATTCCAAATCCAGATAGTGTTTCTCCAGAATCGCTCTTGGTACTCTACTTTGGATGTAATTTATTACGTGATCCTTTATACCTTGCATTGAGAGAAACGTTGCATGCCATTTTCTTATTGTCGAAGCATTCACTCTTCCATATTCCAAGCGTTTCCTAATTGTTGCCTCCTTAATTTTGACTGGCTTAATTTCATTGACAAGCTCGGCAGGCATATAAATGTAAAGAGATGCCTTTGTCCCGTGCCTTTCCATAAGAGCATATTTTGCAATATTGGGATAGTTTGGCAAGATGTAGAGTCTCCTCTCATCAAACTGAGTTAGCATCTTGTGAACAGTTCTCAGCCTTGCTCCACTGAACACGAGAATTTTGAAGAAAAGCCGAGTAACTTCATCAGAATGTCTCTTGTGATACTCCCAAGCCTCCAATAGCTCCTCAGTTGATATCCTAACTTCACTTTCCTTTGTCGGCTTAATCGGTATTGATTCCTTCAGTTCTTCGGCAAAAACTGGATCAATTATTTTCTGCTTCTTCAAGAACTGCACAAACTTTCTGAGTGCCTTACATAGATGACGCTTATAATTCTCCTTGGTAAGGGCACTCTCAAGTTCCTCGACTGAATGTGGGCTATACTTGTCAAAGAACTTTTTCAGAGCTCTGGTATATTCTGCAGCCGTTTCTTCAGAAAGTTTTCCAGCCTTTACTTGTCCAGAGAGCCACTCCAAAAACTGCTCTTCAAGAGAGACCCACAATCCAGCGAAATCCCCCGCCTTCCGAGCCGGCGACCCGGGTTCAAATCCCGGCCACCGCACCAAAATTAATTATTCCTCCTCTATCAGCTCTCCCTCTTCCCCCTTCTCGTTTGAGAGCTCTCTCAGGCGGTCTATTCCAGAACCGACCGCTATTAAAATGTCTCCCTCTCTGATAACTTCATCCCTGGAGGGGTTATATATGTACTTCCCGTCTCGCTTTATCGCTATGAGCCTAACACCAACCTTTGTTGGAAGCTTGAGTTGCTTGAGACTCTTTCCAATGAGAATCGACCCCTTGTTGACTTTCACGCGCCCTATCTCTTCCTCGACGTCGTGCATTATTTTCCTGATTATCGGATGGGGTTCGACATTCCTGAGAACGATGTCTGCTATCTCGTAGGCGGAGTCGCCTATCTGCTCATTTATGGTGGCCATTTCTATGATGCTCAGCAGGCTCTCGGGATCATCAACGTTTTTGGCGGCCTTTAGGGCAAGCTTCTTAACTCTCAGCGTGAGCTCGTCCATTTTTTCCTCCAGCAGGTAGACTTCATCGGCTATGTCATCGCTGTTGTACATGACGGAGGAGAAGGCGAGGTCAACCATCAGGGACGAGATATTCTTCATCTCTATAAGGCACTCCCTTATCTCCTCAAGTTTTTTCATTTCCGACCACCCTTATGACGCCCCTCGCTATCTCCCGGAGGTGCTCCACGGAGGTGTGGGTTCCCTTCCCTATGAGGACGTCGTTCGCCCTTATCCTGAAATCCTTATCGGGCCCGAATATCCACCTTCTGCCTCTTTTGACGGCTATTATCCAGACTCCTGTGTTCGTTGCCAGTTTAAGCTCTCCTAGCGTTCTTCCGACGAGCACGGAGTCGGGGCTCACGACGATCTTACCTATAATCTCCTCGCTCTCCATTATGGCCTCCTTTATGACGGGGTGGAGTTCAAGGCCTTCCAAGACCATCTTCGCAAGATCGCCTGCCGCATTCGAGATGTCCTCTATGGCGTTCGCCATCTGGAGTATCGCAGTCACCTGTTCGGCCTCTCTAACGTTCCTTGCCGCGAGGACGGCGTGGGTCGTGAGGTGATAGTTGAGGAGATCCATCCTCTCCTCGAGGTCAAGAACCTCTTCAGCTATCTCCTTATCGCCGAATAGAATAGAGGCGTATGCGAGGTCAACCATAAGCTCCGCGATGTTCTTCATCTCGATGAAGATTTCCCTGACGCTTTTTGGCTGATATTCGAATTCCTCGTGTTCCTCCATTTCCCCGCCCCCACCCGTTCTACCTCACCCTTAGTTTCTTTTAAGGTTTTCTTCACGGGATTAAACCATCGAGCGGGCCACTAGAATGATGAAGAGGGTTGAAAAGACATCGGCAAGGGTCGTTATCGCAGGAACGGTTGCGTTGTCGGGGTCTAGGCCGAGGCGTTCGAACCAGAGTGCCATGAAGTATGCCATCCACATTACTCCAAAGACGAGGAGGGGATAAAATATAAGGAATTTACTTACGAGTCCGACGGTCTCTTTTAGGGCGCTCCTGACAACACCGATTGCGATCACGTTGGCGAGGAGTCCGATGAGCCCTGCTAGGAGTGTGTATACACTTATCTCCAGGAGAACATCTCGGTTGAAGAGCCCCTCTATCTCCCCTAAGTGTAGCCTAGTGGACGTTTTCGCTCCGATGATAGAGCCGAAGTTTCCTGTGGCTGCCAGGATTGGGATATACATCACGCTGAAAATTACAGTGGCGCCAATTACATCGCTGTAGGACTGGAGGAGGCTTCCGGTGATGCTTGAAACTAGCGCGAGTATGGCAACGACACCCATGACTTCAAAGAACGTTCTTATGTCATCCCTACCTATCCGAGAGTGCCTCCACAGGAGAAGCACAAGGGCAAGCCCCGCTAGGAACAACCCTCCAAAAAATCCCGTGGAGCGCTCGTAAAGGATCATGAACGCGACAAGGAGCGGGACAGTCACGAGGTCTCCAATGGTCGTGACGAGTGGCGCGGCGACCGCGTCCGGGTCGGCCCCCTTCCTGAAAGGAATCAGGGTGGCGAGCGCCGTTGAATAGCCTATGATTAAGCTGGCGAATATTGTGGAGGCGGAAACTATGAGGAACACGGCCACGGCGACGTTTGCGTTCCCCACCTTTAAAACGCCGACGAGCCAGAGGATGGTAACTGGGAGTAGCGAGAGTAGCAGGGATATGAGGATGTTTTTGGTCACGTTTTCGTCCCTCAGCGTTGGCGTCATCTCGCCGAGGTGGAGCATTGTCGCGAACCTTGAGGCGAGAGCCCCAAAGATGTTGCCCCTCAGACCCATGAGCCCGGGAAGGATCACGAGGATTATCGGATATTCGAGCCTAATCTTCTCATAGAATTTGCCTAGGAATGCGCCGGCAAAGAAGTCGAGGAAGAGGCAGAGTAGCAGCGCGGGCAGCGATACCACTACGGCTTCCCTTAGCACTTCTTTCACTTCCCTTGTGGCCCCAGCACCGCATACTGCCATCGCCCTCACCTCGCATTTCTGTCACCTCCTTGTCGTCCCTGTCGTTTCTGCAAACTAGGGGGGCCGGATAGGGATATAAAAAAGTTTCGGTAGCTCGATGATAGATAAGGAGCGTTGAAAAACCTTGGAAGAAGAAAAGGAAAGAAGCCTAGGCCTTTTCAAGCTGGAAAGGACTTACATAGTCGCCGAACTTCTCCCTAGTCTTGAGGAGCCTATTCTTCTCCGCCTCAAGTTGTTCGAAGAGCTCCTCCGGAACGTTGCCAACGTCCTTATAAATCTTCTCTATGCGGTCTATCTTCGCCAAGAGCTCGGGAATCCTAAGCTTGAACTGCTTCTCGTAGTCTTCCTTGGGGTAGTCCTTTTTGAGAACCTCTCTGAAAAGCCTAACCAAGTCCTCGTACTTCGGTATGTAGCCTATTGGCGTTTCAATTGCATCTACGTCGCCGTGAACTCTCAGCTCCATCCACTTAAGCCACACTGCCTTGTCGAGCTTCTCGTTCAACCATTGGCCGTTCTCGCGGAGGAAGTAGTTCACGGCAAATATCTTGGGCCTCTTCTTTAGCTTCCGGCCGAACTCGAGGTAGTTCCTGAGGTAGTCTCCTATGTGGACGCTCAGGAAGTCGAGGATGGACATCGGGTTGAAAGCGCGAACACCTTCCTTGCCGAGCGTTGCCGCTGTGGTTTCGCTCTCAAGGGCGGCGCCCATCGTTATGACGCCGTGCTCCCAGTCGAAGGCTTCCCTGACGGGCGGCCATGTGTCCGGGTCGCGGCCGCCGAATATCATACCCCCGACTTCCACGCCGCACGGACTCTCTAAGGCCTCTCTGTCGAGGTTCGGGAAGGCCTCCAGCCGGACGGTAAAGCGGGCGTTCTTGTGGCTTGGCGGAATCTCCCTGCCCTCGGCGTCCTTCTTACCCCTCCACCACTTGCCGCTGTGGTTCTCGCCCTCCTCCGGAATTGGAATGCCCATGCCGTTCCAGTAAGGCTTTCCGTCCTTGATGAGGACGTTGGAGAAAATTATCTCGACCGGCGAGTGCAGAACCTGCCAGATTATTGGGTCATCCTTCTCGTTTATGCCCTCTATTATCCCGAAGACGCCTATCTCCACGTTGACGGCCCTGGCAACGCCGTCGAGGTTCTTTATGAAGACGAGGTCATCACCCACTATGTTCTCCCAGGGAAGCATTGCAGTTGATGTCTTGCCGCACATGCTGGGGTAGGCACCGGTGAAGTATGTCTTCCTGCCGCTGGGCCCGTTGATTCTCATTAAAAACATATGCTCGCTGAGCCATCCTTCCCTAACTGCCCTTTGGATGGTCAGGCGGAAGGCGAGCTTCTTGAGGCCTATCGTATTGCCCCCGTACTGAGTGTTGGCCGAATAGACGGCCTCGTCCACGAGGTCGATGTATATCCTTCTCTTGTCGAGATTCTTGCTCGTCTTTCTATCATCGAGCTCGCCGGCAGAGTGAACGAACTTAAGGAAGTTGGCCGTAGGACCTAGCCTTCTGAACTCCTCATATCCCTTTCTATAAAGCAGGAACTCGGAGTGAGCAACGTAGGCTGAGTCCGTTAGCTGGACGGCCGGAATCGTGAAGACGGAGTTCTTGGGCCCAAGGACGAAGAAGCATATGAAAAGTTCCTTGCCCCTCATTATGCCGCGCATTATCTCCCTAATCTCCCTGAGGCCCTCCTCCCTGTCCATCGTGTTAAGGAATGGGAGCTTAACGCCCTTCGGAACGAGCAGCTTCGTATTTGCCTTATCCCTCGCCTGGTCGTAGTAGTTGTCGTAGTGGACGGTGTGTCCGGGAGTTTCGAGCATGCGTTCTTCGCCATTGTATAGGGCCTTCCACTTGACGTAGAACTCGTCCTCGGGGCTGTCCGTGCAGACGAACACTTTGCTCGGCTCCAGCCAGGCTATCCAATCGGCGAGAAACCTGTGGAGCTCGGGATTGTTTATGGCTTTAACTTTCTCGAACTGCTCCCTATCGAGCTTTTTCTCGAGGAACTCAAGGGGGTTTGACTCCATAGCAACCACCGGCCCACATCTTTGACGAACCCTCTTCGACGGACGGGTTATTAACCTTTGGCATTTGATTACCCACAAGTGTTCCAAAAGGTTTAAATTTGATGATCACAAGCTTCCGTCAGGTGGGTGTAATGCTGACGAAGGAGGATGTTCTCAGGGCAATTGGAGAGCTTGTCGGGGAGGATGCCTTGGAAAGCGTGGAAGTTGAGGATGGGACCGTGAGGATAAGGTTCAAGGAGAAGGTTGACGATGCGACGCTCCTCAAGATTTACACCCGGATAAAGGAGCTGGAGGGCGTCAGGCAGGTCGAGATAGGGTTTGCCAGGGAGGAGAAGGTGGACGAGAACGTGGAGCTCACGAGGGAGATGATCCTTGAGAAGCTCAAGGAGGTTATAGACCCCGAGATAGGTCTGGACGTCGTGAACCTTGGCCTGATATATGAGCTGGATATAAGGCCCGACAGAACCATTTACGTGAAGATGACGATGACAACCCCTGGCTGCCCGCTCACCGTGTGGATTCTCAGGGCCGTTGAGGAGAAGATCCTGGAGATACCGGGCGTTAGGGACGCGGAGATAGAGTTAACTTTCGACCCGCCATGGACGCCTGACCGGATGAGCGAGGAGGCCAAGAAGAGACTCGGGATTTATTGACTTCTTATTTTCGTCATCTTCTCATCATATTCTGTTCTTACCTCCGTAGCACCCCATCGGAGGCACTTCCCACACGATTGCGTTCTACGGAAACGAAAATAGTTGAACTAGTTGCTTTAAGGTATTCGGCTTTCCACACGATTACGTTCTACGGAAACAGAGATACTAGAGAACCCAGAGAGATACTTTGTCTTCGTCTTTCCACACGATTACGTTCTACGGAAACTCAACGGGCGGGGGTGACCCGGGCCCAGGACGCCCTCATCCTTTCCACACGATTACGTTCTACGGAAACTATCAAAGACGAAGTTCGTGCAGAAGATTTTCAACTCGAACTTTCCACACGATTACGTTCTACGGAAACATGAAGATTTTAGAAATCATTGCAATGAGATACTCCGTCTTTCCACACGATTACGTTCTACGGAAACCTCTTCCAGGCGGTGTCTATGGTGGCGTCGGCGAGCCCTTTCCACTTTCCACACGACTACGTTCTACGGAAACTTTTACCTTTTTAACGTGGATTTCTATTCTTCCGAATTCTTTCCACACGACTACGTTCTACGGAAACAGGAGGAATTCGTTGGGGAATATCCAGATGGGTATAGTGCTTTCCACACGACTACGTTCTACGGAAACGTATTTAGAAGCACGCTAGAGAGGCTGGTGCGAGAAGGCTTTCCACACGACTACGTTCTACGGAAACGCCCGAACATTGTTCAAAAAAGCAGGAGGGTTAGAGAAGCTTTCCACACGACTACGTTCTACGGAAACTGGACTTTTGATGAGAACGGCAAGCCTGAACAAGTGCCTCTTTCCACACGACTACGTTCTACGGAAACCCCAATTGACTTGACTGGCGATAACACTCTATCAATCTTTCCACACGACTACGTTCTACGGAAACAAGAGCTTTACCAGCAGTTAGAACAAGTGAAATCCACTTTCCACACGACTACGTTCTACGGAAACCTCTCATCCTTCCACACCTCCGCACCATTCTCATTATACTACTTTCCACACGACTACGTTCTACGGAAACGGGAGCGACAGCGATACGAACACACTCATTGATGACATTCTTTCCACACGACTACGTTCTACGGAAACACGCGGAGCTCGTTTTTGAGGAAGCGGAGCGCTGGGGCACTTTCCACACGACTACGTTCTACGGAAACCTCCAGAGGAGCAAAAATTCAGCAGAAGCAAAAGAACTTTCCACACGACTACGTTCTACGGAAACAAAAGCAACCTTGTTTTTGTTTTAAGAACAAAACCTTTCCACACGACTACGTTCTACGGAAACCAAGGGTGTGAAGGCAGCTGGTACTGCTAAGTGGCAGTCCTTTCCACACGACTACGTTCTACGGAAACCCTCGGGCCAAATCTCAGCTCAGTCTCAGCTCAGCCGGCCAAATCTCTTTCCACACGACTACGTTCTACGGAAACGCAGTAGAATTCTACGCGTACCCAGAGGAGGGGTACGCTTTCCACACGACTACGTTCTACGGAAACACGTGGAAATAAACGGCGTGAACATCGCAAACATATTATCTTTCCACACGACTACGTTCTACGGAAACTGCAATAGTAAAAAGACGAAAGGGGTTCACAAAAATCTTCTTTCCACACGACTACGTTCTACGGAAACGTTGGCTGAATATTTTCGGTGATTTGCGTGGTTGACTGACTTTCCACACGACTACGTTCTACGGAAACCCTGGGTTTATTTTTCTTGTTCTTCAAATAGTAGCTTTTCGGATTGTGTATTTAAGGTTTTTCCTCGGAATTGGTGGCACTGCACTTCGCTTATAAATCTGGCCCGAAAATGAAAAAGCTCGCATGAACCTGAATTTCATTAATAATCCTATTAGAGTGCCAAATTTTGGATTTTTGGAAATCGAAAACCAATTGGTCAAAAATAAGCCCGAGCCCGCAATCAAAACCAAAAACAAAGGCTTAATTAACCGCGCGAACCCCTCGAACTCCAGTACCTGCTCCTCACACTCCCCAAGCGAGCACGAGCTCCTCCCACTTCCAAACGAACACACCTGACAAGAGATTACTACTGAAATGGTAAACCGAAAGAGGAAACAACTTTGGGCAGTTCTTTTCTGTGATGACCCATTGAAAGTGAGTCAATGGCAAAAATAAGGAAGAACGTGGGAGAGACTTGAAAATCGAAGCAAATCTGTCAGTTACCTGCTGGGCGGTAACACGGGGTCCGGTCGCCCCTTTGGTTTCTCGATTCCACTACGAAAAGTTTATATTCGCAGGAGCTCATGTAAACCCGGTGATGTGCCATGGCGTGGAAGGTTAAGGTTGATCAGGACGCCTGCATTGGTGATGCCATCTGTGCCAGCCTCTGCCCGGACGTCTTCGAGATGAACGACGAGGGTAAGGCTCAGGTAAAGGTTGAGGTTATCGAGGACGAGAGCCTTTACAACTGCGCTAAGGAGGCTGCTGAGGCCTGTCCCGTCAGTGCTATTACGATTGAGGAGGCTTGAGCTCTTTTCTTCATTCTATTTCAAGCCCAAACTTCTCGGCCTGTTCCAGCACGTAGGCCCTTATCTCTCTTGCCTTCGGGAGCTCTCCTACTATCTCCCCCTTCTCTATGAGTGGCCTTAGAAGTGGCTCCACCTTTGCGCCGCACACGGGACAGCGTTCGAACTTCTTATCGGCTGGAACCTTATGATAGTGGCCGTTCTCGCACCTATAGACCTGCTTTCTCCCGCTCAGCTTTCCCCTCTTCGTGATTGGCTTACCTTCAACCTCGACTATGTCTAAGGAGAAGTCAATCGGCTTCGCGGATGCTATGGCCCCACCAACGCCAAAGGCGTCCGCAACGTCGGCTATCTCCCTTATTTTCTCCTCGTCGAGGCCCCCACTGACAAAGATTTTCACATGCCTGTAACCCCTGAGGTCGAGTTCCCAGCGAACCTCCTCGATTATCCTTCTGAAGTTCCCCCTCCTGGAGCTCGGCGTGTCCAGTCTCACTGCGTTCAGCCTTTCGCCAAGGGCCTCAGCCGCCATGATAGCTTCAGTCTTCTCGTCGTAGAAGGTATCCACGAGAGCCACCCTCGGAACCTCGGGCTCGATGACCTCGTCGAAGAATTTCCAGGCCTTAACTTGGTCACCCACCGTTATTATGAGGGCATGGGGCATTGTTCCAACGGGCTTTTCTCCAAGCATCTCCGCTCCGAGGACGCCAGAAACACCGTCGCAACCTCCAATGAAAGCGGCCCTATCTATCATAGGCGCAATGGCGGGATGCATGTGCCTTATGCCGAAGGAATAGACGGGCTTGAAGTTCGCCGCTATCTTAATCCTCAGGGCGGCGGTGGCTATGCCGCTCGCTTGACTCAACATTCCGAGAAGAGCCGTCTCGTATATCCCGAAGTCCTCGTAGTAGCCCTCTATCTGGAGAACGGGCTCGTAGGGATGGAATATCGTCCCCTCAGGCATGGCGTAGACGTTAACTGGCAGGCCTTCCAAGAGCTTAGCGACCTCCTCGATTCCCGCCAAAACTCCCCACTTCCAGCCCTTTGGAAGACTTGTTGTCGTGACCTCGGCGAAAACTTTCTTGTGTATTCCTTTTTCTTCGAGTATCTTCTTTGTCCTTATGAAGTATACATCTGTTGTTTTGCCCTTTTTAATTTCTTCTTCAGAGGCAATATAAAAGCTTCTCACTTTCCTCACCAACTGTGAAGTTAGCTGGCAGGATTTAAAGGGTTATCAGTTGGAAACATTTATATTAAAGTTGGGGTTCAAGTTAGGAATATGATGGACTTGGAACCTCTCTCCCAGCTTATCTCCCTTAAGGGAAAGAAGGCATTATTAACTGGGGCCGCATCTGGTATAGGGAAGGCAACGGCAATAAGGTTTGCTGAAGCCGGTGCTGATCTGGAGCTGGTCGACATAAACGAAAAGGGGCTTGAGGAAACGAAAAGGCTTGCGGAAACCTTTGGAGTTAAAGTTAACACTTATGTTGTTGATTTAGCAAAGAAGGGTGAGATAGATGACCTATGGAATAATCTTAAGGACGATCCACCGGACATATTGGTAAACAATGCTGGAGTTTATTGGTTCAGGAAATTCACCGAGGTTGATGAAGCCTTATACAGGAGGGTTTTGGAGATAAATCTTAACTCCGTGTTTTGGATGTGCCAACACTTCATAAAACTTAGAAAGGAAAGAGGTGGGGTTATAATAAACGTTAGCTCCATAGAAGCTTTTTTACCCTTTGCTCCAGGACTAGTTCACTATGACGTTGCAAAGCTGGGAGTAGTGGCATTAACGAGGGCAATAGCCAGAGAGTATGGAAGGAAGATTAGGGCGAACGTTGTAGTTCCTGGAGGAATAGAGACTGAAGGTGTTAAGAAGCTAAAGAGAGAAGCTGTCATGAAGCTCGACATGGAGAAGATATCAATATCATTTAACTTTAGGGCTCGGCTTCCTATGGGCAGGTTTGGAAATCCTGATGAGGTTGCTCGGGTAATCCTCTTCCTTGCAAGCGATTTGTCAAGCTACGTTAACGGTGCAATAATTCCCGTTGACGGTGGCTTCCTTTCGACTTAGCTTAGGGATATAACTCCTTCCCCAAAACTTTCATTATCGTAGATTATGGATACTCTTATCCCCCTACTAATATTTTCTGCATATACATCAGCTTTGAAGCTCCCAACTTGAATGGAGCCTAGTTTTGTCTTATTGCTTATGTCTCCGGCTTTAATTCTGAAGGTAAATGTTGTTTCATCGGTGTAGCCTTTTATAGTTAGGTTCCCAATGTAGGACTTGCCATTCCATAAAATTTTTACTTCATGACGCTTCTCACCCGAGATTATGTAATTCCTTTCCTTTTCAATCTTAGTTCCATCGATGTACACGCTTATATTTTCTGGAATCTCAGAAAACTTGAGGAGATACCTTCCTATTTTAATACTAGCTTTCTTGCTTACTCCTGACTCAAGATTCACCATAACGTTCACCCTGTTTATTCTTAAGTTAAAGAATGTGCTACTCACCATAGGTTCTATCTTTATGGGAACCAGAATGTTCATCTCAATCTCGCTTGTATTCACAACTACCCAAACTTTATCTAGCCTGGTCGTTGTTAGTTTTTCCGGGCCTTGAGTGTAACTTTTAGTTTCTCCACCATTTAGACAACCGAGAGCTAGACTAGCTCCAGCAATGATAATTACCAAAAATACCATAGCCTTAAAATTTTTCATATCATTTCACCATAGTCACATGTTTATTATTCCTAATAAACATTTCCAAGATAAATTCTTTAAACGGTCCTTTCTGAGTTGAGCTGAGAGGTGCGAGAATGGGAGAGTTTGAAAGCGCATTGAGAGAGATAGTCAACGCCCTGCTTCAGGGTAAGGTGAGGGATAGGGAGGAGCTCAACAGGTTAAAGGTTGAGGTTTCACGCAGGTATCATCTTCCAAGGTTGCCTAAGAACTCGGAAATATGGAGAGCCCTTCCAGATAACGTTAGGGAGAAGTTTAGGGAGTTACTTAAGAAAAAGCCAACGAGAACGATAAGCGGGGTTGCTGTAGTTGCCATGATGACAAAGCCGTTCCCCTGCCCCCATGGAAGGTGCATTTATTGTCCAGGGGGACCTAGCGTTGGTTCCCCCCAAAGTTATACTGGGAAGGAACCTTCCGCCTTAAGAGCCTCACAGTACGGGTATCATCCGTACATCATAATGATGGCTCGGCTAAAGCAACTCTATGACATAGGTCATCCCGTGGATAAGGTGGAGGTAATAATTCAGGGAGGCACATTCCTGGCCGTCGACTTGGATTACCAGGAGTGGTTCATAAAGGAGGCGTTCAAGGCCATGAACGACTTTCCTTACTTCCGGGACATCGAGAACCTTGAGGAGAAGCTGGTGAGGCTGATAATCGAAGGGGATGCCTCCGTTCTTGAGGAAGATCCGGCTTTCAGGAGGGCCTGGGGGAGGACGCATAGAAGGCGGTACTATTACCTTGAGGACGAGCAGAGGAAGAACGAGAGGGCCAAAGTCAGGATGGTGGGTTTAACAATCGAAACTCGACCAGACTGGGCCTTTGAGAAGCAGATCGACAGGATGTTGGCCCTTGGTACTACAAGGGTGGAGCTGGGTGTTCAGACGGTCTTTAACTTCATCTACGAGCGGGTTAGAAGGGGGCACACAGTCGAGGACGTCGTGAGGGCCACGCAGCTGCTTAAGGACGCGGGCCTCAAGGTGAATTACCATATAATGCCGGGCCTTCCGGGGAGCAACTTCGAGCGCGATCTGAGGGCCTTCCGCATGATCTTTGAGGATGAGAGATTCAGGCCCGACATGCTGAAGATATATCCGACCCTCGTCACGGCAGATGCCCCCCTCTACGCTTGGTATAAGGCGGGCAAGTACAGACCCTACACGACCGAAGAAGCCGTAGAGCTCCTCGTGGAGGTTTACAAAATCCTGCCCAAGTGGGTTCGTGTTATGAGAATCCAGAGGGATATCCCCTCTAACCTAATAGTCGCGGGCGTCAAGCACTCAAACCTTGGCCAGCTCGTCTTCAACGAGCTTATCAAGAGGGGCATAAGGCCGAGGGAAATAAGGTTCAGGGAAGTTGGCCATCAGATGCAGAAGTTTGGTATTCAGCCTGATCCCGATCACATAGAGCTCCTCCGCGAAGACTACGAGGCAAGCGAGGGCCAGGAAATCTTCCTCAGCTTTGAGGACACGAAGAACGACATTCTCATAGGCTTTCTACGTCTTAGAATACCGAGCGAGAAGGCCCACCGTAGAGAGATTAACTGCTGCCCCTCGGCCATAGTAAGAGAGCTCCACATTTACGGCCCGCTCGTTCCGATAGGGGAGAAGCCGAAGTACGAGTGGCAGCATCGTGGCTATGGTCGGGAGCTCTTGGCCGAGGCGGAGAGGACAGCGAGGGAGGAGTTCGACGTCAAGAAGATGCTCGTCATAAGTGGCGTGGGCGTCAGGGAATATTACAGGAAGTTCGGCTACCGGAAGGACGGGCCTTATGTCAGCAAGAGGCTCGACAGAGGGTATGCAAACTTTGGAAAAAGCGAGGAGTTCGACGCTCATTTAAACACGTGAGGTGATAGTGTGCGCTTCAAACCTCGTCCCTTCAAAAAGCCCATTCGCTTCAAGTGCCTCTTCTGCCTCGACTGCTGCAGGGGGAGGCACGTCTACTTGACGCTGGCCGATATAGGGAGGATATCGAAGGCCGGCCACGACTTGCAAGACTTCGTCACGCTTTCGGTAGAGGGCGGGAAGGTTAGGTTCGTTCTTTCGGTGAGGGAATGGGATTTAGGCTGCATCTTTCATAATCCTGAAACGGGGAGGTGCACCATCCATCCAGTCAGGCCTCTCATATGCCGTATCTACCCATTTATGGTCTCAAGGAAGCCCATCGGGGTCGAGGGAGAGGAGCCGGTAGAGCTTGGGGATGCAAAGCTGTGGCTTTACTACGACGCCAATTGTCCTGGCGTAAATGCGGAGGGGGCAGGGCTCGTGATAACGCCGGAGGAAGTTGCAGAGTTGGGCCTGAGGTTCGAGAAGGAGTTTAAGAAGACTGACCTTGACGGCTTCATCGAGCTTCTCAAGGCCCTTGATTAGCACAAACGTTAAATTGCGTGCGGACATAGCTGTGTTTGGTGATCCCATGGAGCTGGATGAGGCGATAACTAAGAGGACGTCCGTGAGGTTTTATGAGGACAGGGAAGTCGATGATGAAATTCTTGAAGAGCTGATAAGGGCGGCCATAAGAGCTCCGACCGCGAGCGGCTTGGAAAACTGGCTATTTGTGGCCTACAAGAGCAGGGATGTCAGGGAAAAGGTTTACGAACTCATAAAGCAGGGCCACATTGAGTACTTCAGGAAAAGGGGTCTTCCAGAAGAGAAGATGCAGAAGCTTCAGAAGAGGTTTGAGGAGGGCATGTATAGGGCTCCTCTGTATCTCGGTGTCTTCGTGAACAAGAACGTCAAGGCCCTTCAGGATGAGAGGTATAGTCACCTCGAATTATACTGGGCCCTCGAGAGCGCGGCAATGGCCATCGAGAACCTTATGCTGAAGGCTGTCGAGCTTGGACTGGGAACCTGCTACATAGGGGTTGCTTGCTTCGAGCACATTGAGGAGGAACTCAGGAAAATGGCTGGCCTCGGAGATGAATACTGCCTAGTAGGCCTCATAAGCCTCGGATATCCTAAGGGAGATGTGAAGCCCAGGGGGAGGAAGAAGGACGTCAGAGAGGTTCTGAAAATCGTCTGAGGGCTACCACCTCTCTACCAGGTAGGGCTTCTCCCTCAAGAATACCCTAGCCCTTTCCCTGACAAGTTTTTCAGCTTCCATCGTGCTCATCTCCATTGTCCTGATGACGAAGTCCGCCGTTTTGGCAAAGTATAGCGGTATCAGGGGCTCGGCGTTCTTCAGCAGGCCCCTCTTATAGGCCACCGCCCCGTCGTAGAGGACTCTTGCCCATAACTCGTCCGGGAACTCAAAGGTTTCCAGGGCCTTCTTGACGCATTCAAAGGTCTCCTTGGCCAGGACTTCCCTGAGCGTCTCCTCCTCCTTGGCGAAGAGCTCCCTGGCCCTTTCCTTGAGGAGGTCGAGGGAGACCTTCACAGGTTCCGGCTCGCCCTCAACGGGTTCTCCCCACGTCTCCACAGGCCTTATCTCTTTTACTGGCCTCCAGATATCCTCGTAGCGCCTCATGAGCATGAACAACGTCCCAACAACTTGGTTGAACATGGGGCCGAGGGATGCGGCCGGATCCTTGGGGTTGTGTATCTTCATGCCAAGGCTTACCTGAACGAGCTTGAGTTTCCTTGCTATCGCCGTCGTCGTTAGAAATATGTCGACGCCGAACCTCGCGACGTCCGTTTTCCAGAGGGCCTCGTCTTCAAGGTAAACGTCGATGGCCCTCGCACTCACGCCGAAGTCTCCACCTATGGGTTGCCTCACGTCCAAGCCATAAAGGGAAGCGGTCATTGGGTAAGCTATGTTGTTGGTTATCGTTCCGTCCCATTTATGCCTTATGTAGAGGGGCGCCACGAAGTCGTAGCCCTCCTCAACGGGCTTGGCAAACCTGTAAATCCACTCGGGTGTTATGCTCCTAAGATCGCTGTCGACGAAGACAACCGCATCTGCATCCCTGGCCCTGGCGAACTCCATTATCTCCTTCATCGCGCTACCCTTCCCTGGGATAGGCCATTTATAGACGAAGCTGTAAACTTCGATACCCTCAGGCACCTCTGTCCTCATGACAACATCTCTCGTTCCGTCCGCGCTCCCCCCGTCGGCGTTCACTATTATTCCGCCACCAAAGTACTTCTTCAGGCCCTCTGCGGCCTGCTTCACGACGAACCCTATCGTGTCAGCGTTGTTATAGCTCGGGATACCAACCACGACCTTCATTTTCCATCCCCCAGTCTATGGTTCGCGTTAGGTTTTTTAAGGTTTAGTAACTAAAATATCAACAGGGGTGGGGCCGGTGGTGGAGAGGCTCAAGGTCGGCGTCGTGGGATGCGGCAACATATTCAACCTGGCCCATAAGCCGGCCCTGAAGGCGATCAGGAGCATTAAGGTAGTGGCGGTCATGGACGTAAGTGAGGAAGCCGCCAGGAAAGCGGCTAAGGATCTCAACGCTAAAGCTTACACGAATCTCGACGAGTTCTTGAGTCTTGACCTCGACGTTGTTGAAGTGCTAACCCCCACATACACGCATGCCGAGATAGCGATAGAGGCACTCAAAGCTGGAAAGCACGTAATAGTGGAGAAGCCGATTGCCCTGACGACGGAAGAAGCCAAGGAAATGATAAAGACGGCGGAAAAAGAGGGCTTGAAGCTCTTCGTTGGCCACGTGAGGAGATTCGACAAGCGGTGGATTCAGATAAAGGAGGTTATCAAGAGCAGGAACATCCTGCCGATGCAGATAAGGAAGACGGAGGTTCAGCACCTGCCGTTCCCGGCCGATTACTGGTATTGGGATGAAAGCAAAAGTGGAGGCGTAGCCCTTGATCTCGGCGTTCACGTGACAGACTTCCTAAGATGGTTCTTCGAGGGCGAGCCCGTAGAGGTGTTTGCCATTGGCAAAGCCATAAGGGGGGAGGCAAGGGTTAACGGCACGTATGATCACGTCGTCATGTTCATAAAGTTCGAGGGCGGTAGAACAGGCATAGCCGAGGTTAGCTGGAGCTATCCCTATCCGGCCAAGTATGGCGTCTTCTACCACCACCTGGACATAATAGGCAAGAACGGCCGTATCCGCTACACGCCGCTCGACACGCCCGTCGTTGGAGTTGTCAAGAGCACTTTTGAGATGCCGCGCTTCTCTCCGATGCTGTCCACGTTCCCCGAAGCCTTTGAGGCCGAGCTTAGGCACTTCTTCGAGTGCATCCTCCATGACCGCGAGCCAGTGGTCACGGCGCAGGATGCTCTCATAGCCCTCTACATAGCCGAGAAGGCTAAGGAGAGCATGAGGAAGGGAGAGCCCGTTGAGTTGGAGGTGGGAGCATGGTGAAGTTCGGCATTATAAGCTATGCACACCCACATGCTCTTCGCTATGCGGCCACGATTAAGGCGAGCAGGAGAGCTAAGCTGGTTGCGATATCGGGGGATGGGGCCAACGCCAACGTAGCGAGGATGGAGGCGAGGAAGTACGGGGCGAGGTTCTACAAGAACTATGAAGATCTCCTGAGGGACGAGGATGTCGAGGCCGTTTACATAGCGATCGAGACTTACAGACACAAGGAGGTTGCCATAAGGGCCGCAGAGGAGGGCAAGCATATACTCCTCGAGAAGCCCATAGCCTTAACCCTCGAGGACGGGCGCGAGATAGTGAAAGCGGCCGAGAAGGCAGGTGTCAAGCTCATGGTGCCCTTCAACCCCCGCTTCACGGTGCCGCTCAGGAAGGCCAAGGAGATGGTGGACACGGGAGAGATAGGCGAGCTGGAGTACATTTACACAATTTCCGAGTACGTTAGGCCCCCGATGTTCTTGGAAGGTATCGACACGAGCTGGTTCATCGACGAGAGGAAGTCGGGCGGAGGCGGCTTCATGGATACTGCCCCTCATGGCATAGACTCCCTCTTCTGGCTGACTAACAGCGAGCCCGTGAAGGTCTTCGCGGACATAGGAGCCAAGATATGGGGGTTCCCGGTGGACGACATAGGAACTGCCCTGATAGAGTTTAAGAACGGTGTTGTGGCCCTCCTGACGGCGGGCTGGGCTAATCCGAAAGGCTACCCCTACGGCCTCGAGATAAAGTACTACATTGTGGGTAGCGAGGGCTTCTTGGACGTGAGGACGGCCTATCCCGACTTCACAGTCTATCAGGACAAAACCGAGAAGATATACTGGGAGAGGCCCGACGTGAGCGGCATAGTTGAGTCCTTCGTTGATGCCATAATCCGCGACGAGAAGCCCCCCATAACGGGAGAGGACGCTCTGAAGAACTTGGCCGTCGTTCTCGCTGCTTATGAGTCCTCTAGAACTGGAAGGGCCGTCAAGGTTGAGCTTTGATATTCCAAAATTTTTTTGAAAAGAAGCGGCTTAGATTATCTTGGAGACGAGGTCCCAGATTGCCTTTTCAGGGTCTTTCGCCTTGGTAACACCGCTGGCCAGAAGAACTCCAACGGTTCCCAGCTCCAGAGCCCTCTTGACGTCCTCACCTGTGGTTATTCCAGCCCCGCAGAGCACCTTGACTTTAGGGTTCACCCTCTTCACGAGCTCGACCGTATCGGTGATAACTTCCGGCTTGGCCTTGCTGACCGGAATGCCGGTGCCTATAAGCTCAGGCGGTTCAACTGCCACGTAGTCCGGATCGAGCGCTGCAACAGCCGCTGAAACGGCCGGGTTGTTGGAGCAGACAATCGTTATTAGGCCAACTTCCTCTGCCCTCCTTATAGCCGCCTCGAGGTCCGCCAAAATCATCCTGTTCTCCGAGTGGTTGAGGAGCGTTCCCGCAGCCCCGGCCTCTTTGACAGCCTCTGGGAGGACGTGGCCAGTGTGGCTGCCGGGCTTAATCGGATCTATGTGCTGGGCAAAGACTGGAATTTCGACGCTCTCCGCTATCATCCTGAGGTCGGCCAGTTGCGGGGCTACCACGATTGTTATCCCAGTCTCCTTGTGGACCCTCTCGGCGGCCTTGGCTATCTCAAGGGCCCTCTTTCCAGTGGCCTCGATATAAGTCTTAAAGTTAATCACGATAATCGGCTCCTTTAGGCTCATGGACACCACCTAGGGTGTTTATACTCTGTTCTTTAAAGCGGTTTCTATAATTTTCATCACCTCCCACAGGTCAGTGGCTATGTAATCGGCCCCAAGACTATCTCTCAGGGCTATGCTCAAGTCCGCCTCCTTGAACATGGGGACATCATTGTGCCAGTCTCCGACTGCCACGGTTAGCTCGGGCCTCAGCTTTTCCTTCAAGGCCATCATTATCCTCCCCTTTTCGTGGAAGTTTACCCTTATGATTACCTCTCCCGTTATCCTGCCCTTCTCATCGAAGACCAGCTCGTTGGCAAAGATGTAATCCGCCCCAAGCATCTCCCCTATGCGGCGGGCGAGGCACATGAGACCCCCGCTAATTATTGCAGTTTTAAACCCGCTCTCCCTCAGGAACTCGAAGAGCTCCCTCGCTCCCGGCTTCGGCTCAACGTTCTTGAAGAGCTCAATGATTTCTTCTTTCGTATGGCCCCTCCATAGAGAGGCATCAAGCCTAGCCCACTCCTCGTAGCTAATCTTTCCAGAGAAGAAAAGCTCCATGTTTCGCTTAGCCTTTTCGCATGTTCCGAACTTCTCGTGCAAGGCCTCCCAGCTTGTTATATCCACAAGGGTGCCCTCGAGGTCGAAGGCCGCGAGCCTCACTCCTCCCACCCGTGTTCCCCTATCAGAGGCACGAATGCAACTCCTCCGTGGCTCTTGACTTCAACGCTCCCGTCCTCCCTCTTCACAACCTCGAGGAGGTCCTGCCAGAGGTGGTATGGACCTACGGGGATTATGAGCTTTCCACCAGGCTTCAGCTGTTCCACGAGGGGCTTAGGGATTTCCGGTGCCCCCGCCGTAACGATTATTCTGTCATATGGGGCCCTCGGTGGAAACCCCTTGCTTCCGTCCCCGAGTATCACGTGGACGTTTTTCACGCCCGCTCTCTCGAGGTTCTTGCGGGCGAATTCCACGAGCTCTGGAATCCTCTCGATGGTGTAGACATGTGTATCCACGATGGCCGCTATCAGGGCCGCGTTCCACCCGCTCCCGGTCCCGATTTCGAGCACCTTTAGTTTTGGCCTGAGGTCTGCCAGCTCCAGCATTATGGCGACCATGTGGGGAGCGCTTATCGTTTGGCCTGCAGGAATAGGAAGGGGCTCGTCCACGTGGGCCCACTTCCTGTACTTCTCGGGCACGAAGAGATAGCGGGGGTACTTGAGGAAGGCTCTCCTAACGACCTCGCTCCTTATTATCCCTTGTCTCACGAGACTCTCGACGGTCCTTTCCCACTTCTTTCTTAACTCCTCCATCTCCACCTACCACCCTCCCTTACTTCGCGTACTGAGCGTAGTGGCCAAGCGCCCTGAGGAGCTCGTCGAAGCCCTCCATCGTGACCAGCGAAAGGAGTATCGGCTCTTGTTCAAGCCTTTTTCTCACGATGAGTCTGAGCTCCTCAGCCTTCTCCCTTGGCACGAGGTCTATCTTGTTTATCACGACGATTATGGGCTTCTCGTACCGGAACTTCAGCAGGTAGTGGAGCTTCTCCATTCCCCTGTGAAGACCCTTTGTGGCGTCTATCATGTGGATTACGATATCCGCCCCTTGGATTTCTTCCAGGAGGGCTTTGAACTTCTCCTCGCTGAGCACTTTCCCTCTCAGCTCCATCTCGGGATCAAATAGGCCCGCCGTGTCTATTAGGAGGAGCTCATCGACGCCACCAATCGGATTTTTCATTGTCTTAGGTATCTTCACCTTTCCAAAGGCCCTCTTTATGATTCCCTTCGTCGTCCCGGGAACCTCTGAGACCTCCGAAATCTTCTCACCCAGGAGGGCGTTCATGAGCGTTGACTTGCCCACGTTCTCGGCCCCAATAATCGCAACCTTTATCATCCTCTCACCCGATATTGGTGTTAGGTCTTTGGATATAAAGGGATTGGGCCGGTGGAGTCCATGAAGAGGGTCAAGCTTGGTCATCATTATTATTATATCGTCACATCTGAGGACCTAAGGGCGGGCGGCTTCAGGGGAAAGAACGTGGTTCTTGAAGGGGAGGTCGAGGACAAGCCCATCGTGGAGTTCCTCCCGATGGAGCTTCCCAGCTACAGGACGACCTTTAGGCTTGGGGGTTTTAGGGTAGAGTTTTCAGGCACTCCCTTCATCAGGATGGGTGAGAGGGTGAAAGTTTACGGTCGCTTCGTCGGGGACGCTATAATTGCGAAAGCCATAGAGACGGAAGGGGCCATATACGTGACGGAGGAGTGAGCATGCTGGACTTGATAATAGAGGTGGGAAGGCTGAAGACGTTGCCAAGAACAGGATGGCTTCTTAGAGGAGTTTCAAACCCGGAGAGCATAGCGGAGCACTCGTTCAGGGTGACCTTTGTAACAATGTTGCTCGCGGACGAGCTGAAGAGGAGGGGTATCCCCGTGGACGTCGAGAGGGCCCTTAAGATAGCCATAATCCATGATGTCGCCGAGGCCAGACTGACGGACATCCCCCTGACGGCTCAGGCCTACTTCGATAAGGATGTTGCCGAGAGGAGGGCCTTCCGTGAAATGTTGCCTGACTATTTGGAGCTCTTCGAGGACTACGCCGAAGGCAGGACGCTCGAGGGTAGGCTTGTAAAGTTCGCCGACAAACTGGAAATGCTCGTCCAGACTTACGAATACGAGCGGGCTGGCCACCGGAACCTGAATGAGTTCTGGAGGGCCCTCGACCACCTGAGAAGAAGCGAATTTTATAGGTACTTCAGGGATTTGGTTGAGGAACTTGCGAGGAGGAGGAAGGTGTGAAGGAGCTCCTTGCATTCCCCCTGACGGTTCTTATAACCCCCTACATCGCCCACCTGATGGGGAAAGCGGGGATAGTTGGTAGGGACATCCACAAGCCCGGGAAACCTGAGGTTCCCGAGATGGGCGGTTTGGCCATGCTCCTATCCGTTGGTATCGCCGGGCTCATTGCGGGAGTTGAAGAGCTTTCCCTGATAATCTATCTACTCTTTGGACTCATCGGCGTTCTTGACGACCTTACAGCCCTCAGACAGTCACACAAAGTGGCCCTCTCCCTCTTTGCCTCTCTGCCTCTCCTCCTCCGACCCCCCAGCGAGGTCCTGCACTTCCCTGGCCTGGAGGTTCAGCTCGGCCCCTTGATGGGTCTCGTCGCGGTACTCTACGTCACGGCCTCTGCCAACTTAGTAAACATGCTGGCGGGCTTCAACGGGCTTGAGGCGGGCACCTCGGCAATAATGTTCGCGGCCCTGGCCTTGATAACTGGCGGAGCTGCCCGCTCTCTTGCTCTTCTTGGTCTTTCAACATCTCTTGGCTTCCTGCTCTGGAACCGCTACCCTGCAAGGGTGTTCCCTGGAGATACAGGCACTCTCTCCCTCGGAGCCCTCTTTGGGCTGGTCGCCGTCCTCGGTGGTGCTGAGTTTTGGGGGGCAGTCCTCCTTATACCTCACGCCCTTGACTTCCTCCTTAAGCTGAGGGTTAAATTTTCTGGAAAGAAGATGGGTGGGGCGAGAATCAGGCCGGATGGCACTCTGGAGGCTCCTCCATACTTATCTTTCCTTGGCTTCTTAATGAGAACCTTTAGGCTCACGGAGCCCCGACTGGTGGCCCTCGTGTGGCTTATAGAAGGACTCATAGCAATCATAGTCATTCTATTAGCTTGACCATGCCAAAGCCAAATCGAGTCTTCTCTCCAAAGCCGTTGTCGTAGGCGAACTCAGCAATTTCTCGAGAGCCTATATAGCGGAAGACCATGAGAGATCCCCTGACATAGGAGCCGCCTACCATGAGTCTCGTAGGTTTGAACCTTATGGTCTCGATTTTGAAGTCCTTGTCCTCGGGCATATGACCATTTATTTCCGTGTAGCGAAGGAGCATGGTTTTTCGGAGCTTGTCTATAAAGAGCTCATCGTGGGGATAAAGGTCCCAGTGTTTGAGCCTGCCCTCATCGAACTTGACCGTCCTCACAACTATGGGGCTGAGTGTCGAGAATGTGTTCTCCTTCCCTATCTTGGGCATCTTCAGAACCCGAACCTTGCTGACGAGGAAAGTAATGTTTCCTACATGAATCTCGGGACTCTTCTCGACGGCTTCAGCAATGGCCCTTATGATGTCTTCGTTCGAAGATGATATATATAGGGAAACATCGTCGGAAAGTATCTCGATACCCCTATCCGGGATCACCCTCCTATTTCGCACGATGATGCGAGAAAACGTCCACAAGTCTCTGGAGGAGCTCATAAGCTCGGCAACGTCCGGTTCTATCGTCCTAACCTTTTCCACAAGCTGAAAATAAACCTCGTAATTATAATTAAAGGGTAGCACTGCCTGCTCCTTTAGCGGCAGTAGCTTTATCTCTATTCGCATACAGTCCCCTCCTGATTTGTAACTTTTATGTAAAATTCCGAAGTTAAAGAATAAAAATGTTTCGAAATCAGTCAATGAAGGAGAAAGGAATTGGTATGGCGGACGCGATGAATATAACGGTAACAATAATTGCTAGGATCTTCCTTCCTAGCGTCAGAGGGGAAACCTCGTCGAGAGCACCAGGGTTTCCGACCCTTCCCATGAAGAGGATGAGTAGGCCCCAGAGAAGCCATCCCGGCCAGAAGTAACTGAGGAAGAGCGTGCCGATGGCTATGGCATATGTTAGTCCCCTGTGGGCCTTTTCGGGAAGGAAAGCCCTAGCTATGTGGCCTCCGTCGAGCTGAGCTGCCGGAATTAAGTTCAGGAAAGTTACAAATATCCCCACCCATCCGGCTATGGCAACGGGGTGAAGTATCAAGCCATACCCCTGAGGTACATCGAGAGTAGCTTTCATCAGGAGCATGAAGAGGATGCTGTTTCCGAAGATAATCGTTCCCTTTTCAGACGTTATTGCCTCGACGGGAACTTGGAGGGAGAGCTTCAAACCTATCAGGGTTACTGGGATGGCCACGAGGAGCCCGGCTATCGGCCCGCTGGCCCCGAGGTCAACTGCCGCGTTCCGCGTCGGGATTGGGGATTTAACCCTTATCACTGCACCCAGCGTTCCTATGAAGGATGGGAAGGGAATGAAGTAGGGAAACGTGGATTTGACACCGTGGAGGGCAGAAGCTATCTTATGCCCCATTTCGTGCGTTCCAAGAATGGCCATTATGCTGATGGAGAAGGCAAGGGCATTTAGGTAGACGTTTTCGATTCCTGGAAGCCCGAACTCACGGAGAGCTGCAACATAGTTTAAGGATAGTGCATAGCCGGCGAAGAACGTGCTAGCTAGGGTGAGGAGGAATAGGAGCACCCCGATGATGGGATTTTCCTTGCCACCAATTTCTTGGGCCGGGAAAACATATAGGACGACCTTACCATCCCTTTTCTTGAGAGCGGCCCAGTAACCGAGCCCTTCGAGTTCTCGCAGAACCTTCTCGAAGTTATCCTCCTTTATCGCAAGCACCTCAAAGGCGTAAACATTGTTCTGGCTCTCCAGTAACCCGCCGAGCTCATAGAATTCCCCGAGCTTTGTCTCAAGCGTCTCGGCAGGGCCTTCTTCTACCTCCACCTCGAAGCCGACTAGTATCATGTCGCCGCCGCATTTGGGGCATGCTCCTGGAAGCATGGGGTCGCTTCTTTCCAGAACTTCCCTGTGCCCACAGTTGATGCACTCGTAGATGCCCTTAGTCAACTACCTCCACCTCTCCAGATTCACCATCTACGCGAAGCCTCATCCCGCTCCTGAGCTTCGACACGTCTATTCCGGCCACCAGCGGGATGCCGGCTATTATGGCACCGACGGTCACTATAGTTTCAGCCTCCTCGACTATTATAGCTTTTGGTGCTTTCCCGTTCTTGGCCAGGGCGTAGAGAACGTAAGAACCTACAGTCGAACCTTTTCCTCTGGGAAAAACGAGAATCTTCCCTGCCACGCTCTCGCCCCTTATGTCGCTCTCAACATCTGTGATTATTCCAGTTTCCGGATCAACGCCCCCGAGGAATGAGAGGGGCTTCCTTGAGACTAGGGCAGTTCCTTCAGCCTTTCCCTTAACTATTCCCTTACCCCTTAGCTTCATCTACGGCGCCTCCATCATTAGCTTTTCCATATCATCGAGCCGGACCTTGAGGCCGAAGGAGCTGAAGTAGAAGGCAGCCTTACCGCTGTTGGTGGCTATGCCGGAATACCAGTCCCGAATAGGGGATACAACAAGGCAGACATCCGTTAGCAATCTGCCATTGTAGCGCTCTATCACCTCGGTGTAGCCGAGGGCGTCCGCGAGAGCCTTCACGGCTCTACTAGTAGTTATGAAGAGGGGGATTCTGAGGGGCTTTCCCCGCATTTTGAGCAACTCCGCTACCTCCTTAATCTCCATAAGTGATGCATGTGGACAGCCAATGAGTATTGCGTCTATCTCTCTCCACTCGGTGTCGAACCTCTCCCTGATATCCTCAAGCTCTTCCCTTCCTACCTGGATTCTCTCGACCTTATCCCTTATGGCTGTTTTCCATTCCGGTGTCTCGCCTTCGACGTGATAGAGGGCTATGGAGCCAGTGGCGGCCATGCTCGCCCCCAATTCTTTTAGCTGGTCCAATCGCTCGGGCTTTAGATTTCTGAAGTAGGGAACGTCACTTTCCAGCGTTTTCCCAAGATGATAGCCGAGAAGGGAGTAGTCTAGGAAGCTTTTCAGCTCCGTTTCGACCTCGACGACGACGGTTGCCTTCCTGTTTTCGTTGATGTGAAGACCATAGTTCGGTGTCTTGCCAACTATCGCGGCTGCGAGGCTCGATGGCCCGCCCTCCCTGTTAGTTCTCGCACCTATGATGGAGTTCGCAAAGCTAACAGCAGAGCTCTCGCTCCAGGCGAGGTGGTCGCCGAACTTCGGGAGGTTGGCCCCGTAGTAGGGGGTACACGTCGCGGTTACATCAACTCCCATTCGCCGGTAAAGCTTGATGATTTCAGCTTGTCTATCCATGAACTCTTCATCGCCGATTCCCGCCGGATTGAGGGTCGTGTAAACGCTGACTTTTGCCCCTGCCTCGACAAAATCCCTAAGGAACTCGATTCCGGCCTCGCCGATGTTCTTATAACTCACGCCAGCAATTTGGGCGCTCTTTATAGGTATCAACCTGTCGGCCCCGTAAACATCCCCCAGGGCCACAAGTATTTCCATCGCCTTCTGAACGGCGTAGCCGTACTCGCCGGCGAGCGCGAGTTCCTCTTCTTTTGTCAGATACATGGGATCACCGAGGATTTTAGGGTGGGGGAGTTTAAAAGCTATCCCGGTCTCAACAACCACTCCCCCTAAAGGGCGAGGCTTGCAAAAGAGAAAAATCGGTAGATGGCCTCAGAGGAATGATTCTTGAGCAGAGCGTAAGATTTATAAACCGAAGCGGTGAAGTATTTACTGGGCCAGGCAGCGGGGTGGGGCAGCTAGGAGTGCCCGCCGGGCTCATAACCCGGAGGTCGGAGGTTCAAATCCTCCCCCCGCTACCATACTTTTATAAGGACCTTTGTAAGCAGGTAATTTCTTAGCCCTTTGTGTTTTCTTCGAATTGTGAAGCCCATTCAGGAAGAATATAACTAAACCCTCGGGTCTAAGCTCGTTTAAACACCTCGGCGAATCTCTTCAAACCCTTGGATATTTGGGAATGACTGAGCCCCTTTCCCTCAGCTTAATGAATTCTTCCCTTGAGATCTTGAGAAAATGCTACCTCTCCAGGGGATAGTTGGGTGCCTCGTTCGTTATTATTATATCGTGTGGGTGACTTTCCCTCAGTCCGGCGCCCGTTATTATAACAAACTCGCCCTTCTCCTTGAGCTCCTTTATGTTCCTCGCACCAACGTAACCCATCCCTGCCTTTAATCCTCCAATGAGCTGGTAGAGGACTTCGCTCACGGTTCCCCTGTATGGAACCACGCCCTCAACTCCTTCGGGCACGAACTTCCTCGTCTTCATGTGACTGCCCTGATAGTACCTCTCTGCGCTACCCTTCATCATCGCTCCGAGCGAACCCATCCCGCGGTACTGCTTGTACTTCCGGCCGTTTATTATGACCTCCTTGCCGGGAGCCTCCTTCGTGCCTGCGAGCAGGTTGCCGAGCATTACCGCATCCGCTCCCGCCGCTATGGCCTTCACTATGTCGCCGGAATACTTTATTCCTCCGTCAGCTATAACGTACAGCCCGTATTCCTGGGCCCTATCTGCCACGAGGGCTATGGCGGTTATCTGGGGCACGCCTACCCCAGCCACGACCCTTGTCGTGCATATGCTTCCTGGCCCGATTCCAACCTTCACTGCATCGGCGAAGGTGAGATCATCCACGGCCTTCGGGTTCGCTATGTTGCCCACTATTAGGTCTGCCCCTATCTTTTGTCTGATTTCCTTCATGGCCCTTATCGCCCTCAGGTTGTGAGCGTGGGCCGTGTCGACTACGATGATATCCGCACCGGCCCTGTCCAGCTCCACAGCCCTTCTTATGTCAAAGGGGCCGACGGCGGCCGCGACGAGGAGCTCCCCATTCTCGTTCCTGACGGCGTTCTTGTACTTCTTCCTCGCTACGAGGTCGCTCATCGTTATGAGACCGACGAGCTTGCCCTCCCTATCGACCACGGGCAGTCTGTCTATCCTGTTCTCCACCATTATCCGGAGTGCCTCCTCGACCTCGACGCTCTCCGGCACCGTTATGACGTCCCGGGTCATCAGCTCTTTAACGAGCTTCCCATCTCTCGACGCGATGTCCTTCTTGCTGACTATACCCACGACCATGCCATCGTCGTCAACGACGGGCAGTCCATCTATGTCATTCTTCTCCATTAGAAAAAGGGCATATTCAACGGTCTCCTCGGGCTTAATCGTTATTATGTCCTCGATTATGAAGCGCTCGGCCCTTTTGACCTTTTTCACCTGCTCAACTTGCTCCTCGATGCTCATGTTCCTGTGGATGACGCCGAGACCTCCTTCCCTTGCCATAGCGACGGCCATCTCCCACTCCGTCACGGTGTCCATAGCGGCGCTTAGAATTGGTATGTTGAGCCGCACGTTAGGAGTTATCTGGGTAGAAACGTCCACATCCTTTGGCTCAACCTCCGTGGCCTGGGGCACCAGAAGGACATCGTCAAAAGTATACCCCCTTATCGCCTTTTCAAGCTTCTCGGCGAACTTTCCCATGCCTTAGCCCTCCGTTCCCTTTTTCACTACCTCTCCGGCTCGTATAAAAAGGTTGTCCCTAATGCCGGAAAGATTTAAATATTCATCTCTACCCAATATTGAGTAAGAGGTGGCAGAAATGATACACATATTGGAAGCCTACTTTAAGAATTTCCCGGCCAGGAGGAAGGTTGTGGAGTTCTTATGGGAGGCAGGCCTATCCGTAAAGAATGGAAAAGTTTATGTGAGAGACGTTGAGGTCCCAATAAGTGGAATAGCTAAAGCAACGGGTGTGAACAGGAAGATAGTTTATCATACCATAGAGTACATCGAGTCGAAGCCTGCTCTCAAGATACTCTTCGAGAACATAAGCCCAACCTCGACTCTTATCTCAGTCGCCCCCCTAATGGGTTGGGAGGTTCTTGAGCTGACTATTCAGAAGGGCTCCTATGAGAGGGCCATAGCAAAGCTATTCTCCCTTCTCGCGGAGCACGGCATAAGGGTCGTTGAGATATCCGGCAGGAATCCCTACGAGAGTGATAGCAAAGTTTATGTCGTTATAGATGGAATCCTTCCTTTCGACATCTTTACGGCTCTTAGGGCAGAGACCACCCTCGAGAAGATAGTCATCCACACACCGGAGAAAAATAGGGAGAAGATGATATGTCCCAAGTGTGAGGTCAAATACTGCCCCAGAAAGCTACCTCTCGCAGTCACCCAACAACCTTGAACCCCTTCTCCCCCTTGGGTTCCTCCCATTCTATCTCCACCCGCGTGACCCTGGCGAGGGGTGGCCCTTGGTGGGCCCAGCCTATGAGGGCCTCGACTCTCTCTTCCTCTCCTTCTAGTACCGCCTCGACGCTGCCGTCCGGCAGGTTTCTGACCCATCCGTTGACGCCAAGCTTCTTCGCCTCTCTCTGCATGCTCCATCTGAATCCGACGCCCTGGACTCTCCCGTAAATCCTTAGATGAGCCCTTACTATTCCCATGGCCTTCCCCACTCTTTCTTTATCTCGCTGGAATTTAATCCTTTCCTCATTCAGTTGTGAGGTTAATTCATATTCCAAGACACAGAAAAATTTTTATACTACTATATCTCATTTTGCCCGTATCGACTGGAGGTGATAGCATGCTCTGGAGCTTCAGGCTCGAGCTCAAGCAGAGTCTAAGAACAAAGAAGTTCTGGATAATAGTCCTTATCATGATGGTTCTGTATTTGCCGGTGCTCTATGGAATAAAGGCTTCTGGAGAGTTCTTTGGTAAAGGTTACACGGAGGAGTACTTGGTAAGCAGTCTTATTAATGCTGTTAAGGGCATGGTAGGCTTTTTTGTTTCTATACTCGCACTACTCCTTGGTGCAACTGCAATAAACTCCGAAGTCGAGAAGGGGACAATAAGAATTGCCATAAGCAAGCCCATAACTCGGGCCGGCTACATTCTCGGCAAGATTTTAGCTAACACGGTGATCTTGGCACTTGCAATATTGCTCTCATCCCTCGTAGCGGTTTTTGGGATAAAGTACCTTGGCATTGACTTAACGACATCCCTCCTTAGAGACACAATTTTAATGAACCTGGTGCTCCTCCTTGCAATGATCCAGCTACTTGCTCTAGGTTACCTGCTTTCGACTATGATAAAGTCCTCCTCCGGGGCTATGGGGGCGGCTCTTGTCTTGTTCTTTTTACTGGCTCTCATCTCACCGGCCCTCGTTGAATATAAGGCTTATATAGATGCAGAGAAGGTCGTGGAGAAGAAGCTTGGGCCTATTGAGGTGCCCCAGCTTAACGGTAACATAACGGAAGAGGAGTGGACAGCCTACGAAGAGAAGATGAAGTTACTTGAAGCCGAACGTCAGAGACTCTCGAGGGAGTACAAGACGGAGTTCCTTTTCTTCAACCCTAATGCCCAGCTCAACATAATTTTTGGCAACCTTTCAAAGCTTGAACACGTTGTGGTTAGGAACGTCACGTATTATAAGGCTACTGAGCTCGGCACCCCAGACTACTCGAGCGGCCCCGTGAAGGTAGAAGTTAACGTCACAAAGGGGGAAGGGTACTGCAGCGGCGGTTCTACGTCCGCTGGGAGAGAGTTCACCGAACAAACCTTCACGGGTTCTGAGTATTACGTGGCCGTGATAAAAGAGGAATGCACAATCACATACTCTTATCAGGGTGTTGCATACTCAGTCTCGAGGAACATTCTCAATTTGGGAATACTTGCGGCGATGACCTTTGTGTATCTCGGCCTAGCAGTCTTCAGGTTTGGGAAGATTGACCTGAGGTGATATCAATGGCGATCCTAAAGATTGAGGGGTTAGTCAAGAGGTATGGGAGCGTTAAAGCTCTAGACGGCCTGAACTTAGAGCTCAGGGAAGGCAAGATCTACGGATTCCTTGGACCCAATGGAGCTGGGAAGACCACAACGATATTAAGCGTTCTGGGCCTGATACGTCCACAAGAAGGCATGATTGAACTGTTTAGTACCGAGGTTTTTAGCAGAGGTAAGTTCAGGGAGAGGTCTCTTATTGAAGCCAAGAAGAGAATTGGTTACATGCCCGAGCATGCGACTCTTTGGGAATTCCTAACACCGTTCCAGACTCTTGAGTTGATTGGCGAGGCCTTTGGGCTCCCAAAGGCCGAGAGGGAGAAAAGGATTGAAGAACTCTTGAAGCTTGTGGACCTCTGGAATGTGAGGAACAAAAAGGTCGGCAAGTTCTCAAAGGGCATGAGGCAGAGGCTTCTTCTTGCTCAAGCCTTGATAAACGATCCAGACCTTCTGATCCTTGATGAGCCAATGACAGGCCTTGATCCGGCGGGAATCGCCGAGTTCAAGGAGATAATAAGGGAGCAGAGGAAAGCCGGCAAGACGGTGTTCTTTTCCTCGCACATACTGGCCCACGTGGAGGAGATTTGCGACACGGTCGGCGTCATAGTAAAGGGCAGGCTGATTCGGGAAGATGCCCTTAACAACATAAAGAGGGAGTTCCTGAGGGAGGCCGGATACATCATAATGTTAGAAACGAACAAGCCCGTCAGCTTCGAGAGCGTCGAATGGAAGGTTGAAGAGGTCGGACCGAACAGGTACAGGATTATTGCACCCGAAGACGTCAGGGAGGCAGTTCATGACCTTGTGGTATCACAGGGTGCCAAGATTCTGATGATGCAGGTAAGGGAGCCTAGCCTGGAGGAGATATTCCTTAAGATGGTGAGGCCTACCTAAGCCTCCTGAGTTCCACTTTCCTGTTCTCTATGAGAGCGTAATAACCCCGGAAGAGGGGGCCGGGATTTACTGCCACGGTTTCCCCGATGACGTCCACTCCTCTTCCCTCGTGGATGTGGCCACAGACTACGAGGGGTGGCCTTCTTTCTTCTATGAACTTCCTGAGGGCTTGACTTCCAACGTGAAGGCCTGAGACCGTTCTGTCGAGGGAGGTGCCGTGAGGAGGTGCGTGCGTTAAGATGATGTCCCCTGCCCTGTAGTTCTTCTCCAAGCCCCTCTTTATTTCCTCTTCCGTAAACTCCCAGACCGTCGAGAAGGGCGTTATGTTTGAGCCGCCAAACCCTACAACTCCTTTTCCATTGATCTCAATCCTTCTATTGTGGACGCTTATTCCCAGCTCTTCAAGGGCTTCGGAAACGTCCCTCCCATCGCAGTTACCCATCACGGCGAGAACAGGCCTTCCAAGGTCTAAGAGCGGCTCCAGGATTTTCTTGGCCTCCACACCGTTCCCGAAGTGTGTTACGTCACCTGCGATTAGGATCATCTCGAAGTCAAGGCCACTCAACTCGTCGGCAAGCTTCTTGACCATGCTGGCGTTACCGTGGATGTCCGTGACGGCGACAATCATGACCCCCACCCGGAACTCCTCTGTTGTCGGTGTTTTAGAGGATTTTGTTTAAAAAGTGAAAGTTCTTTCATAAATATTGGTGGGAACATGGACTGGCGCAGCGAGCTCAAGGTAAATGGCTTCCTCCAGTTCGGTGACTTCATCATAGAGTTGGTCTACGTGGATTGCCCCTGCGATACCATTCCTCCCATCCTCGCCGTTTACGACGCCAAGACGGGGGAGTGGTACAGGGTTGATGAGACACCACCTACCATAAACAACTACACGGAGGCTTGGACATGGGCCGTGGATGTTCTGGAGAGGTTCATTGAAGGTGAACAGCCCAAGCTGGTGGGTCTTGATGGCCCCGCCCCGGAGGACGTCATCGAGAGGTTCTTGAAGGCCCTGCGGAACTTACCAAAAGGATGATCGTTTTCGCAAATTAATGGCGAACTTTTTAACTGAAATCTGCCAAAAACTTTATAAACCGCGATGAACTTCACTTTGGCAAGGGAAATATGGTTCTGGACGATAAGTTTGATGTCGTGATAATAGGAGCTGGTCCCGCCGGTCTCTTCGCGGCCTATGAGCTCGTCGAGAGGAGCAACTTGAAGGTTCTCATAATTGATGAAGGCGGTGATGTCGAGCAGAGGATCTGCCCAATGTACGAGCTCGGCTACTGCGTCGGCTGTAAGCCCTGCCACATAATGAGCGGTGTCGGTGGTGCTGGCGGCTTAAGCGACGGGACGATAAACCTCCGCCCCGACATCGGCGGTGACCTGACGGAGCTGACGAATGACGAGAATTATTCTTGGCAGCTCGTCTGGGAGGTTGACCAGATACTCCTCAAGCACGGGGCCCCAAGGAAGCTCTATAAGGGTAATCCCGACCAGATACGCTACTGGGAGCGCAGGGCCGCTCAAGCAGGCGTGAAGTTCATCCCTATAATCCAGAGGCACATAGGGAGCGACCACACCCCAGAGGTTATAAAGAGCATCAAGGAGCACTTGGAGTCCAAGGGCGTCAAGTTCTTCCTCTGGACGAGGGCCCTGGAGTTCAACAGGGGATGGGTGAAGGTTAGAAGGGGAAAGGATATCTTCACGATAGAAACCCGCTACATAATCGTGGCCCCGGGTAGGGGAGGTGCGGACTGGTTCCATGACGTCGCCAGGAAGATAGGCCTTAGGGCGAGACATGGGCCGATAGATGTGGGTGTGAGGGTGGAGGTTCCGGCCATAGTCATGGAGCCAATAACCAGCATAAACCACGATCCAAAGTTCCACATATACACGGACACCTACGACGACTTCGTGAGGACTTTCTGTACGAATCCCAACGGCTTTGTAGTGGAGGAGAGGTACGAGAACTACGTCGGCGTAAACGGGCACTCCATGAGGGATAAAAAGAGCAACAACACAAACTTTGCCTTCCTGAGCAGAATAGAGCTCACAGAGCCCGTTGAGGATACGACGGCCTACGGGAGGAGCATAGCACAGCTGGCCACCACCATAGGTGGGGGAAGGCCCATAATACAGAGGCTCGGTGACCTGAGGCGCGGCAGAAGGAGCACGTGGAGCAGGATAAGGAAGAGTGATGTTGAGCCGACACTTAAGCACGTCACCCCCGGCGATATAGCCATGGCTCTTCCACACAGGGTCGTGACGAACATAATCGAGGGTCTTGAAAAGCTTGACAAAGTAATTCCCGGAGTAGCTAGCGACCACACTCTCCTCTATGCCCCCGAGATAAAGTACTACGCCATGAAGGTGGAGGTAAACGAGCTCCTTGAAACGAGCATAGAGAACGTCTTCGCGGCCGGTGACGGTGCAGGTTTAAGCAGGGACATAGTAAATGCCGCCGCGACGGGCATAATGGCCGCTAGGGGCATACTCGTTAAGGAGGGTCTCTACACTCTCAAGGAGTTCAAGAGACCCGGCAACTGGAAGGAGAAGATTGAGGCCCTGGAGGGCTAACCTTAAAAACGGCCCTTCTCACCTTTTTTCAGGTGGGACCGTGAGATGTAAGCTCTGTGGGAGGCCCGCCTACATTAAGCTTCACTATCCTCGGATGTACCTCTGCGAGGAGCACTTCGTCGAGTATTTCGAGAGGAAGGTCCAGAGGACGATAGAGAAATACAAACTTCTCCGCAAGGGGGAGAAAATTCTCGTTGCGGTCAGCGGCGGAAAGGACTCGGCCGTAACTGCCTATGTCCTCAATAAGCTTGGCTATGATATGGAGTGCCTTCACATAAATCTCGGCATAGGCGAGTACTCGGAGAAGAGCGAGGCCTACGCGAGGAAGCAGTGTGCCATTATTGGTGCCCCGCTTCACATCGTCCGCGTCAAGGAGCTTCTCGGCTATGGCATCGGTGAGGTTAAAACGAGAAGGCCCCCCTGCTCCTACTGCGGCCTGACGAAGCGCTACATAATGAACAAGTTTGCCTATGACAACGGCTTCGATGCGATAGCGACGGGTCACAACCTCGACGATGAGGCATCGTTCCTTCTCAACAACATCCTCCACTGGAACACCGAATACCTCGCCAAAGGAGGCCCCCTGTTGCCGGGGGAGGGTAAGTTCGTCAAGAAAGTTAAGCCCCTCTACGAGCTCACAGAGAGGGAAGTCGTGGCTTACGCGCTTGCTGTCGGCCTTGAATATATAGTGGAAGAGTGTCCTCATGCAAGGGGTGCCACGACACTTGACATGAAGGCGATGCTCAACGAGATGGAAGAGAAGAGACCGGGCACGAAGATGAACTTCGTGAAGGGCTATCTCAGGAAGAGGCACCTCTTCGAGCTCAGGGAGAAGGTGGAGCTCAAAGAGTGCAAGGTCTGTGGCATGCCTGCCCAGGGAGAAGTGTGCTCCTTCTGCCGCTTCTGGGGGCTTGAGAAGCCTCTCGACTTCAGGGTGAGGCGGGGATGAGGATATATTCGAACGTCCCCGGGGAGAGACGCTCTCTCCTCATGATCGTCCGCGCATATATGCTGTACCTCTACGTGGCCACCCTATTGGCGGCCCTTTTCACAGTCCTGAATCTCTATTGGGCGAGACCTAAGCAGACTCTCTCGTACCTCTTGGGGACCTTCTTCTTCCTAACGTCCTCTATAATGTACAGGGATTTTCTGTCTTCCCTGAAGAGGACGAGATTCCCGGTCTACTGGAGGCTCTTCAGGATGTATTCACCACCTCTGGGTGCCTATGCCCTTGGACACGTTCTCATAGGCTTGGTGCTCTTAGTTGCCGACATGCTGAAGGGAGGGTATTTCTTCCTCGGTCTGTTGATAATCACTAAGGGGCTTTTCGAGCACCTCCTCTCCCGGGAGATGGTGTCACTCTCCCTAATCTCTCTCCTATACGACGAAGTATCTTCCGGTCGTATCGACATGCTCGTGCTCAAGAATCCCTTCAGGTGAACCTCTTCGTCTTTTCCCAGTGAAACTTTCCCGCTATGAGCCTTAGGAGGGCTCTTGTCGTATAGATAACCGCCATGAATACGAAGAGCGAGAAGTATAGTGGATATGCTGCGATGAAGCTCCACTCAATTTGAAGGCCTGTTCTCTTTCCTTCAATCCAGTTTGAGTACGCTATAGAGGCCCAGAACACCAGGAAGGCCACAATGGACATGGCTATCGATATCTTCGGAGGTATTAGGCCGAAGCTCCTTGCACCGGTTAAGAGTAGGTAGCCGTTAAGTAGCAGGGAGAGTAGCCAGAACACGGGCACGAGGTAACTCAGGAGGTAGAAGTGCTCTACGAAGGCTTCCACGGGCGTCGTGCATCCTCTCAGGACGTTCCAGTAGTAATCAATCATGACTTGGAGGTGCCCCTGGGCCCACCTGCTCCTTTGCTTTATGTAGTGCCTTAAGTCCTCGACAGCCTCCTCCCATCCCACAATCCCGTGGTAGTACCAGAACCGGTAGCCTGAAATAAGGGCTCTCGCCCAGAGCTCTGTGTCTTCCGTTATGGCATCCTCCCCAAACTTGCCGACCCTTATTAGGTCCTTAAATCTTATCAGTGCCACCGTTCCTCCATACTTCCCGTTCTCGTTGAGCTTCATATCCCCCTCTATGGCAACGTTGAAGCCCGCGAGCCTCTCGAGGGTTATAAACTTTGTAATGAAGTTCTTCCGCCAGTTCCTAGGTCTCACGTTCCCCTGAATCCCGATGACGTAGTTGGGAGCCTTCTCCATTATCCTCACGAGCTTTCTAATCGCATCGGGAGGAAGGATGTAGTCAGCGTCGAGGATGAACACAAACTCCGGCTTTTCATGCTCCTTTTCTATCAGCTCGAGGGCATAGTTAAGGGCCCTGGGCTTCTTGCGCCCCCTATCGGGTGGGACATCTATCACGACCACCCTCTTCGGGTTCTGGCGCTTTATAGCCTCCATGATCTTCCTCGTTCCGTCCGTTGAGTTGTCGTTTATTAGAAAAAGCTTCAAGTTTAGGTAGTCCTGATTTAAGACGCTCCTGGCGGTCTTCCCTATAACATTCTCCTCATTATGGGCAGGCACGAGGACGTAGACGAGAGGGTCGAGGGGGCTAGGTTCATCATCTGAGACCTCGGACGGATAAGAACGCCTCGTAGCGAGCATCAGCAGAATGTAGAAGATGGTCCCCGAGAATACCATGAAGAACAGAAACAATAGTACCCCCTCGAGCACGTAGGCCGCAGGCAAGAGCTCCGCTAATGCGATGAGTCCTATGAGGTATAGATATACCACCGACTGGAACCTCAGGGAAACCCTCATGACTACCGCAACCGTTTTAGTCTGGAGGATTTTTAAATTCTCGGGGGGCATGGATGGCGGTGGTTAAAATACTGGATACGGGATATCCAATTAAGTTCTTGAACGAGTTTCTTAAGGGTATTAAGCTGGGCGAGGTCGAGGGAAGCGAGAGGTACGTGGCCGATGCACGGTTGGACGGGGGGAGGATGAGGGTAATCCACGAGTTCTCCACGGGCGAGATAATGATATGGGTTGACGAAAGAGCCTTTCCAGAACTCCTTGAGCTCCTACTTTCACATCCTAGCTTCCTCAGGAGGGCGAAGGTTGTTGGATTCTCCGAGGCCCTTGAGGTCGAGGGAGAGGGTCCTTGGCTGAAGAAGGGAGGGTTTGCGGTAAGGTTCGTGAAGGCGGGAGATGAGCTCTGGCTTGCTGGGAGTTATGATGGAACTTACTTTGCCGCCACGTTAGCGGGTCTTAAGGAGCTCCTCAGGCTAATCAAGGGGGCGGAATTGTGAAGAAGGCCTATTTCGTCCTGCTTCTCCTGCTGTCGATTTTCATCTACCTCCCCCTTATCACAGCCCCATCACCACCTGCTCTTCCAGTTGATGGGAACGGCCATCTCTTTAAGATTCACAAGCTCATGGAAGATGGATGGAAGCCCTGGATAGAGGATTGGTATGCTGGTTTTCCCTTCTTCCGTTTTTATCCGCCAGCCTCCTATCTCCTCGGAGCTTTCTTCGGGAAAATTCTTAGGAGTGATATCCTCGGCTATAGCTTTACACTCGTGCTCACATCATTTATCGGGGCCTGGTCTATGTTCTTCCTTCTAAGGAGGCTTGGGCTCGGGTTGGGAGCGTACGTTGGTCCCGTCATTTACCTTCTATTCCCATCTAAGTTGTTCGTGGTATACGTGGAAGCCAACTTCCCAAGGGCAAACGCGATAAATCTCGCTCCCCTCTTTGTTCTTGCCGTTTTGCTCCTCTCCGAGAGGCACATACGAACGGTCGTTTTCTCGTCCCTGGCAATCTCGGCCATTCTGCTCACCCACCACTCTATCTTAATCCCGCTGCTCGTTCTGACGCTCGCCCTATATGGGGAGAGGCTGGTGAAGATGGGAACCATCGAGAACGCCTTCAAACTCACCGCGCTCACGATGCTCTTAGTGGCCTTCTGGTACGTCCCCTTTTTCTTCGAGAGGGCCTGGGTGGACTTTTGGGATATATATGGGACGCACCTCTTCAAAGCTTATAGCGTTCCTCCATCGGACCTCTTAAGACCTGAGTTTCTCTTGGGACTGGCCGTGTTCTCTCTTTCAATTCTCGTCTTGAAGAGGAGAGGACTTAGGGAGCTCATCCTGGCGGCTATCTTCATATACCTCTCCTTTGGATATTACTCTCCCACCCCGTGGCTTCACTCACTGCTCCTGCTCCGTATAATCCCTCCCTACAGGTGGCTTGACCTCCTAGCTTACATTGTGGCCGTCGCTGGAGCGAAGGCCGTCGATGTTACCTCCAAAAAGGTCTTGTTGGTGGCCCCCCTAACGGTCACTCTGGTGATTTCTTTGCTCTTCCTGCCTACCATTCCTAGGCTTCCTGACGACTATCTTGCCCTCGCGGAATGGCTGGGAGAGCAGCCGGGGGTTGACTGGAGGTTCATTGTCGATGCACCTTGCGAATTCTCATGGCCCAGTTATCTCCCGGCTCTCACCGGTAAGACGGTCTTCAACGGCTGGTATCATGAAGGAAATCCTGCGAGGGAAGGAGAAGAGAAGCTTTGGTACTTCCTCTCTATAGGTGACCCAACTTTGACCTATTATCTTCGCGCTTACGCTGTGAGGTTTGTTATCGAAGGGGACTGCGGCTTGGTTTCCGAAGACTTTCTGAGGTCCCTCGAGTACGTACCAGTCGTGGAGTTCGGCCGTTACAGGGTCTATGAGGCGAACGTCAGCTTCGTTCAGCCCGTCCGCGTCCTCCTCATCGGGCGGTACTGGGAGTTGCCCTTCGACTACGCCTACCTACCGAAGCTCCCCAACGAACTCTCCGGCGTTGATGCTATAATATACGCAGGGATGCCGACCGAGGAAGAAGTTAAACGACTCGAGGAGTTCGCAAGGGAAGGGGGTACCGTAATATGGGCTCCAGAGGCTGATGGTGAGGCCTTCGGTGCTGAGGTCGAGGTTGGACCGGTGGGGAACTTGAGCTCCTCCGTTTACGATGTCTCTCTCTTTGCCCCCTTCCAGTATGCCGATGGCCCTTGGTTTGGTCCTCTCTTCGAGAACGTTACCCCTCTCGTAAGGGCGGGCAACCTAACTCTGATAGGCTTCAGAGACTACGGAAGGGGTCGGGTTTACTTCCTTGGGGGCAATCTCATATTCCACTCCCTTTACTGGAATTCCTCTTATGAACTCTCCATTATCGAGGGATTGCTCTCCATCCGGCAGATATCCCTAAACTATTCAATCCTCTTCAGGAGCGACGGACGCTTTTACCTCTTAGTTGACGTTAACGAAACGTCCATGGTCAGAATCTCTGAGGCCTATTACCCTCACTGGCACATCTCATCTGGCGATAAACCGTTAAAGGTCATGCGAGATGACCGGACGGGCTTAATGCTCGTGACGCTTGAATCCGGCTGCCATAGAGTCAGCGGGGAGTTTAGAGATCCCTTTGAGAAGCTTAGACTGTACTCCGGCCTGGCGTGGCTGTTCCTCTCCCTCTATGCGTTCCCCGAGACTAAGAAGAGGCGTGTGAGGGTTCGCTTTACTCCGGGCCGATGAGGGGAAACTTTCGGGCCCTGAGCGGTGATGAAGGCCTCCCTAGCCGAGGCCCCTCCTTTCCAGCCAGCTAAAATAAGAAAGTTTTGAAATCAGAGCTCCCTGAACCTCAGCCTGAACCTCAACTCGCCGTCAAGGGGGAACAGGAAAGTGTAGCTGACACCCTGCTGGATAAAGTCCCACCCGCTCTCACTTTGCGATAGTGTCTTTATGGGATATTTCCAGACCCTCGCCCTTTTGTCGAGCTCGATGACGGCCTTCCCGATGGCATAGGTGTCGTCTATTTCTACCCTATCGGCCTCGAATTCTTCTGGCTTCTCCATGACACTGTGCACGGCCAAGTTCAGCTCCACGCCGAAGAGGACTTTGGCATCGCTCTTCACCCTATAATCGACAACGAAGCCGTCCTCGGTGAGGCGGAAAGACTTCTCCACCCTTCTCCCGGGGTACCCGTCCCTCCAGAGTGTTACACCGTTCTCGAAGGGCTCGTAATTGTAGGGGCCCGTCAAGAAGTCGCCG